>CAZKYA010000118.1:0-6657 GCA_964556725.1 uncultured Pirellulales bacterium
ATTCACCCAAGCTCTTCTATCTGCTTCATTAATTGAAGATACACATTCACTGTGAGATAGCAAAGCAAAATAGTAAGTGCAATAACTAAACCTGTAACGATTAGCTTGGTAACCATTTTATAATGCGGGTTGAGCCATACAACTGGCAGGCCAAGTGGGCCTAACAACAAAAGGGCAATTACAACGCTCGTCGTGGAAAAATACCATTTTGTCTCCACCTTGCTTGACTTGGTAAGAAACTCGCCGCAAAAACGGCACTTTACGGCCTCGTCCTGAATCTCCTCTGCACAAAATGGGCACTTCTTCATATCTCTACGTGCTAATTACCAACGCAATACGCGATACGCATGCTTGTCCTGAGCATAGTCGAAGGAACGCAATACAAAATTATGCTACCGCTGCCGTTTCTTCCTCATACTCGTCAAACTTGACGCTTATCTTCTTGCTCACCCCCCGTGTCTGCATCGTTATCCCAATCAGTTCATCAACAATGCTCATCGTGCGCTTGGAGTGAGTGATTACTATAAACTGCGAATCCTTTTGAAATTCCCGCAGCAGCATATCAAATCGCTCATTATTTGCCTCGTCAAGCGCCGCATCAACCTCGTCAAGGAAGCAGAATGGTGATGGCTTGGTCTTGAAAACCGAAAACAAAAGAGCAAGGGCCGTCATCGATTTCTCCCCGCCGCTAAGCAAAGATATACTCCTCGTCTCTTTGCCGGGCGGCCTTGCTATTACTTCTATACCCGCTTCGAGGATATCTTCCGCATCTTCAAGCACTATGTCAGCCCTGCCTCCGCCAAACAGCTTCCGGAATATCTGCTGGAAATGAACCCTGATTTCCTCGAAGGTCTCTCTGAATTTCTCTCTGCTATTTTTGTTAAGACGGCTTATCAGCTGCTGAAGTTGTGCCTTGCTTTTATTCAGGTCCTGAACTTGGCTGCTTAAGAAGTCATGTCGTTTCTCAAGGCCTTCCTGCTCATCTATCGCATCCAGATTCACATTGCCCAGCCGCTCAATCTTGCCTCGCAGCTCACCTATCTCCTCTCTTACCCTGTTCCAGTCAACCTGCCGGTCCTTGTAATCCTTGTAGGCCTGGCCCAAATCAATCTGTAATTCCTCCTGAACTCTTTCGACTAAATCCTGCTGTTTTACCTCCAACTGGCCCAATTCTACTTTAAGCTCACTTATCTTTTGCTCAATCTCACTTTTCTCTGCTCGCTTGAGCCGGATAAGTTGTTCCGTTTGCTTCTGCTTTTCGTGTAGCTCCACAATTTCCTGCTGCAGCAACTGATTGCTCTGTTGATTTTTCTCCTTTTCAACATACAGCTCTGACACCGATGCTTCGCAGCCAAGAATATCCCTCTGGGCTTGTTCTAATTGCTCGCTGCTGCCTTGTATTTCCTCTTGCGATGCCTGGGCAGCAATGTGATTCTCCCGCATTTGATTTTGCAGACTCACAACCGCCTGTTCAACCGCCTGTCGATGCTCTGTCATTGCCCCAAGAGCAATCCTTAAATCGGTAAGCTTGTTTAGCTGTGTCTGCTGCTGCTCTTTTCGCTCGGCGTATTCTGCCTTAAGCTTCTTTATCCGCGATGTTCGCTGGTCATTTACCGCTTCCAGCTCCTGTAATTTCTGTTTCGAATCGTATTCTTTTCGCACCGATTGAGCTATCTGCTCCTGCAGCGTGTCGATTTCGCCGGCTAACAACGGCTGCTCCTGGCCCAGCCGCTTTATATCCTGTTCGTAAACTGCCAGCTTTGAGTTTACCTGCATCTTTTGAGTATTGGCCTCATAGATAGATGTCCGCAGGTCCTTACACAATTTCTCCACGTGTGTTTTCGCCGCAATCTTCCGCTCTATTTGCTCCTCAAGCGCAGAGATTTCGGATTGGACCTTGGCTATGCTCTGCTGCAATTGACGTAATCGGCTCTTACGTGATATCAGGCCCGTTGTTTTACCGATAGGCCCAAGCTTTATCATCCCATCGGCGCTTAAAAATTCTCCCTTTAAGGTAACAAATTTGTACTCAGCTCCCACTTTATCAGCAAGCTCGGTCGCTGCGTCGAGCGAATCTACAATCAGCGTTTTGCCAAGCAATTGCCACACCAATGGTGCGTATTTGCTTTCGGCCCTTACGAATTCTGCGACTCTGCCGACAACAAAAGGCACCTTCGAAAAATCCTTTTTGTCAACAAAAGGCCTTATTTTATCAAGGCATATAAAATCGACTCTGCCACCGAGCTTTTCTACGGTCTCCTTATCAGCCAGCAGCTTGCTCGCGTTATTTATCACCAGAGCGTCGGCCTTGCCATCAAGAGCGGCTTCAACCGCACTTGCGTATTCGACATCAGCAACAAAGATATCTGCCAGCATTCCTTCGACATAATCTAACTTATCATTTTCGGTTGTTTGATTTCGCAGAATGCTCTGAACCGCATCATTAAGCCCCTCATATCTTCTCTCCATATCCGTCAATATTGACAGCTCGCTGTTTAACGCACTGCGAAGCTCTTTGTTCTGGACCGATTGCCTATTATCCGTCTCAAGCGCGCCGCCAATTGCCTCTGCCTCTTTGCGTTTGTCTTCCAGGCTCCGTTGTAACTCCTTGAGCACTTTCTCGATATCTTCCAGCCGGGCCTTGTGTTGTGCCTTTTCGGTAAGCAGTTTCTCAAGCTCCGATTCGGCTGTCCTCGCCCGGCTCGACAGCCGCTCCTTCTGGCTGGATAAATTGTCGCGATAAACTGAAGTACTCTGGACCTCGTTGTGAAGCTGGGCTGTCTTCCTGACTACATCGATAATGCCCGATTTCTCATCTTCCAAATCCGCTTCCAGAGAGACGCATTCTGCATTGATTTGCTGTAATGTCTTCTGGATTTGTTCAGCTTCACGACTTTTCTCTTCGAGCACCTTTTCAGAGTTTGCCAGCTCGCTTTTGGACTGTGATAAATTTTCCTTAAAGAGATTCTCCTGCTCCTGCAGTTTTCCAATTCTCTGGGCTGCACTTTTGCTTCTTTGCTGTAGTTCTGTAATCCTCGCTCTCAAAAACTCAGTTCGTTGAAGCTGCTGCTCAATCTTGCTCTGAACGGCAACAAGGCAATTTCCTGTGCGGTTCAGCTTATTCTCTGTTTCTATTATCTTCTCGCCAAGCTCACCCAGTTCTGTATCATTTCTTGTCAGCTCCGATGCCAGAAGCTCAAGTTGTTGCTCTACCTCTTCAAGGATAGTTTTCTTCTCTGTCAGTTGCGTATTTAGCTTATCAAATTCTGCCAGCGAGTAATTAACCTGCAGCTCTTTGAGTCTCTGGGTGTATTGCAGGTAATTTCTCGCTTTTCCCGCTTGTTGCTTGACGCTTCGCAGCCGCTTTGTAACCTCGCCCAGAATATCTGCAAGACGCAGCAGGTTTTGTTCTGTCCTTTCCAGCTTACGAAGTGCTTCTTTTTTGTGCGCTTTATATTTGCTTATGCCGGCTGCTTCCTCAAATATAAATCTTCTGTCCACTTTCGATGCGCTTACAAGCTGCTCAATTTGTCCCTGCTCAAGAATCGAGTATGCTCTGGTTCCCACCCCAGTATCCATAAACAATTCCCGGATATCCTTTAGTCGGCATATCTTGTTGTTTATCCGATATTCGCTCTCTCCGCTTCTGTATATCCTGCGTGATATTTGCACCTGGTCAGCGTCAATTGGCAGCTGCCTGGTGCCGTTTCCATTGGAGTTGGAAATAAACAGACTCACCTCAGCCGAACCGAGGGGTTTCCTGCTGCTGCTTCCGCTGAATATCACATCCGCCATCTGGTCGCTTCGCAGACTCTTGACACTCTGCTCGCCAAGCACCCATTTTACCGCATCAACGACATTGCTCTTTCCACAGCCGTTCGGCCCAACAATGGCGGTTACAGGTGAATCGAAAGAAAAATCCGTCTTGTCCGCGAAGCTCTTGAAGCCGTCAAGAATAACCTTTTCAAGTCTCATTATTTCTGCCCTATGGATGATTTTTCAGATATTCATTTTACGCAAATTGCGCACTTTTAGCATAATACGCAATACTGTTATCGGCCGAGGGTATGTTTTCTCTTGATTATTAGTCGAATTTTGGCTGGGGACCTGCACGAAACTCTGCTCTTATGGCACCTCCGTCACACATCTGTTTCAAAAGAGCTATCATATCGGAATATGAAACCCCTAAGCCGCCAGAATCTTGTTCTTCTCTCTTGGGCGGCTCTTCACAAAGCACTTGAATAATATCACCAACTGCAAAAGAGCTTCTTAAGGGACCTATCATTACAGGCCGTGTGGGATGTTTGCGCGCCACTGAGACATATCTCTGACCACCTGAAGATTTTATCGTTATATCGCCATCGGCAGAGTGCACAAAGATATTGTCCTGGCAGTATATCGGCACACCGAATAACACAATTCGCGGCTGGCCGCTGCGGCTAACATATATCGACTTGTATTCGGTCTGGGCGAGCTGGTCCAGATAAAAACTACGCCCTATGTGACTGCGTGCTATCGATATATCGTCTAACTTTAGCAATTGTTCGTATGCAGCCAATCTGACGTTAAAATCAGAATCTCGCAACAGGCCTCGGCAAACAGATGCCGCATAATTGCGACGCGCTGCTATGGTCATCGCCTCCAGTGCCTCGACTCGATAAGCTGAACCTTTGTGCATTGCTATTTCTCTTAGAACCTCCAGACCCTCATCGCTGCCCAGATTAAGCATACATCTCGCTGCCCGAAAGCGTACTTCCTCATTGGATGAGTTCAGCAGGGTAGCCAGCTTTCCGACGCTTTCATTGCCAATCGCCTCAAGTGCAGCTTCACTTGCTTCCTTGTCGTCCAGAACAGCAAGTTTTCTAACCAGCTCCATTATCCTCTTGTTAATCATCTCCGGTGTATGGTCGAGATATATCGCCTTTACTATCGAGACGAAATTTTGTTTTCGCTCTTTATATTTAGCCGGAATTACCAATTCAACCCGGTTGGGTGAAACCGCCTTGGCTTCCGCATCGCTAAAACGCTCATTTAATCGATTGCGAACACCGCTTGTCATTCGATAATCTATTTCTCGAAGTAATACACTTATCTTATACTCATCAAGAACCTTCCCTCCGCCTAAGATATATCCGACTCTCTTATCTGCTTCGGAAGTGTCGATTGTATCTATGAAGACTGGCCCTTGAGCCATCGCCAAAGCTTTGGTAGTTAACACAATCCGTCCTCTTGCCATAAGCTCAGCACCATACAACCAGCCGCCTTCCAGAGAAGTAGTCTGAGTTCCACTAAGGGGAGTTACCTTCACATCGAATTCTTGGTTCTTCGAAGCTGAAGCTGGCATTATCCCCTCTACCCAGACCACAGCGGTATTTGGGCTGTTAATAAGTTTATCGATGTCTATTTCGTTCCCTGACACCTGCGTCAGGATATATCGCTTAAGATACGCTCTAAGCTGCGGCGGACACTCCGCAGAACCGGTCCCGTTAAGATTGCCTACCAGCCCGTATCCTCCGATGGGTATCGATTCAACTGGTAATACCTCTGCCACAGACCCTATTGTCGGCCCCAAATCCTCTTTGGGTGCAAGCTTTTCTGTCCCGGCACTTATCCAGGCGTACTCTCCACATCCCCAAATAAAACAATAGGTAAATAATACCGCTATCAGCTCAATGCTTTTCCGACTGTTCACATTCATATAACCTGATATCCTGCCCTCACAATCAACCAATTAACTAATTCTCTAATTTCCTTCTCCTTCCGTCAATTCAAAACGATTTATAATTTTGACTCCCCGACTATCTGACAGACAACCGTCCTTGTTCTTGGCCGGGTATCAAAATCAACCAGGATTATTTGCTGCCAGGTGCCGAGCGTAAGTTGCCCCTCAACTACAGGCACACTTAAAGATGGCCCCAGAACCGCTGCCCGAACATGAGAATGACCGTTATCATCGTGCCACGTCTCTTCGTGCTCATATCTGGCATTTCTCGGTGCAATTCTCTCGTACGCAGCAGCCATTTCAATCCGGATTCTGCCATCATAATACCGCCTTTCCGCCCAACATAATAATACCTGTGGCCAAGCCATACAACATTTATCCGCCTTTCGCTTGGCGGATTTATCCGCCGCTCTGTATGGCGGATTTATCCGCCTCCGGCAAATTAAGTTTGGCAATTAAAAAATTATTGTAATTCGAGGAAGATTTTGATATTATTGTGGAATCGGAAGGCTTGTTCGTCCTTCGTAGTCTTGTGCTTTGTAGCGTACTTCCACCCTCTGTAGCAGGGCTTACTGCGGAGGACAGGTCGCAGAGTAGCAACTACGGAGAATGGAGTTGTGTAGCCAGGCGTTTTATCCGCCAGAGGCGGGTTAATCCGCCTGCGGTGGATAAATATGGGAAATGTCGGTTAACTTTATCTTTCCATTTTCATTTTTTCCTGGATTCAAGGTAAGGATGACCGGTTTTGTACAGGTCGAGATGTTTGTGGAATAATAATAAATAATTATGTATAATAATTAAGTTAAGTAGATTACTATACTGTAGCTTTACGGTTTGATTGAATGGTCCCCAGATAGCATCATACGGACCCGCTAAAGTATGGTAAAGGAATTAAATAAACGCCGGGCGTCCGGTGTAATCTATTTTTCTTGAAA
>CAZKYA010000119.1:0-3768 GCA_964556725.1 uncultured Pirellulales bacterium
ACGCCGCCGGTTTCCAGTTGCAGGATTAGCCCCTTCTCAGGGTCAATTCCAATGCAATTGCCGGTAAATTCGTTACCATCGAATATAAGGGTAACTCTTTGACCTAAAAGTGTACTCAATTTGCGCCATTGTTCGATTATTTCAGTTCCGTCTTTTTCCATGACTTCGAGCCAGTGCTCTATCGAAGCCAGTAATCTCTTGGCCAGCGAAATTCTATCGCATATTGTTTTGCTTTCTATGTCGATGCTTGTGGCGACCAGCTGTAATTCGGGCGGAAAGGAATCTTTCTTCTGGTGACAGTTTATTCCGATGCCGAGAATATAAATGGTGTGGCTGTTATAGCTTTTGGATTCAAGCAGAATACCGGCTACTTTTTTATCATTCAGGATTATGTCATTCGGCCATTTAATTTTTGCAGGTTTACCGCCGACTTCTCCGATGGTCTCGGCAATCGCAACAGCCAGGGTCAGTGACAGCAGCTCGGCGCTGCATCTGGTTTTAGTCAGAACAATCGAGCAGATGATACTTTCTGCCCGCCCGCTAATCCATTTTGCACCGGCTCTGCCTCGTCCGGCAGTTTGCTCTTCAGCAAAAACCACAAGACCATCGTTTCTCCTGTTCGCTGCACATTCAGCCGCAATATCATTGGTGCTTGAAGTGCTTTTATAGACGAGAATTTTTCTGCCGATGCGCTTGGTATTGAGATTTACCCTTATTTTGTCGGGGTCAAGCAGGTCGTTTTCTATCATAGCTCTGCTCACCTGTCGAGGGCGATATCAGCCGCTGCCGCTGAGTGAGTGATTGCACCGACTGCGATTCTATCGACGCCACACTGGGCGATAGCTGAAACGCTGGTCAGTGTGACGTTGCCTGATGCCTCGAGCAGCGGTTTTTTGCCTTTGCCGCACATCTCATCACGCATTTCGACAGCGTGTTTTAGCTGCCACTGCCCCATATTATCAAGCAGCACAATGTCAATACCCGTAATCTCCAATACATAATTAAGCTGTTCATCAACGTGGTCAACTTCCACGGCAACAAACTTGACGCCTTTTACCTTTCTGGCCTCACAGACGATTTTTCTAAGTTTCGGCTGAAAGTTCCTTCCGAGCTGTGCGAGGTGATTATCCTTAATCAGTATGCCGTCATAAAGCCCGAGTCGATGATTATATCCACCCCCGCAGCGGACAGCATACTTTTCAAGGATACGCCAGCCGGGCAGTGTCTTTCTGGTATCATAGATTTTGGCTTTTGTGCCTTGAACAGCCCGCACATATTTTCCGGTCGTCGTAGCGATTCCGCTGAGTCGCTGCAGAAAATTGAGCATAACACGTTCGGCGCTGAGCATCGGGCGCAAAGGCCCTTCAATGGTAGCGAGTTTACAGCCGACATGAGCAGATTGGCCATCTTTGACATAGACTTTTAACTTGAGCCGCTGGTCATACTGTTTGAGAATCTCACCGACAACATCCATTCCACAAACGATTATTTCCTCGCGCGATATGATGTTTGCCTTATCGATGGTATCTTCTTTGAATAGAAGCTCGCTGGTTAAATCCCCCTGTCCGAGGTCTTCCTCAATTGCCATCCGGATAATAGACATCGCCTCTGCCAAATTTAGTCTTTGCATTTTGCTCTTTTTTCTCATTTGTCCATCAAAATCCAATAAATACCAAAGCTAAAAATAGTTAAATCAAAGCTTCTTCTTCCCGAGTCTTTTGTGTTTTTTTGCTGCTAAAAATTCTCTTTTCTTTCTTCGAGAACTTACAAGGACCAATTCCGGCAGCTCTTTTAATTCGCGCAACTGGTCCCGCAAAAATGCCGCCCGTTCGAAATCAAGCTCCTGTGCCGCCTCAAGCATTTCCTGCTCAATCTGCGAAGCCAATTGCACCTTATCATATTCGGTTTCGCCAAAGCGAATTGCCTGCTGGGCGGTTTTCCTTGCCTTTATCTGGTCGGTTAAGCTCCTGCGAATTTCCTTCTTTATCGTCTCAGGCGTAATATTATGCTCTTTATTGTATTGTAGCTGAATTTTACGCCTTCTGTTCGTTTCGTCAATAGCTTTTTGCATCGATTTGGTAACGGTGTCGGCATACATAAAAACGGTGGCATTGATATTTCGTGCAGTCCTGCCGATGGTCTGTATCAACGAAATCTGGCTTCGCAGAAATCCTTCCTTGTCTGCATCAAGGATGGCAACTGCTGATACTTCCGGCAAATCCAGGCCTTCTCGTAGCAGATTTACCCCTACCAGAACATCAAATTGACCGTTACGCAGGTCCTGCAGTATTTCAATCCTTTCGAGGGTATCGATTTCACTGTGCAGATACCGACATCGAAAACCTTTCTTGGTGATAAACCCAGCCAGGTCTTCAGCCATTCTTTTTGTCAGGGTGGTAACAAGCATCCGCTCTTTTACTTTGACACGTTTTTCAATCTCACCCAACAGATGTGGAACCTGATTGCCGGCTGGATGAACGAAGATTTCGGGGTCTAAAAGTCCGGTTGGTCTTATGATTTGCTCGACAACTTCATTATCGCATTTTTCCAGCTCGAACGGCCCGGGCGTCGCGGAGACGAAAATGACCCTGGACCAGTTCTCCTGAAACTCCTCGAAGCACAAAGGCCTGTTATCCAGTGCGCTTGGCAATCTAAAGCCGTGTTCGACAAGGACTTCTTTTCTGCTCCTGTCACCGGCCCACATCGCCCGCAGTTGTGGTATGGTGGCGTGTGATTCATCTATGAACAAAAGAAAATCCTTCGGGAAATAATCAATCAGCGTGTAAGGTCTGGCTCCGGGCGGCAGGCCTGCGAGGTGTCTTGCGTAATTTTCAATGCCGCTGCAATAGCCGACCTCCTGTATCATTTCAAGGTCGTACAATGTTCTGGCCTCGAGCCGCTGGGCTTCGAGCAGTTTGCCCTGGCTTCGCAGCTCTGCCAGTCGCTCCTTTAACTCGGCCTTTATGCTCTCGACGGCAGAATCAACTCTATTAGCAGGCATAATATAGTGTTCGGCCGGGTATATAAAAACCTGTTCTTCAACAGCAAGGATTTCACCTGATACGGGATTTATATAGCTTATCTTTTCTATCTCTTCACCGAAAAATTCAATGCGAATGGCAAAAGATTCGTAAGAAGGATGCAATTCAACCACATCGCCGCGAACCCTGAACGTTCCACGTTGGAAATCGATATCGTTCCTTGTGTACTGGATATCAGCCAATCTCCCCAGCAGGACATTTCTATCGACACTATCGCCTGTCCGAATACCCACAACACTGGCTTTATAGTCCTCCGGTGAGCCAAGCCCGAAGATACAGGAAACAGAAGCAACAATAATACAATCATTCCTCGCTGAAAGACTGGTGGTGGTTGAAAGCCGGAGTCGGTCAAGGTCGGCGTTCTTGGAGGCGTCCTTTTCAATGTAAATATCCCGCTGCGGAATGTAGGCCTCGGGCTGATAATAATCATAATAGCTGACAAAGTATTCGACTGCGTTTTCGGGAAACAATTCCTTGAATTCTTCATATAGCTGTGCTGCCAGGGTCTTATTGTGGGATATAACAAGGATAGGGCGGTCTTGTTGAGCTATGACGTTGGCCATAGTGAATGTTTTACCGCTGCCGGTAACGCCCATCAGCGTCTGGAACTTTTTGCCGGCCTGCAGAGCTTCCACGAGCCGCTCTATCGCCTGCGGCTGGTCGCCAGCAGGATTAAACTCCTTGTTTATTTTAAATATAGCCATATTTATTGCCACAGAGGACACAG
>CAZKYA010000119.1:3868-6653 GCA_964556725.1 uncultured Pirellulales bacterium
AGAGGTCACAGAGTATAGTTATATATTATATTTTAACCGCAGATTGCGCAGATTTCACGGTTTTTTTTGGGGACACGAATTCCTTCGACGGGCTCAGGACAAGGTAACACAGATGGACGCAGTATTTATTTAGCCACGAAAAGGCACTCGTCTCGGCATAGGCCAAGGCCGGAGCAGGACAAAAAATTAGCCACAGAGGCCACGGAGATAACAAAATATTGCCTGCGGTTTTACCGCAGGTTAGATTCTACTTTTTACATTTTGCGTTGTAATTTTGCTATTAGCATTTTGATATTTGAATTTCTTTCGGTGTCGGCAAATAAAAAGGGCTGCAGGCCTTATCCCGCAGCCCTAATCAACCAATCCACTAATTCTCTAATTCCCTCAGCTTTTAAGCCTTGCGTCTTCGTAACAATGCTAATCCGCCAAGGCCGAGAAGCAAAATCGTCGCTGGCTCTGGTATAAGCAGAAACGCATGGAGGTCTCCATCAGGATTCATTCCATAACCGACAATCCAGCCGTTATTGTTTATGCTTCTTGCTTCCCATAATGCCCAACCGGAGCTTGGGTCTATAAGGGTATTAAGGTCTATATTATTACCATGCCCTGTCGGATCAAAAAGACAGGCGCGGCCCCAGCCGTATCTATTTACAGAATAGCCTACAATCTGGCCGCTATTGTTATTAGACAAGGCGTAACTTATACCACCGCCGAGGCTTCCAAGATTTATATTATTACCCTGCCCTGTGGAGTCAAAAAGGCATGCAAGCGGATAGTCGATATCGTTATAAGATTGGCCCACAATCTGGCCGCTATCGTTGATAGACTCGGCCTTACTATAAATGTGGTTACCAAGGGTTCCGAGGTCAATATTAGCCCCGTTGCCTGTAGGGTCAAAAAGACAAGCACGTGGATTATAATAACTGTCATAAACATTACCTACTATCTGGCCGTTATTATTGATAGAGTAAGCGCTACTGTTCGGATAACCGTCGAGGGTTCCGAGGTTAATATTTACCCCGCCGCCTGTAGGGTCAAAAATACAGGCACGCTCAACACTGGAAATGTTAGAGGCACCTCCAACAATCTGACCGCTTTCGTTGATGGAATGGGCCGCGCTGAAAAAGCCGCCTTTGAGGTCTATATGGGGCTCGTTGCCTGTAGGGTCAAAAATACAGGCACGAAAGTGAGAATGGCCCACAATCTGGCCATTGTTATTAATACAATGAGATAGACCTCTGCCGAGATCTATATTAGCCCCGCTGCCTGTGGGGTCAAAAATACAGGCATGGAGATTACCGGAACTGTCCGTAGCATAACCTACAATCTGGCCACTGTCGTTGATAGAATAGGCCTCGCTATAATTGCTTTCGAGGGTTCCGAGGTCGATTACTTGGAGGTATGCCTGTGTGGAACTGGCGAGTGAAAAAAGAATTACCACCGCTGCAAAAAGAAATGCCTCCGCGCTTTTCATAACTCCTCCTCATCCACATTTATGTAGATTTCCCCGTTAGAAAGGCAACTTCTCTTTCTAACTGGGCTTTTAAACCCTGTCGCCTATTATTTTATTTATACGAACACACTTAGTTAGGGGATGAAAAGCACAAGAAACCCTCCATAGAGTCTTTTTCACCCTTCTCCTTAATCCAAATAATATGCTACTATCGGACTATCGAAAAAGTCAAGAAAAAAGAGCCAAAAGTGAGAAAATACCGTAGTTATACGGGTATGACTTGTGCTTTTTTGAGTAATTAGCCACGAAGGCACTAAAACACAAAGAAATCAAACCACAGATTAACACTGATTATTTTTAGCCGCAAAAAGGCACAAAAGGGACAAGATAAAAAACACGCGAAGTGGTGGTAGCTAAATGAGTTCTTTTGTGATTTTTGCGCATTTTTGCGGCAAATTTGAAAGGCCACGAATAAACACGAAATCGTCTCGACGTAGCGAGCCGTAGCCGGATGCTATTTTGATGCGTATGTTTGGGGATATGTAATTGCGGAAAGCAGGGCGTCGCCGTATTTTTGCCAGAGGGCTTCGGCGCCGAGCGATGAATCACCTTGCGTCATTTCAAAGGTTACAATTGGTATGCCGAGGGTAAGCCCTGCATACGAGCCGAGCGAGCCGGGTTTTGCCCCGAGCTTTTCCACCGGCAAACTACAATGTTGGGCCATTCTATTAGCAATAGATGAGGCGGGGCCATCGTAGTCGATACAGGCCTGGGGCTGATGAATGCTGACGATACGGTCCGGAGAATATTGGCGGATTAACTGCTCAATGGCACAGGCCTCCGGCTCGGAAAGGGGATTATAGCCGAACTCTCTATTGTTAATTCTGTTTTCCGTTGCAAAATTTCGGTTCAAATCCACGCCTTTGGCATTAAAACGGCTGTTGTAGGACATACCATCTGGATTGGCCACAGGCAAAAGTACAACCTTTCTTCCCATTAGCAGTTGTGTGTTCTGTTGGAGATATTTTGATAGTTGTCGAACGAGAGGCGTTCCGGCAGGTTCATTGCCATGAATTGTCGCAAGGATTAAGGTAACATCCTGGCCGCGGCCAATGATGGTGCAAAGGAGCGGCTGCTTACGGACAGAGCTGCCGACAATACGATATTCGGGCAGGATTAAAGTCGGAGCCGGCATTAGCTGCGGCTGCGGCGAGACTGCTTCCGGATAGCTAACCGGCTCGGCACAGCCGGCAAGGGCCACTACAAAAAGCAAACAAACCAGCAAGATAATAAAACGCCTGTTATTCATCTTAATTAACCTTTCGGCAAAAT
>CAZKYA010000120.1:0-4537 GCA_964556725.1 uncultured Pirellulales bacterium
TATTCTCGCTTCGAGTTCTGGCTGGACAAAGGAAGTGTCAAAAAAAATCATCTCATTGTTCAGGATATTGCTAAAGACCATCTTGTTGGAAACCACACCCAACATCATGCTTGTTTCAATATATGGTGGGCGAGGAGTCTATTGTGGTGGCTAATCTATGGCTCCACGAAAAACTATGTAATAAATGAGATAGAACAATGCAACAAAGAAATTAGTGATGCTAATATTACTCCGCTGAAGTTATTCAGGCCCCCTTACTTCGTTGACAACCAGGGTATCCGTGCAGCATGTTCTAAAGAAGAACTGGATTTCCAGATAATCATGGGAGCAGGAGATAACCTGGGTGAAGCATCAGGAGATACACGTGGTCTCCCTATTTGCCCACCGTCTCTCGAGTACGTCAAGAACAATGCTGCGAGCCTAATCAGGAGATGGGATAGGGACTATCCGTGTGTGCTGACATTCCACGACATTTCGCCCACGACTGCTAACAACATTGCAGAAATAATCAGGTATCTGCGTGAGGACGAAGGATTTACTCTGGTTCACTTTGACCCCAGCAGACTCCCGGGCAGCCTGCCATCGCGTGTTCAGCAAACTACCGGTACCATCCATCAATCCGAGACCGTTACACATACCGTATCTTTGGACCCAACAGTTAGTACCGCCACCTTTAACGTATCCTGGAAAGGAAGCGACCTGGACTTGGTTCTTTATAAACCGGATGGCACAAAGATAGATTCTAATAGCACTCTGGTTGACCCCAACATCAAGTATGCGGAGAGAGACACATACGAATATTACACCATCTCGGATCCAAATCCCGGAAACTGGATAATGGGAATTTCAGGTGTAAATGTTCCACCGGAGGGGGAAAAGTACACTGTAAGAGTGGAGGCTGACAGCAATCTGACACTTTTTGCATTTACCGACAAACCGTACTATGAGTTAAACGAGGATATCAATATAGCGTCTCAATTGGTGAATGATGAAAATTCGGTAACCGGCGCATTAGTTACGGCAAAAGTCCAACGCCCGGATGGGTCTGTTGATAACCTTACACTATACGATGATGGCACCCACGGAGATGAAGACCCCAATGACGGGTTCTACGCAAACGCCTACAACAACACTTCTTTAAGAGGGTCGTATGAGATTACCATATCAGCTATTGGTGAGCTGACAGGAGACCAATATGAAAGAGCATCCTCTCTAACGGTTATGGTCGGCTCGATTATCTACGGCAATGTGGACTTTGAGGCCTATGCCGTCTTCGCCAACCACTGGATGGATGAAAATTGCACAGAACCTGCTTGGTGTGACACGGCTGACCTCGACCAGAGCGGAGAGGTGGACATTTTCGATCTGGGAGTTATAGTTGAGTATTGGCTTGAGGGAACTACTCCTTAGGTTTATCAATATTCCAGATGCGAAGCCGTTTATATTGGCTTGTATTTTTCGATAGCTATGGTTTTTTAGCGCAGATTAAAGAATCCGTGTATTTACCTCTGTAAAGTAACGTCACCTCAACAAAACCAGCATGCGAAAGGTCTTCCCGGAATTCGCCAAAGGTGTATGTTCCGCCGGCTTCGGTGGCAACAAGCATATTGACGGCGAACAATGCTCCTGATTCGGGGCTGGTACGAGATTCGTCCATAACCACATCACGTATAACCAAAACGCCATCTTCCTGTAGAGCCGAGTAAATTTTGGTAAAGAGCTCACAATTCTGCTTGCGAGAGTTCTGATGTGTAACCGCGCTTAGCCAAGCGAAATCTGCACCTGCAGGCAACTGGTTACTGTAAAAATCGCCTGTTATGAAGGTAACTCGGTCGATTAAACCAGCATCGGAAATGTATTTTTTGGCTAAGGGTATTACATCGGGCAGGTCGAATAAAATTGCTTTTGCCTGCGGAGCTGCGTGAAGAAATGCGATTGTCCAGGTGCCACAAGCACCGCCAATATCGAGCAATTGCTGAAAAGAAAGCGGCTGCAAACAGTCGATTACTTGAGAGACGATGGGAGTTGAAAAGATATTCATAGCACCTATAAACGCATCTCGGTCAGCGGCTTCGCCGCGAATGCTCGGCGGAACTTCAGCAGGTCTTCCAGTTCTTACTACCTCGGCCAGTTGAAGCCAACGCCGATGGCAGTTGGCAAGATGGCGCACAGCCGGCAGTATATTGCGGCAGCCGCCTTCGGTTAGTATCTCAGCTACCTGCGCAGGAACAATATATTTATTATTTCGCTTTATTAAAAAGCCCAGCGTGGTGAGTGCATCGAGCAAGATGGTTGTTGCTCGGAGGTCGCTGCCAAGTTTGGCAGATAGAGATTGGGCTGTCATTGGTTCACTTTTGAGCAGAGTAAAAATGTCTAAGTCAGCGGCGGCGGTGAGCACACAGGCCGGCTGAAATGCCCTGACTGTTTGTAAGATTTCATCTTCTGTCCATTGCTTTGCCATCTATATGCTTCCTTATTAGAATAAGAACATTGAATTTTGCTTGTTTCTGTGTTGTGCTGTATTCAATTTTCACCATTGGCTAATAGTATATTGAGCAAAGCTATCGTGTGTAAGGCAAATTTTTAGGGTGTTGCGTTAAATTGGTGCTTATTGCAGGCAAACGGATGTCTTTGATACATATGGCTTTTGGCGTTCTCAAGCGCAGCGAAGCTGTAACAGGCAAAACAAAAAAAGTAGATGTATATTTTTTAGAGTTTACTCTTGACGGCAGGATTTTCAATTGATAATTAGTTATTGATAATTGATTACCTATTTTAGCGTATTCTGAAAGGAGGCAATTATGGCAAGGATAGTTTTAACGACAGTACTTATAGTTTTACTGAACGTATTGGTTGGCTGTAGCGGGGCCGACAAAGGCGAAGGCCAGCTTATCCCGACTTCCGTGAAGAAGTTTGGCTACACTGGTGAGGTTAAGGCCGCCGAGGCAGAAGAGATTGATACTGTCGAAAAGGTGGCAGTCAATCGTCAGGCATATCGGCAGGGTCTTAAATTATTAATCGAATATTACAACAAGGTGGGCAACAATATGAAGCTACAGTGGGCCCAAAAGGAGTTGGATGCACTGAATGCTATGCCACAATATAAATACATTATTGAGGCAGAGGTGGCCGGGCCTGACTTGAAAGCAAGCACTACCATTCCGGAAGCGGAGATGCTCTATAGAGATGCCGTGCATCTCGAAAAAAAGGCCAAACGAGCGGTTATCATCAAAGACAACGACTTATTGCGCTTGGCACTGGATAAATACAACGAACTGATAAGCAAGCACCCTTCGAGTGACAAGGTCGATGATGCTGCATATAAGGCCGGCGGAATTTATGAGTATTTCAAGGATTACAGTATAGCACTTTTATACTACAAAAGGACCTATCAGTGGAACCCTGATACGCCTTACCCTGCCAGATTCAAGGAGGCATATATTCTGGATAGTCGTCTGTCCCGCAGAGCAGAGGCGCTGGAGCTGTATAAGCAGGCCATCGCAGCCGTCAAAAAGGGCCAGCACAGTAAATGGGTAGAATGGACTGAAAGACGCATCAAAGAGCTGTCCACAAGTGACGAAGGCGGCCAAAAATATTGACAGAAGCTTGAGTAAAAGTTATTAGGATGGAGTTTCGGGCCTGGGTAGATATCAGGCCCATTTTTATTTTCAGATACAGATTAACACAAGGTAGAATTAAGCCCGGATTAAACACAGATTTACGTAAAGTTACATTGTTGCCTTTTTTATTTATGAAAATGCCGACTGAATTTGAGAACAAAGTAGCCGATTTTGCACAGGCGAATGGGCTTTTCAGCTCAACTGCTAAAGTTTTGCTGGCCGCTTCTGGCGGAGCCGACTCGACAGCGCTTATGTATGCAATGCAGTCGCTGAAAAGTAAGAATGTTTTAGGGGCTGAACTGCTTTGCGCTCATATAAATCATCAGTTAAGAGGGGCTGAAGCTGATAAGGATGAAGATTTTGTTATAACAGAGGCAGCGAAGTTAAAGTTAGCCGTAATAACGAAGCGGGTGGATGTGCGGGGCTATGCTCGTCGCAATAGATTGTCAATTGAGACGGCGGCTCGGAAATTGCGGATTGAAAGTCTGCTCGATATTGCAGAGGCCAACGACTGCCAGGCAATAGCAACTGCCCATCAAAAAAACGACAATGCAGAGACCGTTTTGCAGCGATTGGTTCGAGGAACCGGCTTTCGAGGCCTCGGGGGAATCTGGCCAAAGCGTGCCTTTGCAGGCAATATCAGCTTTATAAGGCCCCTGTTATGTGTAAGCAGAGATGAGATTATTAAGTATTTGAAAAAACAAAATCTAAAATGGCGGGATGACCATACGAATGTTGATTGCTCATACAGGCGAAACTTTATTCGGCATCGGCTGATTCCTGCATTGCAACAGCAGTGCAGAAGTTCTTTAGTGGAGCAGTTGTTTGATTTATCTCAAACAGCTCAGCGGTTTTATAGTTTGGTTTGCAGCAAGGCAGATGAAATTTGGACGGAGACGGCTGAGGTCAGCGGCGAA
>CAZKYA010000120.1:4637-6578 GCA_964556725.1 uncultured Pirellulales bacterium
TAAAGGTTGAACTTGTTCAGCGGAGTTTGATTGCGGTCGGCAGCGGAGAAAGAAATCTAACACATCGGCACTATGAAAGGATATTGCAATTAGCAGAAAAGAATATCGGCGGCAAAAAAGTTGAATTGCCAAATGGGTTTGTAGTCTGTCGTGGATATAATAATTTGATTTTTAACCAGCCGCGGATGTCAGTCCGCAGGACGCCTTACGGCGAAGCCGAAAATCTGTCTTCTGTTCCCTGCTTGCCCTGCGTAGCCATTCGGGCGAAGCAGGGTCTTCTGTCTTCTGTTATTTTGGATGTTCCGGGGCAGACTCAATTTGGCCGGCATTTGATAAATGCAACTATTTTCGATGCCGGATTAGGGAAAGGATTAACCGCGGAGAGCACGGAGGACGCAGAGAAAAAAATAAAATTCAGGAAGAGCTCAGCGATCTCTGCGGGCTCAGCGGTAAAAGGATGTTATGTTGAGTGGTTTGATTTAGATAGGGTCAAGCTGCCGTTAATTGTTCGTCCTCGCAAAGCTGGTGATAGATTTGTTCCTCTGGGTTTGCGTGAAGAAAAAAAGATTGGCAAATTTCTGACAGCCACGAAGGTTCAAGAGGATGTACGTAAAGAGGTGCTTATTGTTGCTGATAGTGAAAAGATAATATGGGTCTGGCCGGTTAGAATAAGCGAGCAGGTGAAAATTACCGGCGAAACAAAAGGGATTCTTCAGCTACAAATAGGTAATATCAACCCGGCACAACAATTGAATAAAAAGAATGGGTAACCAGCATTAATCTATGTTACACGAAATCCTAAAAAAACTCTTGCAAAATGGACAAGTAACAAATAATGTAGCGCTCCGGTACGCCCTGTATTAGAACCTTGGGGCGGGATTAATCCGGTAAAAACAGAGTTTACAAATGTAGGAAATAAGGAGACTTACAAATGGCAATAAAGGTTGCAATAAATGGGTTCGGCAGAATCGGCAGAGCCATAACAAGAATTATTATGCAAAGAAAAGACAAATTGGACCTCGTGGCTGTTAATGACCTGTCGGACGCCAAAAGTCTTGCGCATTTGTTCAAATACGACACAATCGAAGGCAGGTGGAGTGGAACTGTTGAGGCAAAGGACAATGCACTGGTCATTAACGGCAAGACAATAAAGGTTTTGGCTGTTAAGAATCCGGCTGAGCTGCCCTGGAAGGATATGGGTGTCAAGATTGTTGTTGAATCAACAGGTATTTTCACGAGCAAGGAATCGCCTAAAGGCGGCTATGGTGACCATATTAAGGCTGGTGCGGAGAAAGTAGTGTTGACTGTGCCTGCAAAAGACAATATCGAGGCGACCATTGTTATGGGCGTTAACGATAAAACGCTCACCAAAAAAATCAGTTGCGTATCCAACGCGAGCTGCACAACCAATTGTCTTGCGCCGATAGCCAAGGTTCTTAACGATGCGTTCGGCATTGAGAATGGCGTGATGACCACTATTCACGCATATACAAACGACCAGAGGGTTGCCGACCAGATTCACAAGGACCTTCGCCGCGCCCGTGCCGCAGCGGTGAATATCATACCCACCAGCACCGGCGCCGCCAAGGCAATAGGAAAGGTAATACCTGAGCTGGATGGCAAACTCGATGGCTTTGCAGTCCGTGTACCTGTGCCGGTCGGAAGCATTGTTGATTTAGTCGTCAATGTCAAAAAGGATGTTACCGTTGCAGATGTGAATGCTGCGATGAAAAAAGCCGCTGAAGGCCCGATGAAGGGAATCCTCGTATATTGTGATGAGCCGATTGTCAGCAGCGACATCATCAACAATCCCGCTTCGAGCATTTTTGATTCTATGCTCACAATGGTCAAGGGCAGGATAGTCAAGGTCATCAGTTGGTACGACAACGAGTGGGGCTATTCAAACCGCACCGTTGATATTATGGAAAGATTGGCAAAACT
>CAZKYA010000121.1:0-1290 GCA_964556725.1 uncultured Pirellulales bacterium
AATTCTCCTCTTGTTCTCTTTGACACGGATTTATCCGCCACACTGTATGGCGGATTAACACTGAATCAGTATAATTATATTGTTATACATATTTTGCTTTATATATTATGCTATGCAAACTATGCAATGTCAACTATAAAATCAAAATTTTTTCAAATTTTTCAATCTCAAGCGACAGTAAATCTGGTTAAATCTGGCTGCTAAACCGTTTTTTAGGCCAAAATAGGTGAAAATTGGTTATTGAACAGTGTTTTCAACTCGACCATATTAGGCCTTTGGAAAATATCACACCTCCCAACTCAATTTTTTGGAGTTAACATAATAGAAGCGGCCAAGCAGATGGGCTGCAACCATCGCCAGGTAAATAAAAGCAGCCCTGAATAAATATGCAAAGAACAGCGATTGCTGGAAAGAAGACACTACTCTTGAGACCAGCCAGCCGAGAACGCAAAAGAGTAAAACCAGACCACAATATTGAAAGAACGTGCTGAAAATCGACGCAATCCACAGGAATGGATTAAAAGCCGAGGTTGAGTTAAACATAGCGATGGCCAACAAGCCCATCGGGAAAAAGAAAATGCCGTATCCCAATAACAGCCAGAAAATCGTATCTGTTCTCGGATTATACTCTAAACCAGAACCAGGCGATTGCCAAAGGATTTTATACATTAAATAAGCACCAACTGGTCCCCAGAAGATGACAACAGAAGCTACTATTTCCATCGCTCGTGAGATAGCATCGCTCATATCCTCCGGCATACTACCAATATTTTCCGGAGCCCTTATGCCACCTTTAGCGCTATCACGAATACATTCCATAAGGTAATAATACATATAAGCAGCAACAACAAACCTCGCAATACTTACCAAAAGTGACATAAGGAAGAGGGGGATAATCCTGAAAAGCCCAAGCAAAATCGGCAGTACCCAGAAAATCACAAGGTTTATCAAGCCGGACATACTTGTCGGATACAGGAATATGTCGAGCAGCAAAGGCAATTTGCGAACAGGCGGCTTTTCAACCTCATCAATCGTTGTGATTTGTTCACGATGAGGTGTTACATCAAAGCCATTGGCAAATACTCTACTGGGTTTATCCGTTTGGCCTGGCGGTTCTCTTTTTAGTTGGAGGTCTGGAGCAGGTAGAGTGGAGTCGTGCGGTTTGGCAGAAGATTTTTTAGGGCCATTCACTGAATCTGCGTTTTTTATTTCTGGAACGATAACCAGCTTTTTGCATTTTGGGCATTTCCCCTTTTTGCCCGCGTGGATTTCGGGGACGCTAATTTTCTG
>CAZKYA010000121.1:1390-6559 GCA_964556725.1 uncultured Pirellulales bacterium
ATTGACTAATTTTAGTCAATAAGTTATAATTAAGCAAGGTCATAAGCTTTTGAAATATTTATGCTTATCGCTATCTGTATGGGAGATGGTTGACATGTATACTACCCAACAAACACAAATGTCTTTTCCTTCACCGACAAAACTTTTCACACCGGGAGTTGTCGTAATACTTGTCCTGATGATTGCAGGGATATTGCTGTCCACATTTGCCCCCGCTTTTACAACAGGATTTCTGGCAATAAGTGCTCACAATGTTATACATGGCAGGATATGGCAATTAGTTACTTATCCATTTGTAAGTGACTCACCGATGAACTTGGTTTTTAGCGGCTTGATGGTGCTTTTTGTCGGCAGTGCTATTGAGCGAGAATGGAGGACAGCTTCCTTTCTTTTACTTTGGATGATTATATCTGCTGTGTGCGGGTTGCTATGGGTTGTCGTGAATCTGCTGACAGGAAGTAACTTCATTGGAATGGGGGCATCAGCCTGCACATACGGACTGATTACAGTAATGGGATTGCTTTTCCGCGGCAGAAGATTCTTTATGTTCTTTGTCACCGTTGAATCACGGTACCTTGTTCTAATTCTGATAGCGATAGGGGTTCTAATGAATATAGCTACGCCAATTAACCTGGTGTGGATTTCAGGTGCCTTGGTGGCGTACATTTACATAAAACTTCGTTGGAGTATGGCCTCGAAAGGCCGCAGAACTATCCCATCAGTAGAACAAAGGCGTTCCAATGGCTTTGTAGATATAGACTAAATAGGATGGATTATCAGGCATATAGGGAGATATCTGAACGGGTGAAGCTGGCAAAAGAAGCCCTTGCTGATTGTAATCTTTGTCCACGTCAGTGTAGGGTGGACCGAACTGCCGGTGAAAAGGGATATTGTGGCTTGGATGATACTGTTCGATGCTTTCGGGAAATGCTGTATTATGGAGAAGAAAGCGAACTAAATCCGTCGCACCAGATTCACTTTGCAGGATGCAATCTTAGATGTGAATTTTGTGTGGTGGCTGAATGGAATGAGCAGCCCTTTATGGCAAAAGAGATAGATTTTGATGATATGGCTAAAACAATTGCCCGGCGTCAAAGCGAGGGTGCAAAGACACTCAACCTGCTCGGCGGTGAGCCAGCCGTGAATTTGTGCGGTATTCTGGAGCTGCTTGGCCGAATAAAGCCGGAAATAAGGGTGGTTTGGAACTCTAATATGTGTTATAATGATATAGTGGACACACTCATCGCAGGTTTAATTGACGTTTATCTTGCAGATTTTAAGTGTGGCAATAACGGCTGTGCGGAAGCTCTGCTTGGAATGGGTGATTATATGGAGATAGTGAAACACAATATATTAAAGGCCACAAAGCACGCCGAAGTAATAGTCAGACACATTATTATGCCCGGCCATATTTGGTGTTGCCTTAAACCGATTTTAGAATGGTTGGCCTCAGAGATTCCAAACGTGAAGGTAAGCCTTCGAGGAAATTATGTACCTCCTGTTCGGGCAACTTCAGCACCAACAGAATACCTGACACATAAAGATATGCTAAGTGCTGTAGAGCTGGCGAAAAGTATGGGATTGAAACTGGTCAAATGAATAAGAAGCCATACAAACGAAAACCCGGCGATTTCGAGATTCGCATACTGAATAATGGTAAAGTGGTAATGATAGCACCGGATGAGTCACTTATCGAGGTAGCACAGGCAGTCGACCCTGTCAATACGCCTGCTAAAAATGGAGATAAAAGAAAATGTCAGAAGCCAAGCAGATAAAGCCAAGTAGTCAAGTACCGCTTGGTCCGAGCGATAGAAAACAAATGAATGAATTGGAAGTCCTTATCAGGGCCAGGTATCCATTGATATATGTTATAAGCTGGGAAGAACAGCGTGTATTAGCTCAGGTTTCAAAAATTGCCTCGAAACTTAACAAAAATGTATTTGAATGGTCCATCACTACAGGGCTCGTTCCGGCTGGAACATCCATACAGTCTCAGAAGCATAAAGATAGTGCTACACAGGACCCATTGATTGCACTTGACAATGTAATTGAGCACGTGGACCCTGCCCTTTATGTTTTTAAGGACTTTCACCCTTTCCTCAAGGGTCAGAATATGTCTGTCATTAGGCGATTGCGGGAGGTTGCTACCTTACTAAAGAACACTTTCAAGACAATTGTTATTGTTAGTCCAATGTTCCAAATTACAGCAGAGTTAGAAAAGGATATAACGGTTGTTGATTTCGATTTACCCAAGGTGAATGATTTTGCAGCATTACTGGGTAAGATTATCGAAGAAGTGAAGGAGAACCCGAAGCTCAGTGTGAATATAAATGCCAGAATGCGGGAACAAATTGTTCACGCGCTGCTTGGATTGACCTTGGCAGAGGGAGAGAACGTTTTAGCCAAGACCTTGGTGCAGCATCGTGGTTTTGGCGAGAAAAGTCTGGAAGTTATAAACAGCGAGAAAAAACAAATTATCCGCAAAAGCGGGCTCTTGCAATATTATGATGCTGAGGAAAAACTCGAATCCGTCGGTGGCTTGGACGCCTTAAAAGGGTGGTTAATAAAGCGGTCTGTTGTTTTCTCCGACCAGGCCAGGAGTTTTGGCTTACCAGCACCAAAAGGTGTATTATTGCTTGGTGTTCAGGGCTGTGGTAAAAGCCTTATGGCCAAGACGATAAGCAATATATGGCAATTGCCTCTGTTACGCTTCGATGTCGGACAGGTATTTGGTAGCTTAGTTGGTTCATCGGAAGAGAATATCCGTAGAGCCATAAAGGTTGCTGAATCTGTTTCACCGGTGGTTTTCTGGGTTGATGAAATCGATAAAGCATTCCGTGGCTCTCGCGGCAGCGGAGCCAGCACAGACGGAGGTACATCCGCTCGTGTTTTCGGCACTTTTTTGACATGGTTATCCGAAAAGAAAGAACCTGTGTTTGTAGTGGCAACAGCTAATGATGTCTCGCTGCTGCCTCCTGAGCTCTTGCGTAAAGGACGTTTTGATGAAATATTTTTTGTCGATTTACCTTCATTTGTAGAAAGAAAAGAAATATTCCGTGTTCATCTGGCAAAACGCAAGATGAATCCGGACGAGTTTGACCTTGCGGCTTTAGCACAAACTGCGGCAGGTTACAGCGGAGCAGAAATAGAAGAAGCCATCATCAGTGCGATGTTTGACGCATTTTATGAAAAAGGAAAGCTTACAACCGAAAGAGTTCTTGAAAGTTTAAAGCAGACTGTGCCGTTGTCTAAGACAATGAGTGAGGACATCGATGAGCTCCGTAAATGGGCTGAGGGCCGGGCAAGAGCAGCTACAAGTGAGGAGGTAGCCAAGGAGCCCGGCGTGGATAGGCGTAAATTGGAAATATAGGAAGAAGTAAATTGATATAGACGGCGGTAGAAAGGAAAAGTTATGGGTGCTGTATTAGTTCTTACACCGGTAATTATAGCCAGTTGGCCGGCTATCGCTGCTGCGGTTGCAGGAGCCGCTTCTGCTATGGGTCTGATTGTTAGTGCATCAGTGAAGGAAACTGTTAAGCAAAGCCAGGATACATTGGAGCGAAGTGTAGAACTTGAGCTTTCAGAAAGTGAGGTTCTCGCTGAGGGCTTGACAACGGGTCAGGAAATTGTCCTTACTAAAGGTGATATAGAGTTGAGAGTAAAACGCGATGAGCGAGGCCGATGTACCGTATGTGCGAAAGGGGCGGGACACAACGAAGCGGAGCTTAAGCAGATAGCGGAAGAATTCACGCAAAAGCTGACTCAATGCTTTGTTTATGACAAGGTGATGAGAGAGTTAAAAAACAAGGACTTTCAGGTAGTTAATGAAGAAGTTGCTGAAGACCAGAGTATTCGAATACATGTTCGCAGATGGATGGATTAAATTATGGCACAACATGATGTAGAGATTACGATTTCTAAAACCGGCGAAGTAAAAGTTCATATAAAAGGAGCGAAAGGTAAAAACTGCCTTGTATATTCGAAGTGGCTCTCGCAGATTGTCGGAAAAGTGAAAGACCAGCAGCTGACAAGCGAACATTATGAGCCGGACATCAAAGCAAGAATCGACCTTAAGCAGAATCTGGGGATAGACAAATAATTTGCAATGAGATGCGAAAGATGCAAATTTGAAAATATTCCAGGCCAAACAACCTGCATCAAATGTGGTTCGTCACTTGAGATTAAATCAACAGCAATTAATATTCATCCACCACGAATGTCAAAATGGAAAAAACCTTTTCGCAGCCTGATAAGGTCAATGCGTAAAGGTAAGGTTGTTCCACAGGAAAGCGTCAGATTACGATACCCTCCATGGCTTAAGGAAGTTTTCGGTGATACCTTTCTGGGATTATTTCTATCTATCATACCGGGACTTGCCCATTCTATACAAAAGCGATTCAGGGAAATCAGATGGTATTTTTTAGCTTGGTTAGGATTGCTGTTATTTGGCCTGTTTTTATACGGTGGCACAGCAGGATTTATTTGTCTTGCTCTTGCTGTTGCGGTTCATGCGTACATCGCAGTTCAGTACGGAATCTTAAAAGATTTAACGAATCTGGGAGAGAAGATTGTCACAGTTGTTCTTGTTTTTCTTGCTCTGACACTTATTTACAGGTTCGTCCCGAGAATGCTTATACCCAACCTGACCGGAGGTTACTCGAGTCTAAGCGTTCCTCATTACAGGGTCGAAGAGGGGGATTATCTGCTGGCTTGGGGCGGCTTAGACCAAGAGACTCTTTTGGCTCGCGGCTCTTTAGTTTTGATACGTCCGGTTGCTTTTACCAGTCACGGCAGGGCAGTTGAAGGCAAAGGGAAAGTAATTGGCCAGATTGTTGGGCTTCCTGGAGAGCAGTTGGAAATTCAAAATGGTGTTTTTGTAATCGACGGCCAACAACTTGATTTAGATACATATCCGGTCCCACAGTGGTTGAAAAAAGTTAATTTATCGACTAAAATCCCGGATGATAGTTATTTTGTAAGTGCACGATACCACATTACGGGTTATGGTGTAAAGCTTGAGGCATCATATATTCGTCAGGCTTGCTTGGTAAAGGCGGCTGATATTGAAGCAAAGGCCTTTATGCGATGGTGGCCATTATTAAAAAAAGGTTTTATAAGGTAAACCGGATGGACCGTTTTTCCCAGCTTGAATTTGGTGAAGTCAGTCCC
>CAZKYA010000122.1:0-6557 GCA_964556725.1 uncultured Pirellulales bacterium
TGAAAAAGGAAGCTGAAACAGCTAAAAAGGTCCTTTCCCGGGCCAGGCGTGCGATGCTTGTCGCTGTGGGGCTTTCTGTGCTTGCGTTGATTTTGCTTGTCTTTGCCTTTCTGACGGATGATTTTTCAGTAGCTGCTGTCGGCCAGCATAGTTCTGCAGAGCTGCCCTTTTTCTACAAACTTAGTGCCATTTGGGCTGGTTCTGCCGGTTCGTTTTTACTATGGTCCGTCGTTGTATTTGTCTTGTTTGCTTTGTGGCAATTCACAAATAGTAAATCGCGGGTCGAAAACGGCCGTAAGCGATTGTACGTTAGCGATACGCAATACGCCATAAGCGATTTGAAGTTTAACGCTATTGCTTTAACTATCGGAGCCGGTCTTTGCCTGGGCTTTTCTGCGCTTTTAATGTTTATGGCAAACCCTTTTACCCCAAGCCCTGTGGCGGTTATTAAAGGCCAGGGGCTTAATCCGGTTTTGCAAAATTTCTGGATGATTTTACATCCCCCCTTGTTGTTTATCGGTTATTCAGCTTTTATGATTCCTTTTGTCATCGTTTTGGCTTGTGTTTTTGCCGACATAGCTCAGGATACCAGCGTCTACAGACAACTGCGGCGATGGTTGTTATTTGGTATTTGTTTTTCGTGTTTGGGTATCGCTACGGGGATGAGGTGGTCGTATCTTGAAGTAAGTTGGGGTGGCTTTTGGGCCTGGGACCCTGTGCAAAATGTTTCGCTGTTGCCGTTGCTTGTGGCGGTTGCTGCTGTGCATAGTCTGATTGGTACGCGGCTCGCTGTCAAATTCAGGTTTTGGACTATTGCACTCGCACCTCTGCCGTTTATCCTCTGTCTGTTTGTCTCTTTTGTTGCAAAAAGCGGGATACTAACTTCGTTGCATTCTTTTGATAAGACCTTTATGCCTTCGGCTTTGTCGGCGTTTATTGGGTGCTGTTTTTTACTTTGGATGTTTTGCATTATTCATGCTGTTAGAAGCGTTGCTATTAGTCCCTCGAAGTCCGGTATATTTCAGATGGATAAAAGTGAGGTTTTGTTTTGGGCTAATGTTGTCCTTATTTTCACTGCTGTTGTTGTTGGCGTAGCTACTTTTTGGCCTGTGATTTGGCAGCTTATTCTGAGCTTTGATAAGCCCTTCGTTCTTCCGCCGCAGTTTTATAATCGTATAGCTTCTGTAGTGGGGATTATTTTGGCTTTTTTGCTTGGTGTTGTTGCGCTGACTGATTTGCAAAAATACCGTAGCTTTATGCTCCAGCTATTGGCCTGCTGCGCGGTGGGCTTGGTGTGTTTCGGCCTTATGTTCAGGTTCGGCCAGGAATGTTTGTTGGTTGACCTGGCTTGTGGCGTATGTGCCTTTAGCTTTGTTGCTGTTTTGATAAAGTTTGTGCTTAACTTGAATCAGACCGCTCAAATCGCCGGTGGGATTGCTCACTTGGGCTTACTGCTTTTGGTGGTCACTGTGGGATTTACTTCGGACAGGCAAAGCATCCAGACGGTATTAACAAAAGGGAAAAGAGTTGCGCTCGGCAGGTATGAGCTTTTTTATGAGTCGTTTAAGCAAGAGTCGTTTGGTCGTGTAACTAAAGAAGGGCCTGAGATTGTAGTGACAAAACAATTTCTGCGAAGAAAGCTTTGGCCTCATCGCTGTTTATATCCAAATGGCCGTAGCTCTAACGAAGTGGCCGTTCAGACAGGTTTGCTCGATGATGTTTATATCTCATTTGACCGCATCAGCAGTGACGGTAACGTGACTATCACTGCTAAGGTTAAGCCATTTATGCTTTGGTTATGGTTTGCTTTGCTGTTGATTGTAGCAGGTTCTGCCTTGGGCTTGATTAGGCCGGAAAGAGACGTCACACGAGCATAAATATTGTTTGGCCGTTACCGCCCCGGCGACGATAAAAATGTTTTGAAAATTTGAATCTTGTATTTTAATATCGTTTCGGATTTCGATATTTGGATTTCCTTCCAGGAAAGTATCTGTAGTTTATTGCGAGGGGGTTTTAACCTGTCTTGGTTGTAGCTTTGGGCTTGATATTTATAGTTGCATTGCTTACAATGTGTTTCAGCTAAAATCCGATGGAGAATAAAGGCGGTTCTAATGAAGCTTGTTCTGAATAATATAACTTATCACAATTGCCCTGTGCAGATGCGTGAGAAGGTCGCTTTTACTGCGGAGCAGCAGCGGTTTATGCTCAGGAAAATGCATGCCGAAGAGGAAATTAGCGAGGCGGTCATTCTTCAGACATGTAATCGCCTTGAATTTTATCTTTACGCCAGAAAAAGTTTCGATTGCAGAAAATTCTTGGATGAGCTTATCGGTCATATATGTCCCGATGCACTTGATACTTGGAACAAATATAGTGCTGAGAGTGCCGGCATTGATATTGTTCGCCATCTTTTTGAAGTCGCTGCTGGTCTTGATTCCCAGATGATTGGTGAAAATCAGATTTTATCGCAGGTGAAATCCGCTTACACAATGTCCATCGATTGCCGGATGAGTAAAATGATATTTCACCGCCTCTTTCACAATGCCTTTCGTGCAGGAAAAGCCGTCCGAACCGAAACGAATATCAATTGTGGTGCCGTTTCTATCAGCTTGGCTGCTGTAGAGTTGGCACGGGCGAAAGTTGATTTGCCCGCCGCCACAGCGATGCTCATAGGAGCCGGCGAGAATGCCGAGCTTGCCGCAAGATATCTGCTTAAGGCCCAGCTGCCGCGATTGATTGTTGCAAATCGAAATCCCCAGAAAGCAAAAGATATGACGGCACGGCTCAAGACCGGCCGCGTAATTGCTCTCAGCGATATTGCTGCCGAATTACCTGAAGTTGATTTGCTGATTGCCTCGACCGCTGCTGCCGAGCCGATAGTAACCTTCCACGCCGTTAAGGATTTGTTGGCTCTAAGAGAAAAATCCCTCTTGATCATAGATATTGCTGTGCCCAGGGATATAGACCCGGCAATCAGTCAGTTTGAATGTGTTACATTGTTCAATATTGATGATTTGAATGAGCAAATAAGCTCGAATTTGGAAAAACGCAGCTGCGAAATTCCCAAAGCCCGCGCAATTGTCGATGAATTTACCAATAGATTTGCAGATTGGCTGAACTCGCTTAATCTTGTGCCGGTGATTTCGCAGTTGACACAAAAAGGTCTTCAGCTTGCTCATAGTGAGGCGGCCCGTTACGCAAAAGATTTTGGCCAGGACAATAGTGATAAGTTGAAGGCCTTTGCTGAATCGCTGGTTAAGAAGGTCTTGCACGGGCCGGTCAGTTTCATTAAAGCCGGCGGAAGCGATGAGTTGACTACCGAGCAGCTTCAGGCCGTTGACTTGATAAATAAGATGTTCCTTTCGCAGGGTGATGACGACTGATATTTAGCCCCGCACCAATTGTCCTACGTCTGAATAATAAATCGTAAGTTAATCATATTCACCACAAAAACAAATCAGTTGGTGCGGGGTTGTTTAGCCGTCGCCGGAACGGCGACGAGATATCTTGTATGAAAATTCTTACTGTCGCAACTCGTTCAGGTGCTCTTGCCGTTGCTCAGACTCGCATTATAACTGACGCCCTGAAGAAAATTTATCCCGACATACAAATCGAGGTTAGAAAAGTAACTACCAGAGGAGACCGCGACAGACGCACGGCTTTATGGAATCTCAGAACAAGTGGGTTTTTTACATCACAGGTGGAGGATGCTTTACTGGCCGAAGAGGCCGACTTTGCGGTTCACAGCTTCAAGGATTTACCAACGCACCAGCGCGAAGGTCTAACCATCGCAGCCGTCTGTGACAGACAGTTCCCTGAGGATTGTCTGGTAACAAAAGATACGATTACTTCTATTGGCCGGCTTCCCGAATCAGCAAAGATAGGCACTTCCAGTCTTAGGCGGGTGGCGCAAATTAAACGCCTCAGAGCAGACCTTCAGCCGGTTTCTATTCGCGGCAATGTCACTACGCGATTAAAGCATCTCGATTCCGGCAGGGTTGACGCCATTATATTAGCCCGGGCTGGAATTGAACGCCTCGGTTTGGGAAATAAAATCTCCATTTGTTTCGACCCAGCCGAGTTTATACCTGCCCCCGCTCAAGGTGCATTAGCTATCCAGACAGGAACCGATGATGTCGAAACAAACGAGCTTGTCTCTGGTATTGATGAGGAAAGAGTTAGAATCGCCACTTTCGCAGAAAGACAGGTTCTGGTAACAATGCAGTGTGGTTGTCACGCTCCGGTAGGGGCCTTTGCAAGGATTGTTGGCGATGACATAGAAATTCACGCTTTTATATCTGAGGTGGATGGCACGAATTTTATCATGCGGCAGATTACCGGCCCGGCTGAAAAGGCCGGCTCTCTCGCAGAGAAAATCGCCAACGACATGCTCGCCTCCGGTGGCAGCGAAATTCTTGAATCTCTCGAAAAATAACCTTATTTCGTCATTCAACATTTCTTGTTCGATATTGGATATTCTCTTTTCCTGCAGTTGATTTTGCATCTTCAGGATATATTTGGTATCCTATTTCGTGAAATTTATCCTTCGTAGCAGTGCAACTGCGAAGAAAGTATCTGTGACCAAAAGTATAAACCTATATTTTCGAATGGTGTTTTGAACATTTGATGATTTGAATTTTGGTATTGTTTAGTATTTAGAATTTAGTATTTCGGATTTAATCTCCATACGGGCATCGAGAATCGAGCTTCATTTATGAAAGAAGGAAAAGTATATCTCGTTGGTGCCGGCCCAGGCGACCCTGATTTGATTACTGTTCGCGGTGCCGACCTTCTAAGGCAGGCCGACTGTATAATCTACGATAAGTTGGCCAATCCTGCCTTGCTTAAATTTGCCCGCAAAGATGCCGAGGTTATCAACGTTCCCAAACGAATAGGCAGTCGTTCATACACTCAGGATGATATTAACAAGCTCCTGCTCGAAAAGGCCTCCGCCGGGAAAACTATCGTTCGCCTCAAGGGCGGTGACCCTTGTATCTTCGCCAGAGGCGGCGAAGAAGCCCGTCTTCTCGCCGATGCTAAAATCGATTTTGAAATTGTGCCCGGCATAACTGCTGCCATCGCCGCCGCAGAATACGCCGGCATTTTGCTGACCGACAGAGACTACAGTTCGCAGGTAGTTTTTATCACCGGCCAGGAAGTGCCAGGTAAGGAAAAAAGCAATATCGACTGGCGTCTTCTTGCTGAATTTCGTGGCACCATTGTCTTTTATATGGCGGTTGGAAATCTCGAATTTATTGTTCAGCAGCTAATCAAAAACGGCTTGGCCGATGACGCACCTGCAGCCGTTATTACTGACGCCACATTTCCAAACCAGAGATTTGTCAAATCTTCGCTTTTTCAAATAAGCGAAAAGTGTGAGCAGGAAAATATCGAACCTCCTGCGATTGTCATTATTGGCGCTGCTGCTGACAGCGACCCGCGTTTGAACTGGTTTATGAATCAGCCGTTATTCGGCAAAAATATCGTCATAACGCGCGATGCTCCCGGCAACGCCGATTTTGCTGCTAAAATCATCCGAAAGGGCGGCAATCCCATAGAGTTTCCGACTATAAAAATTAGACCTTTGACGCAAACGAATAGTTTCGTTCAGGCACTCGCAAAAATTCCTGAGTTTGACTGGCTCATCTTCACCAGCAGAAATGGCGTAGCCGTATTTTTTGATGCCCTGCACAGCTTAAACAAGGATGCACGGGTTTTCGGCTCTGCAAAAATCGCCTCGATGGGCAGCAAAACCGCCGATGAGTTATCCGGATTCGGCATAAAACCGGATTTCGTCCCCACCGTCTTCACCAGTGCCGAACTCGGCAAACAACTAATCCGATTCACGAACTTACAGGGCAAAAGGATTTTGCTTTTGCGCTCGCAGAGTGCTTCGCAGGAGCTTGTCAATTTGCTGAAAAAGGGCGGCGCCGAGGTTCAGGATGTCCCGGTTTATACCATCGAGAAGGAAAAACCCGACTCTGCCGCTCTGCTTGAAAAAATCAAAAAGGGCCGAATACACTGGCTCACCTTCGCCAGCCCTTCTTCTACGAGGATTTTCTTTGCGCAGATTTCACCTGATATTGTAAATTCAGCTGATGTCAAAGTTGCATCGATTGGCCCTGTAACTTCCGAGCAGTTGAGAAATCTTGGCGTCAAAATCGACATCGAAGCCGCCGTTCACACCATTGATGGCCTGCTTGCTGCGATAGAGGGAGCGTATAAGTGATAAATATCTCGAAGTTATATTGTGGATTGGCTGGCGAATCTGACGACCTTCGGTATCATCGGCAGAGCTTCTTTGGACCTGTCGTCGTGTATAATTGCACTAATCGATGCAATTTGAAGTGTCTGCATTGCTATAGCAGTTCAGACCTCAGTCACTGTGACGATGAGTTGACCACAGCCCAGGCGAAGCGATTGCTCTCGCAGCTTACGCAGGTAAATTGTCCTTTTGTTTTATTTTCTGGTGGCGAACCGTTATTGCGCAGCGATTTATTTGAATTATTGGCTGAGGCGAAGCGATTAAAACTGCTAACTGTTATCTCCAGCAACGG
>CAZKYA010000123.1:0-6524 GCA_964556725.1 uncultured Pirellulales bacterium
ATGCGATTCTGGGGGATAACTTCAGATATGTCCAGGAGGGAAACCTGATTAAAGTATACACCAGGGATGAATACAAAAAGCTTATGGCGGATAAAGAGCGGATGATAACAAAAGTCTTTACGCTCTATTACATAAGTGCAGCCGAAGCGATGAAGTTAATCGATCCTGTACTCAGTGGTGCTGGCGTCATTAAGGGAAGTTCCCCCCCTGAAGCCGTTGCAACTACAGGGGAATCTATCAGTGCAGGGGCTGGCGGCGGCGATAAGATGGCCTTGAATGACCACATTGTCGTCCTTGACTATCCTGAGAATATCAAGGCCGCAGAAAAGCTCCTTAAAGAGCTGGACGTTCGGCCGAAGCAGGTGCTTGTCGAGGCAACTATATTAAGCTGCACTTTAACCGAGGGTATGAAACTCGGCGTTGACTTGAATTTCATGGCTGGTGTCAGCTTGACCGGTGAAACAACGACGACTGAGTACGAGAGTGGTGATTCTCTTGAATTACGGGACACCGCAACCACTCCTATGGGTCAATTGGGAGGTGGTTCAATTACGGCTGGAACGCCGATAGAAACTTCCGGCTTTGCAACCGTTGGTGGCAGTGGTCTTAGAATTGGTATTACTACCGGTGACGTTGCAGCAATTATTACCGCACTGGAGACAGTTACAGACACAACGGTTCTTGCGAATCCAAAGATTTTAGCTATCAACAAACAGCTTGGACAGGTCTATATCGGTACAAAGATTGGCTACGTCTCTCAAACTACCCAGACGCAGACTTCGACAACTCAGGCGGTCGAGTTCCTGGATACCGGTACCAAGCTTTCTTTCAGGCCGTATATAGGTGACGATGGCTACATCCGTATGGATATCCATCCGAAGGATAGTTCCGGTATCTTGAAAGCCAATAATATACCGGACGAGAGCTCAACGGAGCTGGCAACCAACATAATGGTCAAAGACGGCCAGACCATCGTTATCGGCGGTCTGTTCAGAGATGTCGTTGTTACCAGTCGAAACCAGATACCTTTGCTGGGAGATTTGCCAGTCGTAGGTGCAGCGTTCAGGAGCACTTTTGACACAGTTACACGGCAGGAAGTTATAGTTTTGCTTACGCCACACATCATCGAAGAGCCACAGCAGACAGAAGGCCTGGCCAGAGCAGAGGATATCGCCCGCAAAAGATTTGGCGCCAAGGATGAATTGCAGTGGACAGGCAGGGCAAGACTGGCTGAAGACCGGTATGCAGAAGCCGCAAAATATTACATTGGAGGTGATACCAATGCAGCATTGAAGGAGCTTGACTACGTCCTTAGACTTCGTCCGGCATATCTTGAGGCGATACAGTTGAAAGAAAGAATAATCGCAGAAACTGACCCTGATGCCGTGAGCAAGATGGAGAGGGTTATGCTTGAAAATATTGACAAGCAGAAGTCTGAGAAATGGATTAGGAGATAAACAATCGGTTATTGATGATAGGAAGAATCGTTAAGAACAAACGATAGAAAAATAATCAATAATCAATAGATTAAGGGAACTTGTTTTGAAACTTGGAAGAAACTTAAATGTAGTGGTCACAGGGATTGTGCTATGCGGTTTGTTTGTCGGGGGCCTCGCCGAGTGGCGGGACTCTGGTGCGGAAGAGGGTTTGGGGCCCATTGTAAAGGCATGCTACATTGTTTCGGCTGTGGGCGTGATTTGGCTCAGCTGGTATTGGCGGAAACCATCTGGGGCAATCACGTCCATAGCCAGACAGCTTGGGCAGAGCGAACCGGTTCATATCGAGCCGGGTGGCGATACGGCCATAAGCACCTTAGGTGAAGCGATTAACGAGCGCATTGATAGAGATGCTAATCGTATTGCTGAACTCGAAAAACAAATTGAGAGTTTGCAAATCCAGATTCAACTTTCGCAAAGGCGGGGAAAAAACACCGAGGCGATTATATATAGCATCCGAGATGCCGTTATCGTTGTTGATGGATTTGACAAGCTCTTGATGGCAAATGAGGCGGCTGGCAGACTTTTCAATTTTGATTTTGCCAGTTCACAGCATAAGCCCATCTGTGAGTTAATAGGACCGGACAGAAGTGAATTTGCTGATTTCCTAAGCCACAGCAGAAAAAGTAAGGCAAGAGCAACGAGAAAGGAAATTGAATTTCTAAAAGACGCAGAGCCAAGGACTTACGACTGCATTATTTCGTGCGTTTACGATGAAAGACAGCTGGTTTGTGGCGCTGTGGCTGTATTGCACGATATTACGCGTGAGAAGCAAATTCAGCAGATGAAAAATGATTTTGTAAGTCATGTCTCCCACGAGTTAAAAACGCCTCTTGCTTCTATCACCGCTTATTCTGAGATGCTTGCTGATGGTGAAGCTGAGGACGAACAGATGCTAAAAGAGTTTTGTTCGGTGATTCAAAGCCAGGCAAAGAGATTGAATCGGCTTATTGAGGATATCCTGAATATTTCACGCATAGAATCTGGTTTGATAAAGGTGGAAAAGAAACCTGTCAGTCTGACAATACTGATAGAGGAACAATTGCAAATGATAAAAAGCGCAGCTAATGAAAAGAACATCGAAATTACCACCCCAAGGCTGATTGTCTTCAACCAGGTATATGCGGACAAAGATATGATTTCGCAGGTCATTGTTAATCTGCTGAGCAACGCGGTCAAGTATACTCCCGCAGGAGGTTCGATAGGGATTAAAATCGAAGTTGATGAGCTGGCGAATCTTGCACGGGTTAGTATAACCGATACGGGAGTTGGGATTCCAAAAGATGAAATCGAGCACGTCTTTGATAAGTTTTACAGAGTTAAAGCAAACGAAAAACAGGCAAAGGGGACCGGCCTGGGACTTAACCTTGTTAAACAAATAGTTGAAAAAGTCCACAATGGCCGAGTATTTGTTACCAGTGAGGTTGGCGTAGGGAGCACCTTTGGGTTTGAGTTGCCTTTGGCAACACCGGAGGCAGTCCAGGTGTAAATCAAAATACGAAAATCAGAAGTTTTGAGGAGGTAAAAATAATGTCGGGAAAGAAAGTACTGGTTGTGGATGATGAAATACACATCGTTCACGTGGTTGCGATAAAACTTCGTAATAACGGTTACGAGGTTGTGATAGCAGGAAACGGTGCTGAGGCCTTTGAATTGGCCTGCGAAGAAAAGCCGGATATCATCGTTACCGATTATCAGATGCCGGTTATGTCGGGACTGGAATTTGTGGGGAAACTTCGTAGCAGTGAAGCAACAAGAGATATTCCAGTGATTATGCTGACGGCCAGAAACTTTGCTATTGAGGATAAGCAGAAAGAAGATTTGGGAATATCACAGTGTATCAGCAAGCCATTCAGTCCTAAGGAACTGTTGGAGAACATTGAAGATATTCTATACCAGAGAGAATTGGTTGTTGATAATTGATAACTGATAATTGGGGGACAACATCAAAATGAACAATAGAAAATAGTCACTAAGGGATATTCAAATGAATGGAGCTATGTTAGATACGGTCAAGAGGAGTTTGAGTCCCTCACAACGGCGTGAGTTGGAGAGGTTCGGTGGCAGAATAAATAAATTCGGCGTTAATTTTGCGGTTAGCAGCGCCGATGGCGAAATTCTCTTGTCGTGTGAGGGTGGTAGGTTTAAGTCAGCCAAGCAGCAGTTAATAGAAATGGGCCGGCAGGTTTTAAGTCAAGAAACTGAGGTGACAAGCTGCATTAGCAGAGATACGCAGGTATACCGCCTTGGCAAACATAAACAGGTTTTGGCTGCTGTTCTGAAATCAGGCCCTGCTGGTTCGGTTGCCTTAATTGACCTGGGTCCTTGGTCAGTGGCTGATAATGACTCCTGCCCTGAAAAGAGTGAACCGTATGAGCAGCTTGCAGAGGTATTGAAGACGCCGACCCAAATCAACAGTGAATATCTCATAGAGACGCTTCGGCTTTTAGCAAAGAGTTTTCAGGCTGAGACAAAAGCTGAAGAACAAATTGAAATGGTCAGCACTGAGTTGGCACAAACGTATGAGGAACTTGTGCTGCTTCACAAGCTCAGCACAAATATGAAGGTTACCGAGGCAGATACTAACTTTCTGCAAATGGCTTGTGACAGCTTAACCGAGATTGTCAGTGTCGAAGGTATCGCAATACTGCTGGAAAGATCTATAGATGACGAGAAGCAGTTGGTTGTGGCTGCCGGGTCGGGGTTGATAGATATAAATGAGCGAATGGCGGGTATTTTACATAGCCGGTTGGAGGATGAGATAAACAGTGGTAAAGAGGCACTGTTGGATAGCGAAGTGGATTCTCCATTCAAATACGAATGGCAGGACAACGTTAAAAGTATTATTGCGGTACCTTTATACAGCACTGACAAATCGGAATCCCCTTTCGTGGAAAGAACTCAAAACGGCAACTACATAATTGGGCTGATGGTTGCGATAAACAGAATCGACAAGGAGGATTTCGACAGCACCGATGTAAAGTTGTTTAATTCGGTGGCTAATAGCTGTGCCGTGTTTATTGAGAACGGCAGATTGTTCAAGGACCTCGAGGAATTATTTATAGGTTCGTTAAAGGCACTCACAAGGAGTATTGATGCCAAAGATAAGTACACACGCGGCCATTCTGAAAGGGTTGCGTTTATTGCACGATGGATCGCGGAAAGACTTAATGACCAGGGGTCGTTGGAAGAAGAACAATTACACAAAATTTATTTGGCTGGTTTACTCCACGACATAGGGAAAATTGGGGTTGATGAGGCAGTATTACGCAAGGAAGGCAAACTAACCGAGGAAGAAATGGACCGTATAAAAAAGCATCCCTCGATAGGTGCAGGTATTTTGCGTGAAATGAAGCAAATGCGGGAAATTGTGCCGGGTGTATTGTATCACCATGAGCGGGTGGACGGCAAGGGGTATCCCAATGGTTTAGTCGGTGATGAAATACCGCTGATAGGTAAAATTGTCGGACTGGCAGATAGTTTTGATGCAATGACTTCAAAGCGAACTTATAGAAGCGCAAGGACCATAGAACAGACGCTTGAAGAAATCGAGAAAGGATTGGGAACGCAGTTTGATGAGAAAATTGGCAGAGTTTTTATAAACAGCGATGTCTATCTGCTCTGGGATATCATTATGCAAAATAGCCCTGACTTTGTTGGGATTTATGGCAGAAGTGATTTCGCGGAATATGGTACCGCTGCTGTGGGGACATTAATCAGATGAAACTTAAAGTGCAAGATTATAACGATGTTACGGTCGTTGAGTTGCAGGGCGAATTAGATGGTGATTTTACCGGACTGTTTAAAAATACAATAACCGATGTAACCGCCGGAGGCAGGACCGGTATCGTCCTTGATATGAGCGATGTGGGATTTATTGATAGCCAGGGGTTGGAACTATTGTTGTGGGCGCGGGACTATTGCAGTGAGAACAAACGCGAGTTCAGGTTAGCCGGCCTTGATGAAAACTGCGTGAGAATCTTGGAAGTCACTCGACTTGAAAATGAGTTTGACCATTATGCAGAGCTTGCCGAGGCAGTGAAAAGTTTTGCATAGAAATAAACATTGGGGTTTATTATTTTTAGCTCTTAATTATGGCACAAATAGCAGTAGAAAACAAAATGCAGCTTGGGCAGCTGTTGCTGGCGCGAGGTATTGTGACGGATGAGCAGATTGACAGGGCTCTGACCGAACAAAAAGAGAAGGGCCATAACAAGCTGCTTGGCGAGCTTCTCGTTGAAATGGGCTATTGCACGGAAAACCAGATAGCTTCGGCACTGGCAGAGGCGTATGGTGTGCCTTATGCGCAGGTTGGCCCGAAAATATGCGACCCAAAGGTGCTTGAGATTTTGCCGAGGGAATTTCTCGATGAGCATATCGTTTTACCGCTGTTCAAGGTTTATGGTGTGCTTACGGTGGCAGTGAGCGAGCCGACAAATGTATTTTTGATGGATGAGATAGAGCGGATAAGCGGCTGTAAGGTTCAGGTGGTATGTTCGACGACCAAGGATATCAAAGCCACGCTGCAGACTTATTTGCCTGCTGCGAATGTCTTTGTTATTGATGATATCATTGATGATAGCGGTCTGGAAGACTTTACTCTGATAGAAAATATCACGCAGGATATCAGCAATCTGGAAGAAATAGCCGGCCAGTCGCCGGTTGTAAAGCTGGTCAACTATCTGCTTTATAATGCTGTGCGGGAAAATGCCAGTGACATTCATATTGAGCCCGACGACAAAAGACTGCGGATTCGTTACAGGGTTGACGGCAGATTATATGAGAAGATGTGCCCTCCTCATCAGATGCATTCTGCGATTGTTTCACGTATCAAGATTATGGCCGAACTCGATATTGCGCAGCGACGACTGCCGCAAGATGGCGGCATTCACGTTTTGGTGGAAGGCAGACCCATCGATTTACGAGTATCGGTTATGCCGGGTAATTTTGGCGAAAAGGTAGTTATCAGAATTATCGACCCGCAGAAGGTGCTTTTCAATTTTGAATCGCTTGGCTTTACCTACGAAA
>CAZKYA010000124.1:0-6519 GCA_964556725.1 uncultured Pirellulales bacterium
GGTGATTGTAAAAGCAGGTGAGAGTGAGATGACTAAGCCAACATTGGAGGAGGAGCTTATCATTGTTGAGCCGATGGGGAGCGAAGCAACTGCCAAAGCAATTACTCAAATGAAAGTGTGGGGTGAAGTGGTTAATGGTCTTCGGGCGGCAGTGGAGTTTGTGCCGGAGAAGGAATTCTGTTCATTGGGTGAGGAAATCAATGGAGAAGTTTTAGGTGAAAAAATCGGCACCCATTTCCATATTCAAAATGTAAGTGCCAAAACAGTTAATAAGTTCCAAAAAGTTGGCCAAGGCATGACGGGACACGGCATTTTACAAGATGTAGAGGGCAACAGACTACCCTTTGGAGAATTTAGTTGGGGTATGGAATGGCGCCCTGATTATTCTCAAGTGTTGCGGCCCAATGAGTTTTTTACCTTCGACGGTCCCGAAATTGATATCAGAGGGTATAATAAATATGGGAACACTGGCCGAATGGGGGGAAGCATTATCTATTGCAAGCCAGGACAATATTCCATAAGGTTTAACCTTACCTTTGATACGGGGCTAATTTTAGAGCCTGGCAAACGCGAGTTGGTTATTAAAGCTGCTTCCAAGTCGGATAAAGATGCTGACGTGCAGGTTGAGGTTGAAAAGCGTTAAGTAGAGGGAAAGTGGATTCCCGCCTGCGTGGGAATAACAATATTATGAACACCGAACTGTTAATAAAAAATGGGCGGGTAATAGACCCTGCGAACAGCATCAACGAAAAATGCGACGTGCTTATCTCCGATGGCAAAATCGCAGCAGTCGGCAAGATTGAAAAACCTGCGCAGAGCGTTATCGACGCAACTGGCAAATTGGTAACGCCGGGCTTGATTGATATCCACGTTCATTTCCGTGAGCCGGGAGATGAAGAGGAAGAAACGATATCAAGCGGCTCAGCGGCGGCTGTAGCAGGGGGGTTTACTTCAGTGGTATGTATGCCGAATACTAACCCACCGATAGAAAATGAAACCGATGTCGAATACGTCCATCGAAAGGCCAGAAAAGCAAGAAAGACCCACGTCTATACTATGGGGGCAATAACAAAAGGCCTTGCTGGAGTTGAGCTGGCGGAGATGGGCTTTATGGCTGAGGCAGGAGCCGTCGGTTTTACCGACGACGGCAGGGGGGTTCAGGACCCAGCGGTTATGCTGCGGGCACTGAAATATGCCTCAATGTTTGATGTGGTCATAGCACAGCATTGTCAAGATGACAGAATAGCTGCAAATGGGGTAATGAACTCCGGCTACTACTCTGCAATACTCGGGCTGCCTGGTTCAGACCCGCTTGCGGAGCAGGCAATGCTGTGGAGAGATATTCAGCTTGTTAAGAAGCTTCCTCCTGAAGGGATTCGATACCACGCCCAGCATATATCGACAGCAGAGTCGGTTGAACTGATAAGGGCTGCTAAAAAAGATTCCCTGCCGATTACCTGCGAGATTACACCGCATCATCTGCTTTTAACGGAGGAAAGTTGCGCCGAATATGATACCAACTACAAGGTCAATCCACCCTTGCGAACCGCCAAAGATGTTGAGGTGCTAAAGCAGGCGATTTCCGAAGGGCTGGTTGATACCTTAGTAAGCGACCACGCACCACATCTACAAAGTGAAAAGGAGCTGGAATTTCTGACAGCTCCTTTCGGGATAGCTTCTCTGGAATGTGCACTGGCTCTTTTTATCAAGGCACTGATTGAGCCGGGGGTTCTGGATTGGCCCGGCCTTATCGAATTGATGACAATCAAACCTGCCAGAATAATCGGTGTTGATAAAGGAACGCTGTCAGTAGGCAAACAGGCCGATGTTACTATCATTGACCCCAATGCCGAATATGAAATCGATGTAAGCACATTTCGTTCAAAAAGCAGAAATTGTCCCTATCACGGTTGGAAGGTCAAAGGCAAGGTCGAAAAGACAATCGTCGGCGGAGAGATAAGATTCTCTTATGGAAACTGACAAATGCCGATTATCATTGACGGTCATAATCTGCTGCACACAATTCGAAAGACCAACGAGGAGCTCCAATCAATCAGTGATGTTCAGTTGTGCCAAGTTATAAGCAGATACCTTAAACTTACCGGTGAAAAAGGTGAAATCATTTTTGACGGAACAGGACCTAGAGATAAAAGCGGATTCGATAATATAAGCAATCTGGAGGTCCTTTTTGCCGGGCGAGACAGCGACACCGACACAGTAATCGAGGATAAAATAAGGGCAAGCACAGCGCCAAAAAGATTAACAATCGTCAGCAGCGACCGAAGATTGCGAAAGGCAGCTCAGGTAAGGAAAGCGACGGCGACAAAGTCCGAGACTTTCTGGTCGGATTTAGAGAAACAATTGAGCCGGAAAAGGCCGGTAAAAGAGCCAGCAGAAAAACGGCAGGGACTAAGTGAGAGCGAGACCAACCAGTGGCTAAAGTTTTTCGGCCTGGAATAATATCAAATAAAAAGGGCTGCCTAATGGCAGCCCTTTTTATTAACGCTCATAATTTTACAAATCTCCAATTATTGTTCAAAAATGACATTAGTAAGCGATGACCTTAACCATATCGACATTTGCATCTTCATTGGAAAGAGACATCTTTGCTCTAAATCTAATCTTAAGGCCGCTTATATCGGTCAGGCCAATACTAACATTATGCCACGTGTCTTCCAGGTCCACATTTGCTCTTAAACGTGCCTTTTCAATCCAACTGCTTCCTCCGTTAGTAGAAACGTCAAAGGCAAGATATTCTCCGCTATCAAGGCTACTTTCGATGAACCAGGAGAAGGTGATGGTAGCATTTGTCCTTGCTTGCAAATTTATGGGTTTGGAGATTAATTGTGCATTGTTGGCCAGACCATCAACTTCCGCACAGTAACTGCCATCAACAAAACGCTGATTTGAGCGGAACCAGTCCTTTTGAGAATCCTGTGTCCAGTTGCCCAGGCCGGATTCAAAACTATCAGTGAAAACTTCTATTTCCGCGGGTTTTTCAGTAACTGTTACAATGGCAGTGTCCTGGCCGATTGCACCTCCGTTGTCCGTTACTGTTAAAGTAACAGTATATGTACCGGCGGCTGAGTAAGTGTGGCTGATACTAATACCGGCACCAGTAGAACCATCGTCAAAATCCCAGGCGTAGCTAACGATGCTGCCATCAGTGTCTGATGAGCCAGAGCCATCGAAATTAACCGACTGGCCTACCAGGGCCTCTTTGTCAGAACCGGCATTAGCTACTGGAGGTTCGTTTATATTATCAACTATTACACTAATAGAATCACTGGCACTTTGAGAGGCTGTATCGACGGCAGAAGCGGTAATTGTGTATGCGCTATCATCTAAAACTGTAGTATCCCAATTAACACTGTAAGGAGGAGATGTATCCGTCCCTATCAAAGTAGAACCACAATAGAAATCTACACGGTCTATACCTATATCATCAGAGGCAACAGCAGCTATAGCAATGATTCCAGAAACCGTATCACCATCTGCAGGTGCAGTTATGTTGACAGTAGGTGGGTTATCAACCGGTCCCGGTGTCCATTGAAGGGCAGCAAAGGCATCGACCCGGCCCCATCCGTATTCCTCATCCCAACCGGCAGGGCCTTTATCAACTGCGGTAGTCGTTAAGGCTTCTCGGACATCTTCAGGAGAAATGGCCACGCCTTTAGCTATTAACAAAGCTGCCACGCCGCTTATATGTGGTGCGGCACAAGAGGTGCCTGAGTAGAACCAATATCCCCAATCATTGGTGCTGTTGCCAAAGGTTTGTTGCAAAACGCCATCCATATATCCGTCTTCGTTGCGGTCTAACTCATCGCCACCAGGAGCTACCAACGCAAGTCCTGTTCCGTATTGTGAATAATCTGCTCTTTCATCGCCGGAATGGACCGCACCAACAGCTATAACCTCTGGATAAGCCGCTGGGAGACTAACTATACCCACGCCATCATTTCCCGATGAGGCCACTAAAACGCACCCTTTATTATAAGCGTATCGGACTGCTTCTGTAACGGCCGGTATATCCTCCGGCGTAACGTCAGGTGAGAATCCCAGGCTCATATTTACTACCTTAGCACCATGGTCGGCTGCAAAAATAATCCCATCGGCTAACGAATCTACGGTGCCTGCTCCGGTTTTATTGAGGACCTTTACCGGCATTATGGAGCAATTAAAGGCAATTCCAGCTACGCCGATTTGATTATTTGTGCTCTGAGCGATAGTGCCGGTAATATGGGTGCCGTGACCTTCGTCATCGTTTGGGTGCCCATCGTTATTTATAAAGTCATAACCGGCAACGAATGATGTTTGCGCCAAATCAGGGGCCTGGTAATAATATACCATCCGCCGGCGATTGATTCTCTCAGCGTAATTTTCGTATGCAACACCTGTATCCACAACTGCAATCACTACGCCGGGGTCTCCGGTTTCCAAATCCCAGGCCTGCTCCATATTAATCAGTGGAAAGTGCCACTGATAAGAATAGAACTGGTCGTTGGGGACAAAAAATGCGCGACAGACATAGTTTGGTCTGGCGTACTCCACATTTGGGTTTTTCGAATAAGCTGCAGCCAAGTCAAATATATTCTTTACTTTTGCCGCTCTTAATCTTCTAAATCCAACCTGTCTGTTTCTGGATATTTGGTGTACTCCATGCCGTAAGTTTATTTCTTCTACGGCCTGTTCCGAAATCTCTGCCTTGAATTTAACGATTAGCTCGTCAGGTTTGTACCACTGCATCGGTTTGGATACCGCCTTTTGGAATATCCTCTCCTGTGCGCCAGCAACTGCAGCTAATGCTAAAAAAACCAACAAAATAACCAATAAGACCGCTAAATTACAAAAAATACACTTACCTTTCATGATTTTGACCTCCTGGGAAGATATCCACATTCATAATCTTTTGTGCACTTGCTACTTCTGCCCTAAACATACTACCTATTTCTTTCGGAAAATGCAAGAACCTTCTGTTAATTTTTTGCTGTAAATGGGTTAAATAATCTACCAAACCAGCATATATTTACTCGTTTGACAATACAAAATCAGCCACTACGCTCCCACAAAGCCGATAAATTTTGTGTTGCTTAATTTCGTAAAAAGTTGTATAAGAAATACTTCGCGATGTGGGGGTTGCATTAAGCCCCCTGAGGCAACCACGATGGTTGACCCCCGCAAAACGTGTGGTTTTTACTATTGGGAAGGTTAAGACATTATGAAACGTAAAATGGCTACAATCGATGGCAATACCGCTGCGTCCTATGTGGCTCACGCTACAAACGAAGTAATTGCTATATATCCAATCACTCCCAGCTCATCGATGGGAGAAATTGCCGATGAAAGGTCTGCAGAGGGCCTGCCAAATATCTGGGGAACGGTTCCTTCGGTTACAGAGATGCAATCTGAAGCCGGAGCAGCAGCGGCTGTACACGGAGCACTGGCAACCGGAGCTTTGACAACGACTTTCACGGCCTCGCAGGGACTTTTGCTGATGATTCCCAATATGTACAAGATAGCCGGAGAGTTATTACCCACCGTCTTTCATATATCAGCACGCTCCCTGGCCTGTCAGGCACTATCGATATTCGGCGACCACTCCGACGTGATGACCTGTCGTGGGACCGGCTTTGGTATGCTCTGCTCGTGCAGTATTCAGGAAGTTATGGATTTTGCACTTATCGCCCAGCAGGCCACCCTGGCCTCTCAGGTGCCATTTTTGCATTTCTTCGACGGCTTTAGAACCAGCCACGAAGTTCAAAAGGTTGAAGAGCTGACATTCGATGATATGCGTTCGATGATTGATGATAAACTTGTGGCCCAACATAAAACCAGGGCGCTGACACCGGACAGGCCGCAAATTAGCGGCACTGCACAGAATCCTGACGTTTATTTCCAGGGCAGAGAGACAGTAAATAAATATTATTTAGCTACACCGCAGATTGTTCAGGAAACAATGGATAAGTTCGCAAAGCTCGTCGGGCGCAGTTATCATTTGTTTGATTATGTCGGTGCCGATGACGCCGAAAAGGTCATAATTATTATGGGTTCAGGTGCTGATGTCACCCACGAAACCGTTGAATACTTAGCTTCCAAGGGCAAAAAAGTCGGCGTTCTAAAGGTGCGACTTTACAGGCCTTTCAGCAGAGAGCACTTCATCGCCGCTCTTCCAAAAACAGTAAAGAAAATTGCGGTTCTGGACAGAACGAAAGAACCGGGTTCACTCGGCGAGCCGTTATACTTAGATGTTCGCACCGCAGTCGGTGAAGCAATGGAAAGAGGCGAGGCGCCTTTTAAGAAATACCCGGTAATTGTCGGTGGGCGATATGGGCTTGGGTCAAAAGACTTTACGCCGGCAATGGTAAAGGCAGTATTTGATAACCTCGATGCTAAAAAACCCAAAAATGGCTTTACCGTGGGTATCATTGACGACGTAACAAATACCAGCTTGGAAGTTAATGAATCCTTCGACATCCCCAGCAGGGGGCTTTTCCGCGGAATGTTTTATGGCCTCGGTGC
>CAZKYA010000125.1:0-6503 GCA_964556725.1 uncultured Pirellulales bacterium
AGAAATGCTCTTTATAACCAGTTAAAGCATATATGACTTCGCTGGTCAGCAGCAGTGTTTACAATAATCAACGTTAATCATAACTTTTTTTTCATAATATCGTTATATCCAAAAGGAAAATGCAGTTGCGATTGGGACGTTGATTTTTTGCAACACAGGGTTTTAACCCATATAAGGGTTGTTTTTTGGAAAGCAGAAATAAAACTTAAGGGTAACATAAAAGGGTTGTCTGATTAGCCATTTATCATAGACAGGTGTAAAATTAGGGAAAAAGATGTTTTTGGCACGTTTGGGTATGAATTTTGCTATATTATAAATCGGCTTCGGAGGTAATGTAAATTTAGGGTGATTTGAATGGACGAGACAAACCTGGAAGACAAACTTAACGAACTGGTCAAAGAATTCGGAGAGGTATCCAACCCACAATGTAGAAAGCTGGCAGAGCTGGCCAAACAAGCACAAGACAACCGCAAGAAGCTGGAGAAAAGCATCGATAATCTGCAGGAATCGCTGGATTATCTGCGGGTCTGCATCAAATACCAGGTTTTTGACCTCGAAGCCACCCGACGAGAAAACGCATACCTCAGAAAGCTGCTTGAGGACAAATACGACTAAGGCCAAAAACTTAAAATACAAAAGGCCTCAAAAACACAATCAGTTACCTATTGAGCACAAATTCGCATCTTCCAGAAAACAACTCTTAATTTGTACTAAAATTTTTTTTCATCGGTCGCTGGTTAGATATCTCGTTTGAATATGGCTGAACGTATTATCTAATGGACCGACTATAGCGTTTTCTGCGCTCGCTTAGCAGATATCCAGAAAGTCGGCAGCTTTTTTGGTCGATAAAATTTTAACTTATGAAAAGACGTTGGTCCGGGAAAAACGAACATCAGCTCAAATAGAGCATATATAAAAATAGGAAACGGGCAATTTCGGCCCTAAAAACAGGAATAGTGCGTTCCTCTGCTTGACAGGTGGGCTGGATGTGATATAATACAGCTCGATACTCATCGTTTGTATTTCGTTGATGTTTGCACTGGAATGACCTGAAGAAGTTTTGAGGTTAAAAGATGTTTGAGCGTTTTACAGACCGTGCACGTAAGGTTATGGCATTGGCCAACCAGGAGGCACAGCGTTTCAATCACGAATACATCGGGACAGAACATATCCTTCTTGGGCTGCTGAAGGAGGGCAGCGGAGTTGGTGCTAACGTCCTGAAGAACATAGATGTTGACATAAAGAAGGTCCGGCTCGAGGTGGAGAAACTGGTCAAGAGCGGCCCGGATATGGTGACTATGGGCAAGCTGCCCCAGACGCCAAGGGCCAAGAAGGTCATCGAGTATGCTATTGAGGAAGCCCGGTCACTAAACCATAATTATGTGGGCACCGAACACATCCTGTTAGGTTTGCTGCGGGAGAGCGAAGGGATAGCGGCTCAGGTTCTTATGAATTGTGGTTTGAGGCTCGAGGATGTTCGGCAGGAAGTGCTGAATCTGTTGGGAGCGGGAGTGGACGATGGACCTACCGGCCTTGGATTGCAGATGGGGCCGGCGATAGGCCGTAGGCCAAAAAGTAAAACCCCGGCACTGGATAGCTTCGGCAGGGACCTCACTCAACTGGCGACTGACGGTGAACTTGACCCGGTGATTGGCAGAAAACGGGAGATTGAGCGGGTGGTTCAGATACTCTGCAGACGCACGAAAAATAATCCCGTCCTGTTAGGCGAAGCAGGGGTCGGTAAGACCGCTATTGTCGAGGGATTGAGCCAGCAGATAGTCAATAAACAAGTGCCTGAGCTGCTCAAGGATAAGCGCATTGTGGTGCTTGATTTGGCAATGATGGTGGCCGGAACAAAATATCGCGGGCAGTTTGAAGAGCGAATAAAGGCGGTCATTAATGAGGTTAAAAGAGATAAGAACATTGTTTTATTCATTGATGAGCTTCACACACTGGTGGGGGCCGGCGGAGCTGAGGGTGCCATCGATGCCTCAAACGTGCTCAAGCCCACTCTTTCCCGCGGAGAAGTGCAATGTATCGGGGCTACCACCCTGGACGAGTATAGAAAGTATATCGAGAAAGATGGTGCTCTTGAAAGGCGTTTTCAGACAATAATTATTGACCCACCTTCAAAGGATGAAACTCTGGATATACTTAGAGGGCTTCAGGACCGCTATGAAGCGCACCACAGGGTCCGGTTTACTGACGAAGCTCTTTTCCAGGCGGTGGAGCTATCGACCAGATATATCACCGGCCGATGTCTGCCTGATAAGGCGATAGATGTGGTCGATGAAGCTGGTGCGAGAGTTCGACTTAAGAATATGACTCCTCCGCCGGATTTGGCCGAGATTGAAAGCAAAATCGAAAGACTGCAAAGGGAAAAAGACGAAGCGGTTAGAAATGCCGATTATGAGCGGGCAGCAGCGTTGAGGGACGAGGCACAACAGCTCTTGGATGAAAAGACACAAATGCATAAAAAATGGTATGAGGAGAATAAGGAAGTTACTGGTGTAGTGGATGCTGAGATTATAGCTGAAGTCGTCAGCAATATGACAGGTGTTCCGTTGACGAAGCTGGAGAAGAAGGAAACCCAGCGGCTTCTGGAGCTCGAAGCTGAGTTGCATAAAACGGTTGTCTCCCAGGACGAAGCTATTAACGCTGTTGCTAAAGCAGTAAGACGCAGCAGAAGCGGGATGAAGGACCCGAATCGTCCGATGGGCTGTTTTATATTCCTGGGCCCGAGCGGCGTCGGAAAGACGCTGCTTGCACAAGCCCTGGCTGAGTTTATGTTCAGCGACAAAAATTCTCTTATTCGGCTGGATATGAGCGAATTTATGGAGAAGCATAATGTCAGCCGGCTGGTAGGTGCTCCTCCGGGGTATGTGGGCTATGAAGAGGGGGGACAGTTGACCGAAAGGATAAGACGTCGGCCTTACGCTGTGCTGCTTCTGGACGAAATAGAAAAGGCGCATCCGGATGTTTACAATATCTTGTTGCAGATTATGGATGAGGGTCGGCTGACCGACAGCTTTGGCCGAAGCGTTGACTTTAAAAACGTCATCCTTATTATGACCAGTAACATCGGGGCAGAGCTGATTAAGAATCAGGCCGGGTTCGGGTTTATCAAAAAGACACCTGATTCGAATTATGAAAAGATGAAAGAGACTCTGCAAAAGGAGGTCGAGCGTCATTTCAGGCCTGAGTTTCTAAATCGTGTCGATGACACGATAGTCTTTAAGGCATTAACGAGGGAGGACCTGCAAACTATAGTCGATTACGAGCTTGCAAAGGTGTTCAAGCGGCTGACAGAGCACGGCCTGAAGATGGAGCTGACCGACCAGGCCAAAGAGTTTCTCATCGATAAAGGTTATAACCCTGAATTCGGGGCCAGGCCTCTGCGAAGGGCTATCGAGCATTATATTGAAGACCCGCTCTCAGAGGCAGTGCTGGCTGGAAAATTCAAGGACAAAAACCTCATAAAAATTGACATACAGGACGAAGAGCACCTGAAGTTTGAAGGCGTTAAGACAAAAGAGCCGCAGGAAAGCAAATCACAGCAGGTTAGTGCCACATAATCAAACTTGATAGCCGACGGCTATATATCGCAGTCCATCAAGAGGATTAGCCCAGGTAGTCAGGGCTTAATCCATTCGCTTTGCTCAGGACAGGTCTGACAAACACACTTCTTCCAACTATTTGTATAGCATTTCAATTTCGATTTGGCTTTGCTGTTTGGCCAGAGTGGTCTTAAACTCCTGCGTCTCCATCCACTCTATGTTTACATCTATATCCGTGTCTTGACGCAGCGCCTCTTTCAATCTTAGTACAAAAAATCCATCCTTGAAGATAAATAAGCGAGATTTTTGTTCGGTATAAGCTAAAATCTCATTTGGGTCCGATTCAAGGTCAATCCATCTGGCTCGATAATGCAATTCACCCAGCCGAACCTCCCCCGGCAGATTTTCTCTTTGTCTGTCAACCCAGTATTCAGGGGGCACTAAACCGTTCTCAACGCGGTATTGTCTAATCCTGTTACCGAGTATCGTCATTGCCAACTCTGCTTCTTGGCGGTTAACATAATCTCTCAGGAGGAGCATTACGACTATCGCAATAATCGTGATGACTATTATAGTTACAATCTCTATTAATATCGCCTTCTGCCTTTTGTTCATTTTATTCTGCCGTCTTGAACTACTATCCTGCCTTCAGCAAAAAGTCTTATTGCCTGCGGATATGCGATGCACTCCTGCTCAAATACCCTTTCAGCAAGTGTGTCGGGGGTATCGTCGTCTTTGACTTCACAGCACCGCTGTACAATTATTGGCCCTTTATCGTATTCGTTTGTGCAAAAATGGACTGTACATCCACTCACCCTGCATCCGGCTGCAAGAACCGCTTGGTGGACGTGATGTCCCCACATACCTTGTCCGCCGAAGCTCGGAAGCAATGCCGGGTGTATGTTCATTACGCGATTTTCGTAACGAGGCGGTATCTTCCACAGACACAGCCAGCCACCCTGCACGATGAGGTCAACATCAGCAGCGACAAGTTCTTCTTCGATGCGATTGCTGAATTCATCGATGTCGGGATAATCTTTTACACGAATGATTTTTATGTTTAATCCGGCCTTTTTTGCTTTTTCGACGCCTGCTACGGTTGAGCGCGAGCTTATCACTACAGCGATTTCGGCGTTAAGTTTTCCTTGTTTGATGTGTTCGTGGATATTGAGCATTGTTCTGCCGCCGCCGCTGATTAACACACCGAGTCGAATCGGCCTGGTTCGTGGCTCGTCCTTCGTCTCTTGTCCCTCGTCCCTCGTATCTTGTCCACAGGGCATGGTAACGTCACGTTCGAGATTCAAGGCCCGGTTTACGAGTTTGTCAGCTTGTTGGTTTTTCTCTCTGGCAATGTGTTGGACCTTCCAGTTATCAAATTCTTCCAGCAGGTCGATGGCTTGGCTGAAAAGAGGCCTGATTTGTTCGCTTTTTACCTTGTAATCACCATTAAGTTGTTTGACCAGCAGTTCACTGTCGCTGAAAATCGTTAGCTGGCCCCTTCTATGGGGCTGGTTGGCAGCAAGCTGTTTAGCTGCCTCGATGGCCTTTAGGATAGCCGTGTATTCAGCTATGTTGTTCGTAGTATGCCCAAGAAAAAAAGCTTTTCCCTGCAACTGGTTTCCGGAGGTGTCGGTCAGGATAAAACCGGCAGCAGCCGGCCCGGGGTTGCCTCTGCTGGCTCCATCTATATAAGCGATTACTTCGTTTCTCGTCCCTCGTCCCTCGTCTATCATCTCTCGTCCCTCGTCTCTCGTCCTTCGTATTACACATCTTGTATCCCCCGCGTATTCCTGTCGGAAAACAGGAACGGGGGCGTCAAGTGCAGTGAACCACGTGGGGTTCACTGCCATAAACCCAACGCGGTTTTATGGTTGAATATCAGGTCTGCTCTTCGTTCCCAAGAACAAGAATCCTTGTGCAGTTGGGACAGCGAATTATTTCATCCTTAGTCATAAGCAAGTTGACCGACTCAGCGGTGATTCCCATAAAGCAGCCGCCGCAGGTATAGGCCCCTGTTTTGCCCTGCTGCTGTTCAATCTCTGCTACCGCCTGGCCGTCAAATGTTTCAGCGACGCGTTTGAATATCTCCAATGGCTCTTTGGGGATGGTCTTTGTGTTGTTGTCCCATTCAATCTGGACTTCTTCAATTTCGGCCTGGTATTTGATTGCCAACTGCTCGGCTTCTTTGCGAATCTTCTCGAGCTGTTGTTTTTGCTCATCTATTTGCTGCTGGATGTTTTTGCACTCAGTCTCATCGGCGTCCAAAACTTTCATCAATTCCAGAATCTGCGTTTCGATTTTCGAATTGTCGGCTCTGGTTGTATTAAGCATGGTGAGAACCGCAGCGTATTCTTTGTTTGTTTTTGCGGTGTTCAGAGAGGCCCTTAACCTGGCTATTTGCTCATCTCTGCTCTTCAGTTCCAGTTCCAGCCGGTCGGACTGAATGCGGGTCAGCTGTATCTCTTCTTTCTTGGCTTCGAGGGCATTTTGGAGGCTTCTGACCTGATTTTCCTGGATAACTACGTTTCTTCTGCATCTTATAAGTTTTGCTTTTGCTGCTCGCAGGCGATTTTCTACACTTTGAAGTTTTATCAACCCATCTAATACAGGTCCCATTTACACTCCTTATTGCCGACCCTAAGGTTCTTAAGCCCTGTATTATCTTTATTTAGATTTTATTCTGCAACAACAATTTTACTATTTTTTATTTTTTTCCCCGTCGCATCCTCCTTACGGAGTGTTTTTATTTCAAAGAGGAAGAAAGACCTATTTTACACCTCAACTGCTATACCCCATGTCATTGCGGGGGGTGTAACAAACCTGTCCTGAGACTTCCGAAGGGTGCGAAGTCGAAGGAATCATTAATTATTTCCCAGTGTCATTGCAAGCCACTTCTTGCTTTCGCCTGCTGCCTCGACTTGCGTCGAGAGACGCAGAGGCAAGCAA
>CAZKYA010000126.1:0-6497 GCA_964556725.1 uncultured Pirellulales bacterium
CCAGCTAAAAGAGATGCTGAATGAACAGGTAGAAGTGCCAATGATAATCGGCGGTAAGGAGGTGCGCAACGGTAAACTTACGGACATTCGCTGCCCACACGACCATCAGCACATATTAGGCAGGTATCACCAGGCCGATGAAAAATTTGCCATTAAAGCCGTCGATGCAGCAGAAAAGGCCAAGCGGCAGTGGGGCGAGATGCCCTGGGAATCAAGGGCAGTAGTGCTGCTAAAGGCCGCGGACCTGTTGGCCGGCAAGTACCGCCAACTGCTCAATGCCGCCACAATGCTCAATATGAGCAAAACAACGCATCAGGCGGAAATCGATTCTGCGTGCGAACTGATAGATTTCTGGCGATTCAACCCGCATTTTATGGAGGAGGTTTACGGCGACCAGCCGATGTCCAGCCCTGGCGTGTTGAACTATATGGAGCACCGTCCTCTGGATGGATTTGTTTTTGCTTTGACGCCGTTTAACTTTACATCAATCGCGGGCAACCTCCCCACATCACCAGCCCTGATGGGCAACACGGTGGTTTGGAAGCCGGCCTCGGCAGCGGTCCTGCCTGCATACTTTATTATGAAAATCTTAGCCGAAGCTGGTATGCCGCCGGGAGTTATCAATATGGTGCCCGGCCCGGGCCCGGTTGTTGCACCGCCGGTGCTTAATGATATCCGGCTTGGCGGCATTCACTTCACCGGAAGCACATACGTGTTTTCAACAATCTGGCTGACGATAGGTAAAGACATCCGAAAATACGTCTCCTATCCTCGAATAGTCGGCGAGACAGGCGGAAAGAATTTTATATTTGTTCACGTTAGCGCCGATATCGAGGCAGTCGTAGCGGCTACGGTGCGAGGCGCATTCGAATATCAGGGCCAGAAATGCTCGGCTGCATCGCGAATGTATGTTCCGGACTCGATGTGGCCTGTGCTTAAAAAGCGAATGCTCGAGGAGATTCGTGAGATTCAGATGGGCGACGTCACCAACTTCAAGAACTTTATGGGCGCGATTATCGACAAAAAGGCCTTTGAGACCATCAGAGAATATATTGAATACGCCGAGAATTCGCCCGATATGGAAATCATAATCGGCGGTGGATACGATGATTCGAAAGGGTATTTCGTCGAGCCAACCGTCGTGGTAAGTAAAGACCCCAAATCAAAGTTGATGGCCGAGGAAATCTTCGGGCCGGTGCTTACCATATTTGTTTACCCTGAAAGCGAATATGACCAGACGCTTGAACTGTGCGACCAGACCTCGCCGTATGCGCTGACAGGGGCGATATTTGCTCTGGACCGCAGTGCGATAGTCAAGGCAATGAACACGCTGCGCCACGCCGCCGGCAATTTTTACGTCAACGACAAACCCACAGGGGCGGTGGTAGCTCAGCAGCCATTCGGCGGAACGCGGGCATCAGGCACGAACGACAAAGCCGGTAGCTGGCTTAATCTGGAACGATGGGTCTCGCCGCGTGCCATCAAGGAAACGTTTCTGCCGCCGAGAAACTTCCGCTATCCGTATATGGAAGAAGAATAGCTGGCAGCTCGTATATCGTATTGAGTATGTAGCACGGGCTTCCAGCCCGTGAATTCTGTTGAAGATTTGTATATGGAACAGAATGTCGATTTTGAGATAGTTGTGATAGGTGGCGGGATTGTCGGTCTGGCGTCGGCCTATAAGATTTCATTAAGCCATCCTGATATCCGTATTGCTGTTCTGGAGAAAGAAGATAAGCTCGCCGCTCACCAGACAGGGCATAACTCCGGCGTTATTCACTCAGGATTGTATTATAAGCCCGGCTCAAGTAAAGCAATAACCTGTGCCAAGGGACGCAAAGAACTCATAGCTTTTGCAAAGAAATACAAAATCCCATACGAGATTTGTGGCAAAATTATTGTCGCAACACGGGAAAAAGAATTAGCTAACCTTGAGCAGATTTTTCACAATGGCCAGGAAAATGAAATAGAAGGGATTGAAAAAATTGGGCCGGACGAAATCAAGGACATCGAGCCATTTTGTCACGGCATCGCAGGGATACGCGTGCCCTGTGCAGGAATTATTGATTTCACCGAGGTTGCGAATAAATTAGGTGAACTGATAGAAAAGGAATCAGAGAACAATAAAGTTCTGACTTCGCATAAAGTAATCAGATTTGACAAGCACGACTTTTATACCTCGGTTGTAACAAATAATGGTGCTTTTTCCACAAGGTATATTATCAACTGTGCCGGATTGCAGAGCGACAGGATAGCCAAGATGGATGGCGTCGAGCCGGGTGTGAGGATAATTCCTTTCCGCGGCGATTATTACCGGTTGTCAGAGGATGCGAAAGAAAAGGTTAAGAATTTGATATATCCGGTGCCGGACCCGGCTTTGCCTTTTCTCGGCCTTCATTTTACCCGTATGATTGACGGCTCTGTCGAATGCGGACCGAACGCAGTCTTTTCATTCAAGAGAGAGGGCTACGGCAAGATTGATTTTAGTTTTCGTGATTCCTGGGACTCGCTGTCTTACAAAGGGACGTGGAAATTATTTTTCAGGCATTGCAAATACGGGCTGGTTGAATATGCAAGGGCTTTTTCCAAAACACTGCTTTTGAAGCAATTACAACGGCTTATTCCTTCGGTTAGTGAAAATGATATAAGGCCCGGCAATACAGGCGTTCGTGCTCAGGCAGTTGGGCCAAAGGGCGAGCTTATCGACGATTTCAAGATAGAAAGGCGAAAAAATTCTATCCACATCCTGAATGCCCCCTCGCCGGCTGCAACTGCTGCACTTGCCATCGGGGATTATATAAACGAAATCGCTACAGAATATTTTAAGCTCGAAAAATAGCGTGAGACGTATCTCGTGAAGCGCGAAGCGCTCTATACGAGATAATGCGGGATGTTGATAAGAAAATATTAGGAGGCACTCATGAATTATAAGATGAGGAAAGTTAGCATTCCAAAATTGGAGTTCTCTCCGTGGTATAAGTGGGAGAAGAGGAACAGCTATCCACTGTGTAATTATCCGGGGGTTTATCTAATTGCTATAACCAAGCAGGAGCTTGAGGGCAAGAAACCCTGCTTTCAGGATGTAGTATACATAGGCATGACAAAGCAGAAAAATGGTTTGAAAGGAAGATGGCAGAATTTCCAGAGTGCTATCAGCGGGAAAGAAGGACATAGTGGTGGCATAGCAATTTATAATGAGAAAGGTGCTTATGAAGAATGGACTGAAAAGTTGTATGTTTCGGCGATGAGAATCAAATGTAATGTAATTAACTCTACATCAGTGGACTATATCAAAATGGGTTGGGTAGCTTTTCTGGAATATGATGCATTCGCCAAGTATGCCGAAGAGGTTGGTGGGCATCCAAAGTACAACACCCAATAAACAGAGCAGAAAGCGAAATGGCTAAGTATCGCACAGACAGTTTGTTTGAGATAGAACAGGCCGAAGAAACGGCCTGTCAGTCGTACCACGGCCATCTTGGCCGTGGTATCACGGGCTGGAAGCCCGTGATACGAGTGGCCTTTGAGACTGCGGTGGACAGGGAGTTTGATTATCTTGTGCCGGATGAAATCTGGCCGATTCAAGTAGGTCAGAGAGTTGAAGCGCCATTCGGGAAAAAAGACAAACCGCAGATTGGTTTCTGCGTGGATATTAATATTCAAAGGCCAGGTCCTTCGACTCCGCTGCGCTCCGCTCAGGATGACAAGAAGAAAGAATTTAAGCTCAAAAAAGTATCGAGAGTTGTTGATAAAGAGCCGTTGTTGGATTCCGAACTGATGGAACTGGCGCAGTGGATTAGTAGCTATTACGTTTGTCCATTAGGCCAGGTTTTAGCTGCAATGGTGCCGGGAGCGGTGAAAAAGGCTGCTGGAGTTAGAACGCAAAGATGTATTTATCTTGCAATTAGTGCTTGCGATATTGAAGAAACCATCAAGCAACTTAGGGGCAAAAAGCAAAAGCAACTTGTAAAATTTCTGCACGACAGGGGGGCTTTCAGTAAAGAATCTGCTTTAGAATTGCAGGGGATTCTGGAAGCAATTAGCTGCACAAATGAGCCGATAAAAAAATTAGCCGAGAAACAGATTATTAAAATATCCGAAAAAACAATCTTAAAATCGCTGCCTGCTATCCCAAATGGGATGGCAATAAAAACAGAAGGGCGAATAATCCTCAACGAAGACCAGCAAAAGGCACTTACACATTTCAAAGACCAGATAGATTCAGAGGAATTTGGCGTTACGCTTTTACATGGCGTTACCGATAGCGGCAAGACCGAGCTTTACATAAGAGCCGTCGAAGCAATTCTGCAAAAGGGCAGGGGAGCAATTGTGCTGCTTCCTGAAATTGCCCTTACGACACAGACTATTCAGCGATTCAGCTCGAGATTTGAAAAAATAGCCGTTATGCACTCGGGCCTGACCGCCGCTCAGCGAAACGTGCAGTGGCAGAAAATAAAAGCCAGCCAGGCAGATGTGGTTATCGGTGCTCGCTCGGCGATTTTTGCACCACTGCCGAGGGTCGGGCTTATCGTTGTCGATGAGGAGCACGAGCCGAGCTACAAACAAGATACCGCTCCTCGATATAACGGCAGAGACGTGGCCATAAAACGAGCACAACTGGCAGATGCACATTGTATTTTAGGCAGTGCCACACCATCGTTGGAAACGCTGTCCAACTGCCAGAGAAAAAAATATTACAACTTAGTTCGTCTGCCCAAAAGGGTGATGGACCTGCCTATGCCCGAAATGAAGCTTATCGATTTACAGCAGTGGCAGGTTACACAGCAGGGCATTAACCTGATAAGTGAACCGCTGGCCGAGCGTCTGAAAGAAGTCCTGACAAAAAAAGAGCAGGCAATTTTACTCTTAAATAGACGCGGCTACAGCAATTTTGTATTCTGCCCATCCTGCAAACATACCCTTCACTGCCGGAACTGCGATGTGGCGCTAACTTTCCACAAATCAAAGACAACAATCGGCGAGCGGATGCGAACGGTTACCGGAAAACATCTAAAGTATGGCTATGCGATGTGCCATTACTGCTTATCGCAGACGCTTGTGCCTGAAAAGTGTCCGGTTTGCGGCAAGGCAATGGCAATGATAGGGCTTGGCTCGCAACGGCTGGAAGAAGAGCTGGCCAGAAAGTTTCCAGAAGCTCGAACGTCGCGAGTTGACAGCGACTCTATGCAGGGCAAAGATTATTACCGCGTCCTCAGGGACTTTAGCGAGGGGCGAATCGACATATTAGCAGGAACACAGATGCTGGCCAAAGGACTGCATTTTCCAAATGTAACGTTGGTGGGCATCATCAGTGCCGATACCTCGCTTTATCTGCCTGATTTTAGAGCGAACGAAAGGACATTTCAATTGATTTCCCAGGTAGCAGGCAGGGCAGGACGCTCCGCAAAAAAAGGGATTGTTTTCGTTCAAACATTTTTACCGAATCAGCCAGCTATACAGTTTGCTCTCAGTGGAGACTTTGACGGCTTTGTCAAAGAGGAGCTAAAACATCGCAAGGCCTGCAATCTGCCGCCATTTTGGCGATTGGCAGCTATCGTGTTGCGAGACAGGAATTTCGACAAACTTGAAGCTGCTTGCAAAAAAATACGTGAAAGAATAGACCAGATTATTAAACGTGATGGATTAAACATAGTAGTTCGCGGTCCAATGCCGGCTGTGATAAGCAGAATCCAGCGTTTTCACAGGATGCAGATAATTATCCAGGCACCGCAGGCAGAAACTATACAAAAATTGTTTGCCGGCTTGCGGGCGGCAGGACCTGTTCGGCCAAAAGTTATGGTCGCAATAGATATAGACCCTGTAAATTTATTGTAGGTTGCAATCTATTGGCCGATGTATTACTATAATGTTTTTATACCGGGGTGTAGCTCAGTCCCGTCAGGGATGGCTTACGCCATTTGGCAAGAGCGTCCCTTAGGGAAGGTCGCTGGTTCAGAGTAAAAGTTATTTGTATGTTACGCAGAAATAGATACAAGAAGTTATAGGAAAAAGCTGAAAAGATACTCGCAGGGAAAATATATGTGGATGAAAAGGAACGGATAAACGTTCTTGCCGATTTACTCGCCGATTATAAATGGGCTATAAACAACGGTATACTTGCCCCAGAGGATACTGACCAGCATGCCAAGTTTTTTGATGATTTGGCTGGTGTAAAGTGATCATGTTACAGAAAACATGGTGGAAGAAGCAGATGGGCTGCTAAAGAGGAGATATTGGCGTATTACGTCTACATCCTTCAAAGCATAAAGACAGGCAAACTCTACATCGGGCATACCAACAACCTGACCCGCAGGGTCGAAGAACATAATACCGGCCAAGGTGGAAAATACACTCAACAGAATGGACCCTGGATATTGGTTTATAACGAATCTTATCCAGATAGGTCTTCTGCTGTACAACGAGAAATATATCTTAAGAGCACCAGGGGTTCTCAGGAAAAGAAACAATTAGCAGGAATATTAACTAAAGTGCTACCC
>CAZKYA010000127.1:0-6410 GCA_964556725.1 uncultured Pirellulales bacterium
CGGCGTCGAATTTGCCAGTCACATAGATGGGACAAAAGTATGCCTCAATGCCGAGACCGCAACAAAAATTCAAAATCGGCTGGGTGCTGATATAATAACGTGCCTCGACCAATGCACAGCTTTTGGCATTGATGAACGACAGTTGAAAAAAGCAGTGGAAAGAACAATCTGCTGGGCGAGGCGCGCTAAACAGGCGCACAGCAACTCAAAACAGTTGTTGTTCGGCATCGTCCAGGGCGGAATAAACCTGCAGATGCGAACTTATTGCGCCAGCGAACTTGTCAAACTTGATTTTGACGGTTATGCTATCGGCGGATTAAGTGTAGGTGAAGGTCACGATAATATGATAAATACGGTTGCTCACACAACACAGCTTTTGCCGATAGACAAGCCTCGGTATCTAATGGGCGTCGGCACGCCATCTGACATCATCGCCGCGGTCAAAGCCGGAGTCGATATGTTCGATTGCGTGCTGCCAACGCGAAACGGACGAAATGCCTTTGCCTTTACTAAAAATGGCCCTGTGAGACTTCGAAACAGCGCTCTGATAGACGACTGCGAGCCAATCGAGGCCGACTGCGACTGCTACTGCTGCAGGAACTTCAGCAGGGGCACTATCAGACATTTCTTCAACTGCGGAGAGATGCTCGGCCCAATCCTGGCGTCGGTGCACAACCTAAGATTCTACCAGAAACTGATGGCCAGGATAAGACAAGCCATAGAAAAGAACGAATTTACCGACCTGGCAAAAGAAATGATTATTGATTATTGATAAGTGATAATTTAACATCTCAGTAATGGAGCAATAGTTGACATTCAATTAATTGAAGGGAAAACAAAAATGAACAATATATGGATATTAGCTCAAACGGAACCCAATGAGGCATCTTCACACGTTACATCAAAGCCGCTAACTTCGGAAGGCGAGGCAATGACGAAAGCCCCATCCGACTCTAACACAGCCGCGACGAAAAGAGAGCCGCCAAAGTCTTTTTTCCCGCCGTGGCTTCTACTTGCTTTAATGGTTGTAATGATATTTATAATTTTCAGAGGACCTCGAAAAAAACAACAAGAGCACAAAAAAATGGTTCAATCGCTGGAAAAAAATGATAAAGTCAGAACAATCGGAGGAATTATCGGCACTATTGTCGATATCAACGACGACGTGATTACGCTCAAGGTCGATGAGTCAAACAACACAAAGATAAAAGTTGTCTCTTCAGCAATCGGTAAGAATTTGTCGAAAGAGAAATAGATTAGCCACGAAGACACAAAGTCAAAAAAATAAATATATTATAACCTTCGTGCCTTAGTGTCTTGGTGGCAAAGATAAGAGGAAGTTATGGGTAAGAATCTGCTGCCGAAAATCGTCGTAATTATTGTTTTAGTGGTTCTTGCGGCCTGGACTTTATATCCTCCAAGCAAGACCTTAAAGCCGGGTATAGACCTTGCAGGCGGAACAAGTCTCATCTACGAAATTGACACCCAGGACCTCGAAGAAGATGCAAAGAACGAGCTGGCTCAGAGGATGATAACGGTTCTCCGAAGGCGAATAGACCCTGCCAATATCCAAAATCTTGTATGGCGTCCTCAGGGCAACACCCGTTTCGAAATACAAATGCCGCTGGCAAGCGCGGAGGCGCGCACGAAACGCCAGAATTACGAAAAATCCCTCAACAAACTGCTCGGCAAAAACATAAGCCCTGCGGTAATTATGCACTCGGTCAAAAAACCGGCGGAAGAACAAGTCAAAGATTTCAATGACTTCGCCGAGGGCGACCCTAACAGACTCACAATCCTATCAGAACTGGGCACAATTTATGACGAACTCAAGAATTTACAAAATAAAAGAGACCAACTCGAGGCAGAACTGCAAAGCACAGAAAACACAATATCATCAGCAGGCCTCGACCTCGAGCAGATAAAGGACAAAAGAAGCAACTGGGCCAAATTAGAGCAAGAGAAACTACAGGGCACGCTACAAGAATTCACCGACGTTGATGATAATATTAAGCTGTTGGCCGGATATGTTAAAACATACACAGAGTGGGCCAGTGTCCTCGAACAGCTAACTGACCCCGAATCCGGCAAAAATGCGCAATACGAAAAGGCAAAAAAAGGTCTCGACAGGTTAAACCTGACCGAAGACCAGGTAAATCTCATCCTGCAAATGCCTGCCAAGTCGGTCAGACGCAATGAGGCTATCAAAGAACTTATAGCCAAGTTCCCGGACCGGACAGTTGAAATAAACAACGTAGCTGCAGCATTCGATGAGTATCGTCCCTTCAAAGGCAGACTCGACGACCCGAGGGACCTGCAGCGAATGCTCAAAGGAGCCGGCATATTAGAGTTCAGGATACTGCCAATACAGGGGCAAGCCGGAGTAGATACGGACGCAATGGCCCGCTGTGTGGAATCGCTCAAGGAAAAAGGACCCAAATATGCCTCAGATAATAAATTTGAATGGTGTGAGATAGAAAATATCAGAGAATGGGGGGCAGCTGACGAGCAGGGGCGGCCTACAATTGTCGGCCAATTTGGCGATAAGTACTATGTTCTGGCAAGCAACAAGAAGGATGATGTGATGCTGCACCACGGCAAAAGAAGTGACTGGAGGCTTACAAAAGCGTCTCCCGGCAGGGAACCGCAAACCGGTCGAAGAGCCATTGATTTCGTACTGGACGATAGAGCCGGAAGGATGTTCGGGAAGATTACCGATAACAATATCGGCCGACCATTATGTATTCTGCTCGATGGAACCGCAATATCGGCTCCACGTATTAATTCGAGGATAACTACACGGGGACAAATAACGGGCGGCTCAAAAGGATTCTCAGAAGACGAACAGCGTGATATGGTCGATAAGCTGAACGCCGGCTCTTTGCCCGCTCGGCTGGTCGAGCAGCCCATCAGTGTAAAGACAATAGGCCCATCCATCGGCGCCGATAATCGCAACAAGGGAATCAAGGCCGGCATAATCGGCCTTATAGCAGTTATAGCCTGTATGCTTGGCTACTATGTCCTTGCCGGCTCACTCGCTGATGTGGCACTACTTATGAACATCCTGTTTACGCTGGCAATAATGGCAGGATTGAGAGCAACTTTCACATTACCCGGTATCGCTGGCGTTATACTAACCATTGGTATGAGCGTTGACGCCAATGTTCTGATTTTTGAGAGAATACGTGAAGAGCAACAGCGAGGTGCCTCTTTGAGGGTCGCTATCAAAAACGGCTACGAAAAAGCATTCAGCGCAATCTTCGATTCCAACCTTACCACAATATTAACTGCTGCAATCCTTTACTGGGTCGCATCAGAGGAAATAAAGGGCTTTGCTATTACACTTATTCTCGGCATCTCATCAAGTATGTTCACCGCCCTGACCGTAACTCGGACAATCTTTGAATATTTGCTATCTAAACAAATCATAAAAGACCATTTGGTTATGTTGCACCTCATACATAAACCAAATATAAACTGGATGAGCTACAGACCAATTTTCTTTACGCTCTCTGCGGTGCTCACCATCGGAGGCGTGATTGTCTTCTTCACAAGGGATGACACAAAAAACAATAAATATGATATTGAATTTACCGGCGGAACTTCTATCCAAATCAATCTAAAAGACAATGTTCAGCTCAGCAGAGGTGAGGTGGAAGATAGAATCCACAAGGTGGGGGAAAAGCTAAACAATCCCGGCCTTGCAACAGCAAATGTTTACAGCATCGGAAAATCAGGCAAGCAATACGAAATCAACACTACGGAGACAAACAAAACCATCGCCACCATTACATTTTCCGAAGCAGGCAAGGCAAACCCCAACACCGTGGAAACCGTAACTTCGGCAATTGAAAAAGCACAGGAGAAATTTGCCGGCAGATTAAATAATCTGATTGTAACACAGGATGCCCCCGCTCCTGTCTTCCGACAGGAAGACGCGGGGGCGAAATTTATAATAACAACCAGCCAAATAAACAAGACAATAGTCGAAAATGTTCTGACAACAGCCTTCCCCGAAGCCCAGATTTCAGAGCCAACAATCGATGAGGTCGTCAATAACGCAGTTTTATCAGCGTTCTCGGACGAACTTCAAATCCAGCGAAATCTTCAACCTGAAATCGTCTCACAGGAAAAAATAACTGAAGAGCTAACAGATTCTTATCCCGAACTTACCGATTTTCTTGGCGGTATTAAAATCACCTGTAAAATCGCAAGAGCAACTACAGCAGAAGACATCGACGGGAGATTGGCGTCTCTGCGATTCAAGCCGGATATGCAAGAACTTAACTGGTACTCCTATAGAATTCTCGATTCTGAGCTAAATCCAATGAAACAGGCAAATCAAGAGGTAGAATCCTTCGTTTATTTAAGCGCTGAGCCCGAGGCAGGTTTGCGAGAGCTAAGCGACGATGAGTGGCAGCGTTTTGTCGAAAATGAAACGACAAAGGTCCTGGCTGTAGCTCAACTCGAAACGTCATTACCGCGAGTAACCCAGATAGACCCTTCAGTCGGAGGAGAACAGAAGACACGCGCACTGGTTGCCATTATCTTATCGTTGCTTGCGATGCTGATTTACATTTGGTTTCGATTTGGAGATTTACGCTTCGGCTTTGGTGCGGTTATAACGCTCTTTCATGATACCTGTGTTACGGTTGGCATGGTCGCTGCCTGCACCTATATCGCTGCAACAACGATCGGCCAAAAACTTCTCATCGGAGATTTCAAAATCGACCTTGCTATGATAGCAGCGTTCCTGACGCTCCTTGGATATTCAATCAACGATACAATTGTTATTTACGACCGCATCCGTGAGAACCGCCGTAAGGGTACCGCCTTAACGCCGCAGATTATCAACAACAGCATCAACGAAACTCTTTCCAGAACCCTGCTGACAGGTATTACTACACTTTTGGTCGTAACGATAATGTATATCTTTGGAGGCAAGGGGATGCGGGGCTTTAACTTTGCTATACTGTTCGGCATCATCGAAGGAACCTATTCATCAATCGCAATATCCGCCCCGATATTGTTGCTGCGTGTAAAAACAAAAGAGGAAAAAGCAAATAGAAAATTAACCACAAATTAGGACGAAGCAAAGCGATTACATTTCTTTTGCGGCGTCGCGGTCGATGAGCCAGGTAACTCTGTCGAGGGCGGGCCAAAGGGCGTGAATAGGATAGCGAACTTCATCCGGCTCACTGGTCAGAACCTCCTTCAAAATGGCGGCCTTTTCCGAGCCTGAAACCAACACAGTTAGATGAGAGGCAGCACATAAAACCGGATGCGTCAGAGTTATGCGGTTTAATTTCTCATCCAAGACATACACCACACAGGCCAAATCATCCGTGTCAAAACAAGCATAGCTATTGGGAAACAGCGAGCCGGTATGGCCCTCAACACCCATTCCAAGCACAATCAAATCAAATTCAGGAATTTGCTTTTCGGCCAGCCGGAAAACTTCCCGAATAGTTTGTTCATAATAGTGGGCCGCAGCCAAAAAATCGCTGTGCTCAGTGGGAATGCGATGAATGTTTTCTCGCGGGATGGCAACTTTAGGTAAAAAGGTATCGGCAGCCAGTTTGTAATTGCTCCATTGCGAATCCGGCGGAACATAACGCTCGTCAACCCAAAACAAATGTATTTTATCCCAGGGGAGCGATGTGGCTTTCGGCTCTTCACCTAAAAGCTGAAAAAAGCGTTCTGGTGTATGACCACCGGATATTGCAACGCAAAAGACATCCCTGGCCTCTATCGCCTTTTCCGCATCAGTAACAAAGACATCAACACTTCTACGGGCGAGCGCTTCAGCGTCGGAAACAATTTCAAGCTTTGGTTTATATTTTGCAATAGTCTCCATACCTTAAACCCATTTCATCTCGCAAGCATAAACCTGAACTATTTTCCACTATCAGAGATGATTTGGCCAGAAAATTTTCCGAAATCGATAAAATTTTTTATCTTCAGCATAACCCCCACGTGAAACGTGGGGCTAAATAAGAGACTTAAAACGCTCACTTTGAGTAAAAGCTGATTTGTACCTCAGGTGATGTCCTCAATCTCCCACATAAACGCTTTTACGCCTTCCGAGCCGAGTTTCTTTCGCATCTGGCGGACATTTTCCATTATCTGGTTGGCTTTGCCCGCTTCAGTAACAATAAAAGTGCCATAGTTTACCCCTGGCCAGACCTCAGTATTCAAATGCGGCTCACTAAGCTGGCCTTTGCCCAGCGTATTGGTGAACTTGGTGTAACAACTAATCCCAATCGACTCTAATGCCTCGTTGACATCCCCATCTATCGCTACATTGTGCACAATCAAAACAGCTTTCATAATCATCCATCATCCTTTGCCACCAAGGCACCAAGACACTAAAACTCAGCTATATTTTTTAACTTTCATTTTTCTTTGTG
>CAZKYA010000128.1:0-6403 GCA_964556725.1 uncultured Pirellulales bacterium
AGTGTATAGTAACGTTGCGTCACTTTCTCTTCTCTCACCTTGTTGAGCTAGCCAAAAAACTTTTTTAAGACTGCGAGGATTATCTTTATCAACAAATTCAAAGCCAAGTATGCTTAGTAAAGAGCCTAGTATCAATTTTTCAAATAATTTTCCGTATGCTGATTTTTCTGACCCTCTAATAGTCAATGTTTCTGAACCAATAGTATTTAATAAATAAGTTAAGAAAAGAAGATTTATTTCAGCTTTCCTCTCATTGTTTATCGATAACGTCCCTATCAAATCCCCACGTGTTTGTTTAAATTTATCCACAACCTCTTTACATATTCTTTTATATTCCTTAACATACTGAGTAATACTCTTTGGATCATCTCTTAAAACATTTTGGAAAGCCTTGTCAGTAAGGCCTAATATCCATTGAGCAATCCACCTTTCCTCTTTAGTTATCCTTTTTTTGATTAATCTTGTTGAAGCATATTTCGGTAATTCGTCGATAAAATTAGGGAAATTATCTGCACCTTTTATGAACATTTCTAGCAGAGATAGATTTAATGTTGCTATTCTCTTTCGTGTTAGTCTTTCAGTAGAACTCCTAAGATTCTTTCCAGTTAGTACATCTAAAACAGCTCCCCTAACTATATCCATACCAATGTTTTTAACTAATTTAGTACCACTTGCCGCTAACAGTTCAATGGCATCATTAGATACGAGATCTATGAATCTAACTTCTTTCTTTCGTCTAATTTTATTCACGCTAAATCCTTAAATTAGAACATCAGACACATCAACAGGCCCATTATTTAATGTAAGAACATTCCTTGCCGATTTGCCTAAGTGTTTTTTTACATTATTCTTCATAATCTCTACATATTTAGGATTAATTTCTATCATTACAAACCGTCTTTTGCACTTTAATGCAGCAAGAGCTGTCGTACCTATCCCAGCAAATGGATCTAAAACAACGTCGTTTTTAAATGAATAATATGAAATTACCTTTTCAGCTAATTCCAAAGGGAAAATAGCCGGATGCCTCTTATTATGTGCTGGTTTAATTGCCCATATATTTGTTCTCTCATAACCATCAGGTATTTTAGACTCATTAACCAATTGTTGGTCAGGATGCGCTCTTATGTTCCAATCGATAAGTTTATCTGTATGTTTTCGATATACGAGAATATACTCAGTAATTGGAACAGGCTTATATTGCAAAGGATTGCGGTCAGCAGCAAATCTTCTACCACGACCAGTTGCCCAACCTGCACCTTCTGGTTTGACCCAAATTATATCATCTATAAAATCGAATCCCTCCTCTACAAACAATTTATGAACATCAAAAGGAACGGCGATTCGCTTAGATGCTCCATTTCTATTTGTTCTTCGAACTAAAACTGGAGAAATATTCATAACGAAAAATCTACCTTCGGCAAGAACGCGGTGACAATTTTGAATTACTTTTCTAATTTTTAATAGATATTCTTCATAAGTTAAATAATCTGTATATTCCGGTCTTGCATTATAATAAGGCGGAGAAGTAAAAACTAAATCGACTGATTTAGCAGGAAAGTCTAATAGAATTGTTTCACTATCGCCTAGAGCAATTGTATTTCTCAATGTTGATAATCTGTAATTTGATTTAGTTTTTCTTTCATTGCTTACTTTTCTACCAGTGTGTTTTTTATATCTACCAAGAAGCCTTGCTTCAATAGTTTCCTGGTTTGTTGATTTTCCCTCTAAAACCAATGATGTAGTAGCATCTATGACGATTTCACCAATCCAACATTTATCCATTTTTGATAAAAGAGGAACGCGCCATACATGGTATCGATCGTCAATCTCTGGCAAACCGAACTTAAGGGGATTCTCTAACTGTTTATCTTTTAGCCATTCTGTAGCAATCTCCTTAGCTGTTTTTACATTGAGTACAGCGTATTGCCTCGTCTCAGCCACTGTTTTTATGCTAATTTTCCTCATAGCATGTAATATTCAAACAAATTTTAATCCAACAGCAAATACACGTCAACCTAATAGGATCTGCCCGAGCTGCTACATCATACCCAAAAGCCTAAATACCGCCAACTTCGTTTTTTTTCGGCCGACGAATATTTTGTTATCAGGCATATCTTAATTAAATCCGAATATCTAAATCCGAAACAAATCCGAATTACAAAAATTCAAATGTTCAAAACGTTTTTCCCACCCCCGACCCTGCCAGAAGGAGGCGGGTAAACTCCGGGGTCGGGGCTAAACAAATACTTTGCATCGCCGTTCCATAGACCCCCAGTAGAACTGGGGGCTAACAAATTTCCCAATCAACCCCGCAATAAATTGCGGGGCTAAGTATAAGACACTTAACCACTTGTTGCGCTTTGTTGTGGTTGTTTCATTTGTGTATCAATTGTCTGCCTTATTCCGGCAATCTGGTCTGTGTTTTCCTTCGGGATATATTTAGCCCTTGCGATTTCCTCCCGGACAGTTAATTTGAAGATATCCGCGGTCTCAACGCCAGCATCAATGGCGGCGAGGGCCTGTTTGTGAAAGTGCAGGACGGTCTTTAACATTTCATATTGCTTGTCCATCGGGGTATAGGTATCAACCTCGTGGAAGGCGTTCTGGTGCAGAAAGTCTTCACGTATGGACCTTGCGGTCTCAAGAGCCAGGCGGTCCTGCGGGGACAGGGCCTCGGCGCCAACCAGGCGAACAATCTCAAGAAGCTCTGCCTCCTGCTCCAACAAACTCATTGCCTCGACAGTCAATTCTTCCATTTCCCGGCCCTTGTCCTTGTCATCAAAACATTCCTTCAGATATTGCTTATAGAAGGAGTATGAGGTGAGCCAGTCAATGGCGGGGAAGTGACGCTGGTAGGCGAGCTCGCCTTTTAGCGACCATAAGACCTTTACGACGCGGAGTGTGGCCTGGACGACGGAATCGGAGAGGTCTCCGCCGGGCGGACTTACAGCGCCGATGATGGATAAAGCGGCTTCGCGTTCGGGAGAGCCGGTGCATTCGACGCGGCCAGCCCTTTCATAAAAGGCGGCGATGCGGGCAGCGAGATAGGCGGGATAGCCCTCCTCGGCCGGCATTTCCTCCAGACGAGTGGAAATTTCTCTCATAGCTTCGGCCCATCGGCTGGTGCTGTCAGCCATCAGGGCGACGACGTAACCCATATCGCGGAAATATTCGGCGATAGTAATGCCGGTATATACCGAGGCCTCTCTTGCGGCGACGGGCATATTTGATGTGTTGGCAATCAGGACGGAACGTTTCATCAATGGCTCACCGCTGCGAGGGTCTTTTAATTTGGGAAACTCCATCAGGACGTCTGTCATCTCGTTGCCGCGTTCACCACAGCCGACATAAACGACGATATCGGCGTCGACCCACTTTGCCAACTGGTGCTGAACGACGGTTTTACCTGAGCCGAAGGGCCCCGGGACGCAAGCAGTTCCACCTTTGGTTACGGGAAAAAGGGTGTCAATAACCCGCTGGCCTGTTATGAGAATTCTGTTTGGAGCGAGGCGTCTTTTTATCTGCCTTGCACTTCGGACAGGCCAAATCTGCATTAGTTTGAGGGGCGATTCGCGAATCGCCCCTACAGATGTACTGCCATCCTCGCTAACTATCACCCCTATAGTATCATCGACTGAGAAATCGCCTCCAGATATTTTTTGAATATTACCCTGGAGGCCAAAGGGGACCATAATTTTGTGCACGAATTGCGTGGTTTCCTGGACTTCGCCGATAATATCACCAGAAACGACCTTCCGGCCATTTTTCACAGTTGGCTTGAAGTGCCATTTCTTTTTTCTGTCGAGGCCCGGCATAGAACTACCCCTGCTCATAAACTCGCCATCGGCTTTGACAAGCAAATCCAAAGGTCTCTGGATGCCGTCATAGATACTTTCGAGAAGCCCGGGCCCTAATTCGACACTTAGAGGCGCCTGTGTATCAACCACGGGTTCGCCCGGGCCTATGCCGGTGGTCTCCTCATAGACCTGAATTGACGCCAAATCTTCGTGCAGCTCCACGATTTCGCCGATAATTTCCAGATGACCGACGCGTACGACGTCATACATTCGTGAACCAGCCATACCTTCGGCGACGACAACGGGACCAGCGACTTTGACAATTCTGCCTTTTCTTTCTTCAGTCATTATCAAACCTCTCGTATATGCGTAAATGCATTGGTGAGTAGATGCGTTTATGCGCCGACTCAGCTACTCACCCACCTATACATTCAATCACGCAAAATATTTATACCTGTAGCTATCTTAAGCGCTTCACCCAGTTTCCTGGTAGCAACGCCTGCTGGTTCGGTAGTAAAGGGAACCACGACGATACAGGGAATCGGTAAATTCTCGTAATCTGAGAAGATTTGCTCGACGTCAGGAGCGATATTTTCGGCAACGACAACAAGAGCGTATTCGCCTTCAATGATTTTCTTGGCGTTTTCGGCGATTTCATTGCGGCCTTCGCCAGTTGCGAACGTATCAACACCGAGTGCCGAGAAGGGCATTACAAAATCGGTAGCACCTAAAACTGCAATTTTACCTTCCATTGTTTTGTCGCTCGTTTTTCGTTGCTCGTGGCTCGTAATTCGTATAAATCCGAAATTCGAATCCTTCGACCTTGCTCAGGACAGGTATCGAAATTCGAAACAAATTCAAATGTTCAAAACCTTCCGTTCTAACGTCGCGGAACGGCGACGGCTGAACGACCCCACGTAAAACGTGGGGCTAAATATGAGATTGCTTCGCTTCCTCCTTCGCCAAGGCTACGGAGGACAGGTCGCTCGCAATGACATAAGTACCGATTCCGTTGGCCAGATTCTTTGCTTCCTCCTTCGCAAAAGCTACGGAGGACAGGTCGCTCGCAATGACATAAGTACCGATTCCGTTGGCCAGATTCTTCGCTTCCTCCTTCGCAAAAGCTACGGAGGACAGGTCGCTCAGAATGATAAAGGCATACATCGTTTTTTGTGTTTTGTTTCATGAGATGCGGTCTAAAATTAGTTTTGTATCCAGGGAATTCTTTTTTGCGGTTAATATTAAACGCACCGTTCGGATTTCGTTTTCCTTCATCAGCAAATAGGCAATAATCGGCTGAGGCCCTGTAATAATCTGAATAGTCGATTTTAGAAATCCGGTCAGGTGCTCCTCACACTGCTGCTCGATCTTCAAAAAAGATTTGTTCGACGCCAAGTAATTAGCTGCCACCTCAACAACCCGCCAGTATGGAGTTACAAAAAACAACTGCGCAAGCGATTCATAACCTGCATCCAGCCCGAGTTTGAGCCGTTCAAGTGTTAGATAACCACCTTTTAGAAAAACCTTATCGTGCTGAAACTGGTCCTGCGACTGCGTGAATTTTAGACGAAACATCGTTCGAATGTTGGTTAAATCGATATATATCCTGAAAAGGCCGAGAAGAAAAATGCTGTGCAGCTCTTGCGCTGTTTTTAAGTTATACTCCGCCTGGAACTGGTCGATTGCATAGTCAATCTGACGGACGTCTTTTTGTTGATAGTAGGCCAAAGCTGCTTTGTCAGCCGCCTGCTGCATATAATCGGGCAGCTGTGCAGATTCAGAGGGTTCTTCGGAAAAGACCTTTTCAAAAAATTCCGGCGGGACATTGCCCTGGTCGCTGTAGTCCGTTCCCAGCGGTTTTTCGGTCAGAGTTCTGCGAAGCGCCAGTCGAAGATTGGCGAAATCGTCCCGCGTTTTGAAAAGATGCACAACCGGTTTATGAAGGATTAAATCTTCAAACAATTCTCGCACGGCATATCTACGAGCAAGCAGGAGATTTTCCAATTCAGCGGGACTTTTACTGCCCTGCGGGAGTGCGTATTCGGTGGCTGATAATAAATCTGCGGCGTGGGCAAAACTATCGGCATTGGCCATATCGAGAAGCGTTGCTCTGGCGAGCATTTGCATCTCAAGCATCCGCACCAAAGCAGTCTGCGATAGATATCGCCAGTCATCGGTACCAACCGGCGGGTAGGTGTAAAAATCAAGTTCAGGTTGTTCCATTTGAGTATAAGACATTTCTTAAATCAGCCAGCCAGACCCTTCGCCCCTTCGACTCTGCTCAGGACAGGTTCGCTCAGGGTGACAAATTTTTAGATAGTTTATTAGCTCCCGAACAGTTCTTTTGCTAATTTGATTTCAAGCTCCTTTCGGGCATTGTTGAGCAGGACATCGAAAGAGACATTGGTGTTTATTTTGCCACGCCTCAGGATAAAACCTCCACCGATATCCTCTTTTTTGTCGGATAGTTTTAGATTACCTTTTTTGCTGGAACTTAACTGCTCATTAACCTTATTGATTAGCTGCTGGTCGATACGATTTTCATTTTTGTCAATGATGACCTCTTCTTCTCCGGTTTCGGCCGAATCGAGCATTAGTCTTGT
>CAZKYA010000129.1:0-6315 GCA_964556725.1 uncultured Pirellulales bacterium
GGCTTAACGCTTGTTGAAATGTTAATTGTTGTGGCTGTAATTGCGCTTTTGGCCACAATGGTAATTGGTATTGCCTCTCGTATAAATAATCAGGCCAAGGAAAAGCTCACCAATAGCACTATTGCAATCCTGTCCGCTGCTCTCGAACAATTTCACGATTACGAGTATAACTACCCCTCTCCATACTCTGAGTTTGATTTTCCTCTGGACTGCAACGATTTTACAGTGGCTGACCTCCAAACGACTTTATCAGATGCGATGGGAGGAGAATCTGTTCAGATTTTCAATCACGATGAGCAGTCAAGTGAGGAGTACTCAGGATGCGAAGTATTGTATTTTTTCCTAAGCAGAGTCCCGGAATGTCGGCAGGTTCTGGACAAAATTGATGGTTCTTTGGTAACTAATCTAAATGAGGATAAACAAGAAATTAAAATTTTGGTTGATAGCAGACCTGAAGAGCCGTTGCTGCGGATAGTTGACGCCTGGGGCACAACGTTGCGGTACGATTATTACGATGAGCAACCGCCTCTTCTTGACCCGGATAAAATCAAGAGAATGAGGGATACTGAAAGGACCTTTCCTGTAATTATCTCGGCCGGGCCGGACAAAAATTTCGGCACGCCAGATGATTTAAGTAATAGATAATAGGCCGCAAAGACATGAAGTTACAAAGGAAATGAGAGGTGAGCTAAAGTGAACTAAAGTGAGCTAAAGTTATAAGAATCTTCAGTTTATTACACTTTAGGCATTTTACACTTTAGCCACTTTACACTTCTTAGTGTCCTTGTGCCTTAGTGGCAAAAAAGATGAAGATAAAATGCAGACAATCCGGTCTTTCATTGATAGAGATGGCAGTGATTATTGCTGTGATAGCGATGCTTGTTGGTCTTGGTCTGCCGGCCGTCCGTGCGCTTATTAAATCGTTTGAGACCGAAAGCGGTGCAAAAAGTGTAATAAGCGCAGCATTATCCAGCGCTCGCGCTATAGCCGCAAAAGAACAACACTACGCCGGCATCAGATTTCAAAATAGAGACCAGCAAGATAACAAGGGTACGCAGTATATGACATTTATCATACAGGACCCAAATCTTTACGGTCCGGTCTATAAGGCAGCTTATGGTTTTCGAGTGGTCCAAGGCATAAAGCCGATAAAGCTGCCAGAGACGGTAGGCGTGATGGAAGTCGTTGGCCTGCCTGAAGAGATTGATGATGTCAGCGAAGTGATGGATAAAACCACCTTTTCTGTTATTTTTTCACCGACTGGGAAATTGGTTATTCACGACGTGCAGGTGCTTCGGCGGGGGCCTAATGATACTGTTTTTAATGAGCCGGGCTCCGGCGCAATGTTTATAGATGATTATTATAATAGTGACCCATCCTTTCATAAGGAGTCAAGCCGGAGCAGCTTCATTATCTTCGATAGGACTCATTTCGATAAATTAAGCCCGGCGGAAAGGTTCGATTATTTACAGGGCTTGGAATATATCTATATAAACGCATATACAGGGACAATAATTTCTCAGGACTGATTAAGCTATGAGAAGTGGGCGTAACAACGATGGTTTTTCTCTGACTGAGGTTTTGTTGGCTGTCGGGACGCTTGCTATCGGGATGATTTTTATAGGTGGCACGTTTCTCGCAGGTATCCACTTCTCGACAATCGCCACCGAGCGGACCATCGCAGCAGTAGCAGCCGACGAGGCCTTTGCAAAGGTAAGACTCTTTGGCAGTATTGACCCAAACTGGATATCGGGACTTAGCATAACTGATTGTAATAATTTTAGTGAGTTTGTGCCGGTAGATGTGAATGAATTTGCGTACCCATCGACAAATACGGACGCGGCCGATAAGCAATACTTCTGGTCTGCTCTTTGCAGGCGAGCGGAGCCAGACCCTAATCGGCTCGTGCAGGTAACGGTTTTTGTCAGCAGAAAGGCAGGGAGTGGAACAAAATATCGTAATCCGATTGCCCCATTTGATCTTACCATAGCGGTTGACTATCCGATGCCGGTTAAGGTTGGTGTTACCGGTAATGCTGGTAGTAACGAGCTTGGGATAACGGAAATTGGTAAGGAAAGCTGGATTAATGATGGCTATACGATAGTGGATGACGAAAATGGCCGGATATATAGGGTGTTGAAGCGGTATGCGGATGACCCTGCCACCCCACTGAGAGAGGACCAAATTATACTGCTTGACAGGTCCTGGCAGGGTGGTGGTTCGGTTTGGGTTATCCCGCCGGCAGCCAGCGGGGGCAGGTATCCCTGTATAGCGGTGTATCAGACGATAGTGAGATTTTAGCCACGAAGGCACGAAGCAAAGATACGGATTGATTAGAATAAAACTGAAATAAATTAGACACGAAGACACAAATTAAATCTTGGTGTCTTTGTGACTTAGTGGCAAAAAGAAAATGAAAAAGGCATTTACTTTAATTGAGCTTCTGGTGGCGATTGGGATTCTGGCAATGGTGATGTCTTTTGCGAGCGTGATTTTCAGAACCAGCATAGATTCCTACCGCACGGCTTCTGCAAACGCTGAGATTATGCGAAAGCTGCGGGCAATCACTGACCAGCTCAACGCCGACTTCAAAGGCCTGCGTAAGGACGGAGAAATTTTCGTAGTTTGGGTGGCGAAGGAAGCTGTTACTGCAAACTATGATGGTTATCGTGATTGTGATAATGATGGCTACGAGAGGTTTGACCGGATAATGTTTTTTGCTGATGGTGATTTCCAATCTTATGGGACCAGCCCGAAGATAGTCCGGGGTAACGTTGCGAGAATCTGCTATATGCTGGCTAAGAACGCAGCTGGAAGAAGGGCTGAGGAATACAGGGACCCTCTTAGCCTAACTGAAACAGGTCGTAAGCTGCGTGAAGAAGATAGACGAGAACGAATACTTGCAAGGACGCAGCACATTTATACGGATGACAACGACCTTAATAATTTTCTGGACCCTACTGCGTTTCCACACACTTTCCAAGAATGGTACAATTGGAACAATTGGCTTGAGTACGATAAGACAACCATGGAACAGTGGAAGAATATATCCTGGGATTATAAAAAATATATGCTTTCTGTTATTAGTAATGTTAAAACCGAGCTTAGTATGGATGATAGATATTTAATTGGAGCTGCGGTTAATCCTGCTGACCCAAATTCAATTCATATACTTTTGTGTGAGGGCGTGGGAGAATTCAAGGTTCAGGGCTGGTATGATGCCCAGCAGCGATGGGTGCCGGAGGTTGACCCTAATGGTGATAGGATTCTGACAGATTCCGATTTCTTCTTGGATGATCCCAACAGGGTTCCAGGGCTATTGTATCCTAATCCTCCTTATGGTCTTATATCCTTAAACTGGCCGGGTTATCCGCTTTCTCCTCCGATGAGTGAAGAGAATTTTAATTTAATACCTGGTCTTGGACGAGCGCTAAAGTTTACCTTCACGTTATATGATTCCAAGGGAGTAATAAAACACGGCAGGACTTTTACGCATATTGTGTATTTAGATTGATTCGACACGGAATTCGATATTAACGCTTGGTGTCTTTCTGGTAAATAAAGAATGGGAATAAAGATGGCGAACAAGCGATTTGCAAAAAGCAGATTTGGGAATGGCTCTGCCCTTATCCTGACTGTTGTTTTGACGAGCTTGCTGGCTATCATTGGCGTGCTGTTTGTTATGGTCAGCCGGCTGGACAAGATGGCAACATCCGCTATATCGGAAAACAGAGACCTGGGCCTGGCAGTTGAAACGGTCATTGCAAGGGTATCGCAGAAATTGGTTTTAGATGTCCCCGGCGTAGCGGGTCAGGAATACTACGATTATCCCGATGTTAACGATATCTGGCTGGCCTGCCTTGAACCGTATGAATCTGGCGGCAAATATTACTGGCAACAGATAAGCAATATTACTGGAAGGGGCGGTGCAAAGTGGAGAGATTTGAAAGTTGAAATTATTGATGATTATCAGCCAAATATTGTAGAAGACGTTAATGCCGATACTGACGGTGATGGCGTAGCGGATTCTGTCTGGGTGCTTGTGCCTGATATGACCAGCAGTAAGGGGAAACCGATTTACGCTGCTGTTAGAATTGTTGACAATGGCGGGATGATAAACGTCAATACAGCTTTTAGATCTCCACAAGGTACGATTGGCACGCCTGGTGACCCTGACCCAAATTGGGACGGCTCAATGCTGTCTCACGTAAACCTTTGTGGAATTATAAGTGTTACTGATTCTGTTGATGCTAATACTGATGCTAATACAGTTCAGAGGGCGAGATATGGTGCGGTTCTAATGCCTCCAATAGATTATTACAGAAATGATATACAATACGAATATGATGTGGCAAGGCGTTTGCATAACCCTGTGCTTGGTTATCTACCCTTCGATATTGGTGATGAGCTGGAATTACGAAATCGCTTCTTTTTGTTCTCACCGGTTTTAACCAGGATAAGCCAAGTCTGGCCGGTAACATTTAATCCAGGACCTGGAACTGTTGGCAAAAAGATTCCTTACGTGCCGGGAGATGACATTAGTGACTGGTATGATAAAGCTACTGGACCCGAACCGCCTGAGAATATTTGTAATCGGCGGCACTTGAGCACAACATACAGCTTTGATAGAGTTCTCATGCCAGCGGTGGACTCGCAGGTCGTGAATAGTATGCCATCCGAATTGCAGACTGCCTGGAACAACTGGACGAGTGGTGTTGGTCGAGACAGGGCACAAGTATGTATTGCTGATGTGCTAAATGGGAGTCAACAGATTGAGCTATTAGCTGCGGCAGTTTGGCTGGGATTACCCGGGGTAACTGCGACTCCTCCCGCGTATGGTTTTAATCTGGTCCTAGGGGATTATTCATGGCCACCATTAACACGCACTGATTTAGCTTGCCAAATTGCAGTTAACTTAATTGATTACATCGACATTGACCCTAATATATCGAAGGTAAGTGTAACTGTTGGAGGTGTTACCAGGACATATTTCGGGTATGAGCAAAAAAGTGTTTACATAAGTGAAATTGCAGTTGCAAAGTACAATGACGGGGTTAATCCTGTAGTTACCTATTACGCATTAGAGCTGTATAACCCTGACCCGGTGAATGTCGTTGATTTAGCGAATTGGAAATTAGTTATTGGAGGTGTACCATTAAATATAAGTGGTTTTACAGTTCCAGCGGCAGGAACACTTATAATCGTAAATGATGCTGCAGCAGCCGGTCCCACAAGATTTGGTGTAACCGCATCTGTTCTATCTGGTTTAGTTTTTCAAGATGATGACCATTTAACTTTATTAGATACATCAGGACGGCCGGTAGATGCTATATATACCGGCACAGTTAGCGGTATCCCAGCCCCCCCAGGATTCTCTGCTTATAACATTACCCGTGGTGACTGGTTTATTGGTAACAGCGTGCCGATTTGGGATACATCGAAGAAGAGCTGGGTCTCGGGACACGGTTTAGGAAGCTTCGTTCCTGATGAAGGAACGTTTCTGGAAAAGAGAGCCCACATTCAAGTAAATAACAGAAATGATGGTAAATTACCCACTGTTGGAGAGATATTTCTTACTCTTGGCATAGGTGCAAGTTCTTATAGTGATGTTAATGGAATCACTTACCAGTCTTTACCGGAGTGGTTCAATGCTTATCGAAGTGGCACAGACCTGATAGAGATTACAGCAGGGAGGATGGATACCACTCATAGGGATTTTGCAAGTTTATTGGATTTTATTACACAGTTTCATCCTTTCAGCGATTCAGTGGATAACGATGGCAATGGCAAAAGCGACAATCCAGGCGCTGATGGAGTTGATAATGATGGTGATACATATATTGATGAACCAAATGAAGGTGTAGCTGCTTATACGGAATTTAGTGAATTAGCTGTTGCTGGCCGGGTAAACATAAACACTGCCCCGTGGTTTGTGATAGCGCAATTGCCGTGGATGCAGTATGAAGATAATATACCTTTTGAAAGAGCCCAGGCCGTTGTTGATTACCGTGACAAGCTTGGTATATATGCGGGACGTCTGGGAAAGCCAGGATTTACTACTACAGTGGAACTAATGCAAGTTGCTACGATGCAAAACTTAGTTTCTGACGGTTTGGACAATTTGAATAAAAGCGATCCAAATGGACCTGACTTCACATACGACACCGTGCGAGATGACTTGGAGGAGCGAGATTTAATCTTCTCTCGAATCAGTAATCTCGTAACTGTGCGCAGCGATGTCTTTACCGCTTATATACTCGTTCGCATCGGCACAGACGGCCCACAGAAAAGAGTCATAGCCATTCTCGATAGAAG
>CAZKYA010000130.1:0-6284 GCA_964556725.1 uncultured Pirellulales bacterium
TACCCGCAAAGGACTTTAATCTGATACTATCATAAGCTGCGTATGTTTTAGAGTTTATAAATTTACCCGAAATTCCTTGACAGTCAACCCCGTTAGAGACTATTTTTTCTATATTTCTGAATCTTATTTTTGGCTTATTAGCACTGTTATAAATAAGTATAGTTTTAACAGTCACATGTCTCTAACAGAGTCAATACTCACAGCCGGATTATTTTGTTCAGGACAATGCTTAATTTGGGGCTGTGCCCTGCAAATAAAAAAAAACAAAAGTCGACTATAATTATAGGAAAATAAAAAGGTTATGAGTAAGATTGCCAGAGTAAAGTTTGTCGATTATCAAAGCAGCATAACCAAAGCACTTGATTTGATAGGTGCCGGAGACCGGCTGCCGAAGGACGGTCTGATTATCATCAAGCCGAACCTGACAAATTCTTCACCGCCGCCGGTTACAACAAGCGTAGAAGCAGCAGAGGCCCTTTACAATTACTGCAAAATCCATACAAAGGCAGAAATTGTTATAGGCGATGGTTGTGGAAGCGGCAAAACGCCGGACGTATTTACCGCTTTGAGATATACGAAGCTGGCTAAAAAGTACGGGATAAACCTGATTGATTTTAACGAGGCCGAAACGGTCGTTCTTGAAAATAAAAATGCCTTTCAACTAAAGCAGTTTCATATGCCAAGAATTGTGCAGGATGCGTTTGTGATTTCGCTGCCTGTGCTTAAAGACCACAGCTTTACCAAAACCACCATTGCAATGAAAAATATGTTTGGTATCGCACCGGGAAGATTTTACGGCGGCTCCTGGAACAAATCAAAGCTACACAGCCCATCGACGGATAAATCCGTTGTAGATGTGTGTCTGTATAAAAAGCCGGACCTGTCGGTGGTGGATGCCTCCGTAGCTCTGAAGGGAACGCATCTATCCGGCAAGCACAAAAATATAGGCCTAATCCTGGCTGGCTTTGACCCTGTTGCGGTCGATGTTGTTGGCAGCGAGCTTCTCGGCCACAATCCGAAAAAGCTGGAGTATTTGACCCTCGCCAACGGCCTGCTCGGCAGTATGGACAATATCGAGATACTGAGGGGCTAATCCAAAATTTCTACCGCAGAGGATGCGTAAAACGTGTTGATGAATTGAATATTGAATGTCGAATCCCAAATGAAAACAATGGGACAGGCAAGGAATTTCGAAGTATGAAGTAAATACGAAGGGCAGATTATTCGCTCCGCTGCGCTTCGACCAGAATGACAATCCGAATGTGTTTTTCTACAGGGCATTCTTTTCACAAAGACAAGGTGCACCCTGCAAAGGATGCACCTTGAGCTTTGAAATGGTGGCTGGGGACTTATTCCGAGACGGCGGTCTCAGCTTTTTCCTCTGATTTTTCCTTCGATTCAAATTTGAAATTTTTGTTGCCGGCCTGTTCGCGGATTGCCTGAATTATGGCTGAGCCGAGGGTGCCGTTTTCATTCTGGAGTTTTTTCATTTCCTCGGCCACGAACTTTTCGCGCTGTTCGTTTAGCTGTTGAATCTTATTTTGTATTTCCGTTCGTTGACTTGCTTTTGCTTCGATATAGGCCTTTTGCTCTTTTAGCGACATTTTCCGAATCTGTTCTGGCAGATCGCTATCCTTAACATCTTCGAGCTTGACCTTTTTACTTTTCAGGGCATCGACGAGGTCCCAGGATTCATTTATGTAATTTGCGGAAGATTTTGTTACCGCTCTTTGAACCTCGGCTTCCTTTGATGCAACGAAAGCATTTTTATCCTGTGCTGTCTGTCTTTCGTAGGCGATGTTACCTGTTTGGCCAAACGCAATGTAAGTATCGTTTAACTTTATGCCAAGCTCGGCGATTTCCTTATCCTGCGGAGCTGCGATGTGAATTGTCTCGCGATTATGGTCGATATTCAGATACTTTCCATCAGCCAGGACGGCTCCATCTTTCCATTTTCCGTCAACGCCTTCACTATCCGAGCCGCAGTGAATTGTATTGACGACAATACCTTTTGAAATAGCATCCTTACAGGATTGGCGATAATCGATTGGGCCCTGTGTGAAAGGCTCGTTGCCGGCGATGAAAATCACCTTCAAGTCCTCCGAATTGCTGCTCCACTTGAGCGACTATGTCGCTTCCTTGATTACCCAGCCGCAATACTCATCTCCGCCGTTTGTCTCCAGGGCAAAGAGTTCCTCGGAAACTTTGTCGAGGTCAGTTGTAAAGGGGACAATCTGTCTGATGTAGCCACCTTCTTTGGCGAGTGAGTCCTTTCCATATTCATAAAGCGCCACCTGCAGCTCGGGTTGCTGGCCGTCTCTTTCGGCAAAAATAAATTCATTGACAATTGACCACAGCTCAGCCCTTGCCTGGTCAATCAGGCCTGACATACTGCCGCTGGTATCCAGCAGAATAGCTATCTGCACGAGCGGCTTTTTCTCAACAATCGGTGTCTCGATTGGCAGATATTTCTCAGCGACCGGCGTTTTCTCATCGGCCAATACTGAACTAACGAGATATAATCCGACGACCATGCCAATCAGATATATTGTTAATATTGTCTTTTTCATTTTCTTGCTCCTTTCTTAATTGATTTTTAATTCAGTTTTTAATTCTAAACCTACGCTATTTTATGTAATGAGACTCCACACCGAACCTTCAACCGATTTAGAGGGCTCAAGGCCAAGGTACTCCAAGCCGGTGGCGGCTACTGTGGTGATAGGCACAGGTTTATCGATTCGAAGAGACGCCTTTACGCTGGGCCCGAGCGCAAGCATCCATACCCGCCTACAACCCTCATCAGCACCCTGGTTAGTATAAAAGTTGCTGTGGTGAATAAAGCCCCAGTGGCCGGGTCTATCCAGTTCGCGGCCATGGTCAGGTAGAATCAAAAGAAGCGTCCTGCCACGATATTGCTCCAATTGCTCGGTTGCCTGCCAGAGCCGCCAGGATAGCTCATCTGTGCGGCGGATAGCATCGACATATCGCGACCACGAACCATAATGTGCGCAGTCGATTTCACCAAAGTCCACTGCCATTACATTAGGGGCAAAGGTTCGCATACAGGCGATAGCCCGTTCAGCCAGGAATGCATCGTGGCTTGTAGTGCCGCTGGCTTGCTTCCATTTGGCGTATTCGGCGTCAAGGAAATCACGAGCCTTTTTAGAGCGAAGTCCAGCGACCGCAATTCGGCTTGTTGAACGAGCAAGTTTAGCACAGCTTTTGGCAGCTTTTATTTCAGCTTCAACTGAACCAAAAGCTGCAGCTTCTCTCAATCGGCTGTCTATCTGTTCTGCTGTAGCACGTGGAATAGTCGGCGGCTCAACAACGTTTGCTGCATAGTTTGTTCCATAACCAGATGCTAAACTCTCACCGGTTTTGCCAAGTATAGAGGCATAGACAAACGCCCAGGTAGCTGTGTCCGGTGCACGGCGGGCTTTGCGATATATCTCGAAGATTGTCGGATGAGCGACCGGCCTGGTCCAGTCGATATCGTCCCACTCCCAATGGCCTGTCATAACTGAGCCGGCTGAGTTTGGATGCACGACTTTGTGCTCCACCCGCATATTTGTAAATAAAGTTCCCTTTGGCACCATCTGATTCCAGAGTTTTGGAATGTAGCGATGCCGTGGGTCGTCGATGGACTCGCCGGAGCGGGTACCACCTCCGAAAAGAATCACAATGAGCTTGCGGTCGGCAAATGGTATGGAGTTTGAAGCTCGTGACCGGTAAGCATATTTGGCGAGGATTGTGCCTGTACCACCAAGTGCCGCAGCCGCGGAGAAACCTGCTGCGGTTTGTAAAAATTGTCTTCGATTGATGTTTTCGAACATTTTAACTATCCCGCCTTCTGTTTTGTCTGCTTTACTACAGATTGTTCCGTATTTTTTAATTCGCTCAGAGCCATCTTTTTGACAGACTTTTTCCACTGAGCGGCGTCAACAGCAAGATAGAGCTCGCCTGTCTTTTGCTTCACTACCGCTTTGTAGGTGTCAAATGGCCACTCTTTGTGATGATATTGTCTAATTTGTTTTTCTTCGACTCCGCCATTGATGCAGGGAATCGAAGCACGGAAACCAACACCCTCAGGAACGGCTACTTCAAGATTGATTGGGCCAAAATCTCTCCATAATGAGGCTGGATGAACAACATAAGCAAGTTGATAGCTCTCGGGTGAACGGGTGTCTGAATAGGCATATTGACTGTAGCTTACCGTAAGAGTATGTGTTGATTTGGCAGGGAACTTTACCTGATAATGCAGGATATTCATCGGGGCAAAGGTGAATATTACCGGCAGGTTTTTCAAAATCGCTTTACAAGATTCTTTTTCCGATACGGTTATATTGGCCCTCGGGTCGAGGTAGTCCACACGTGCGTAAATCGTCGGGTCTGTATAACCACCGAATGTGGCTGCTGGCGGGTTGTCTAATATGTCAGGGTCAATCGTTATTTCACGGGGCCGAACCTTACCGGTATCGAGGTCAATGGACCTTTCGCGTACGTCTCCTCCCCAAGCGGAAAAGATGGCCTCATAGGCAGCAGCGGCCTCCGGCTCAAAGCAAGAGGCGAGATGTGCAAAAAACTGTGTGGCCTTCTGCTCTCCTATAGCCGCCAATGGACCAAGGTTGGCGTTCATAAGCTCGTTGAGCTCTTTATCATCTGCCCACCCCCAACTCGAGCGGTCAGGTGGATTGCTTTTTAGATTTCCAAAGTCAAGACTTGCATATTCAACCATCAGCGTGGCATCCCGTTCATTCCACTTATTATCTTCTGTCAAATATGTGTAGAGCGCTTTGCGTGCAGCTTTGCGACTTTCGTACTGTTCGCTGCGGACAGCTTCTACGAGCTTGTTTAGTTCCGGGTTTTCAGAAATTGCTTTTTCAATGGCTTTACGGGCGCGTTGTCTAATAATCCCATAGATAGCTGAATTAGAGATAATGGTACACCGAACATACTTGTCACCCAGTTGCACTGTTACTTCGGGTCTGGGCATCATTGAATATGGGCTGATATATATACCTCGAAGGATGGGAAAGCCGAAATCGACTTCGATATCTTTTTCGGTGGGGTTTTCAATTGCGTACTCGGCACTGACATGTACGACGGGGGAACTTTCGTTCTTGCTTTCTGGAAACTGTTCATTTTCAAATGTTACCTTCAGGTCTTCTTTAATTACCCGAAGGTGCGTCTCATAACCCGGTTTTAAGTCCGGGTCAAGACGGGCAAGCACTCCTTTTGCGGCGGGGTCACCGTTCGGATATTTGAGGACAAACGGTCCACCATTTGCCAAAGCAGAGCTTGTTATGAAAATGCTCAACAAAGCTATTGATGTTTTTATTATTCTGTTCATTTTTAATTTCTCCTTTCATTTAAAAAGTTAGTAATCTTTCCTAATCACCGCTATTAACTCCATCTCTACCAGAAGGTCACCTCGACACAGTTTTGCCTCGACACAGGTCGAAGCAGGATAAACTTCAAGACCGACTTTCTTAAAATATGCACACCTGACTTCATTGAATGCTTTATAGTAAGTTGCGATATCTTTTAGAAAAATCGTTGCTTTTACTACGTCCTTCCAGTCGGCTCCTGCATCGTTGAGAACGGCACGTGCGTTCTCGAATGCACGGAAGGTTTGCGCTCGAAAATCACCTGCGCGAAGTGTCCGCCCATTTGGGCTGATGCTTGCCGTGCCGGAGATAAAGATTAGACGTGCTGTACCAATGTCTACTTCCATACCACGGCTAAAAGCTGATGGTTTTGAATAATGGTAGGCCTCGCACATTGCCTGCTGTGCACTAAGCGGACGCCGGTCAAGAGGCATTGAGTTAGTTTCAGTGTTGTAGTCACGGTCTGCCGGGATTCTACCGGCCTGCGTTTCTAATTCAATCGTTTGGTTAATCATCATTTTTCTCCTTGATTTAAATTTGTGTTTTTAGCTCGTTCTACTTTTATAGTATAGCGCGCAAAAGGCCTGAGGTTTTGTAAATAGTTTGTAAAAACTTCGGAAGGAAATGAAATCGAGAATCGATAATCAAGCCCGCCTTCGGCGGACTCCTTTAGCAAAACAGCTATCAATAAAAACAGGGCCTATACCGAGCTAATCGGTATAGGCCCCGAACTATCAATCAGTTGCCTTTTTCGTTCGTCAATGCGAGCGACTTTCAATTAACGCCGATTACTGTTACGGCCAGAGCAATGGCTCCTCAAGCCACCTATCTGCTGCAAGAACGGCATAGTCCCTGAAGTTAATCTTCCTTAAGCCCTGATTCTCACCGCCATATAGC
>CAZKYA010000131.1:0-6273 GCA_964556725.1 uncultured Pirellulales bacterium
TTCACGGGTATCATAATCTCTGATTTCATTTGGGTATAGCTTCCCATTGTGCCATTACTGAGAAATACCTCCACAGGCCCCTCAGTCGCTGTATAACCTTCCTTACGCATCCAAAGACTAATATTTTCATGAATAGGGCTTGGGTCTGCCATCCCCTCGGGCTTTACGGCAACCGCCGCGTCCATAGCAGGCAAGGTCTTAACGTCGGTCATCTCACCCAAAGTGCCGGAAAGCTTCAGGGCCTCTTCGCCTACAGGGATACGAATCTCTGTCAGCCAATGCTCGCTGGATACTAATTGCGGATTGTTCAAATATACGCAAGAGAGTGAACCGCGGGGGTAAACACCTTTTTCCCCCGCCAGGGCATATAAATTACCAATTGCCACACCCATTTTGTCATAGCTTCCGCGATAGATAGTGTAAAGAACTGTCTGTGGTTTTAATTGTCGAATTGTGATTTTGGGTTTGTCTGGGGCCTGTTCAGCAGAAATCGCGACCACACTTACGGCAATTAATGCTATTGCTGATAATAACGACCATACTCTTACTCTGCTCATTGTGTTCTCCTTTCATTGAATTATTTTTTCTTGTCCGGACATTTTTCATTTCTATTTCTTTTTTCTGTAATATGCTTGGCGCATCGTTCATTTTTTAGAGCCGCCAATAATTTTCTTGAGCATTGCGATGTGCTCATTGAAAGCGTCACTGCCCTTGCCTGTTACATTGATAAAAGTGCGGGGTTTGCGAGCGATAAAAGTCTTTTCTATTTTCACATAACCTGCCTCCTCGAGCTTTGCCAGATGCGCACCGAGATTACCATCGGTCAGCTTAAGGATTTTTCGCAGATACACAAAGTCAACCTGCTCACCCCGGTCAAGGGCAACCAGTGACGCCATTATTTGCAGCCGGACCGGCTGGTGTATTATGTTATCAAGTTCAGCCACTGCTATTTATGGTGAGCCACGTCGAACCATCTCCAGCGTAATCGAATATATATTCCCGTTGCCAAAAATGCCCCGCCAACCATCGCCGCCATCCACAGGCAATAATAACCTGGTGGAATCAGGTAAAAACCAACTAAGGTTATACAGGTTACTGCTATTCCCAGCCAGAACATATGACGGCTCTTCAACCAGAGCCCACTTACAACGTAAGCGAACATAATTATTGTAATCATAAATGCGTTTATCTGTATTCCATGGCGGGGCTTGAGAATAGAAAGCCAGATAAACATATAGAAAAACAGCAAACACCAGAACAAAAATATCCGCCAGCCAATCTTTTCGGCAGGTGGAACTTTGATTGGATTAGCTAAGTGAAATTGTCGCCAGACGACCCAAAATGTCACGATGCAACCTGCTCCACTAAGCCCTAACCATATATGCCAGACCCACTCAAGAAAAAAATGTGTTCCCAGATAGCCGGCTACACAGATAAGGCCCCACATAATCAGTAGGCCGCTGTCATAGCTGGCCGCTATCGACTTTCGTGTGCGGCTCGCCACAGATTGAACCTGCTCTAACGAGTCTTGAGCTTCTTTATTCGATATATTCATAGCTAAATCCCCAAAAAAGTCATTTATTTCACTATATCACAGAGCACTCTGTATTATAGAGCATATTCCCTTTAATTGCAAGAGAAAAAATAATTTTTTGAAAAAATTTTTATGATTTTTGAGATTAAGTTACATAACCTGTTTGTACTAAAACAGTTACTTCAGAACCTTGCTCAAAGATTTTTTCGGGCCTGAGAGGAAAATCCGTATATCCGCTATTGCTGTGTTGTGCCTCCTATTGGCCGGTGAGAGATAAATATGGTTTGAAAATCCTCCTATTTAAGATAAACTATCGGGTCCTTTAAAAGATTAAGAACCGTATATGTGATATGTGCAAAACGAAAGGAACACCATTATGAAGACAGCTATCAGAACCTTTTTTCCGGCCGCATTTGCCTGCCTGTGGATACTTTGCTTCAGCGTATCAGCTCAGAATGAGCCGCCGCCGACAAGCGAACCGCAGGTTACTCCAACAACGGGACAAGTACCGCCGCTGCCGCCGCGATTGCCCGAAGGAATCCCGGCCTTCCCAGGGGCCTGGGGAGGTGGAATGTTCACTACCGGTGGCCGCGGAGGAAAGGTCATCGAAGTAACCAATCTCAACGACAGCGGCCCGGGAAGTCTACGTGCGGCGATTGAGGCAAACGGTCCGCGAATCGTTGTATTTCGCGTCGCTGGCATCATTTACCTCAATTCGGCCTTAAATATTAACAATCCCGACATTACTATCGCTGGCCAGTTGGCGCCGGGCGACGGCATTTGCATTGCGCACGATTCTCTCAATATCAACACGCGCAATGTCATTCTTCGACACCTTCGCGTTCGACGAGGTAGACCCGAAGGAGGCCAGGGTTCGGACAACATCGGCGGCTATCCCGAGGGACAGGTGATAGTGGACCATTGCACCGCAAGTTGGGGAATGGACGAGAACCTCTCCCTCTATCGCTATATGAAGCCGATGCCCGACGGCAGTCGCAAAAAGCTGCCCGTCGAGAACCTCACTATACAGTGGTGCATCTCAAGTGAAGCGCTCAATCCAAAAGGCCACGCATTCGGCGGGACCTGGGGAGGCCGAGATTCGACATTCCACCATAATCTGTTCGCCTGCAACACAGGCCGAAATCCCTCAATTGGAATGTCCGGAGAGTTTGACTACCGCAACAACGTCATCTTCAACTGGGGCCACCGAACAATGGACGGCGGCGACGAGACCTCGATGATAAACGTCATAAATAACTATTACAAGCCAGGCCCGGCTGCGAACCCCGATATGAGAAGCACTATCGCGCGCGTTGAGCAGCGCAATATGTACTCTCCGGGTAAAAGGTGGGAACCAGGCAATTGGTACCCACAGACGCCGCCACGACCTGGAAAATGGTATGTTGCTGGCAATATCGTCGAGGGTTTCCCGGATGTTACCGCCGACAACTGGAAGGGTATGCGGTCGTCGGAGCGTGGAGATGCCTCTCCACTTGCCCGCGTCAGCACGCCGTTCGAGGCCTGGCCGGTCAATCAGCAGACAGCTATGGAAGCATTTAACTCGGTGCTGGCCAAGGCCGGTGCGATGCTTCCGCGCCGTGACGCCGTAGATAAGCGCGTAACTGAAATGGTCCGCACCGGCAAAGTTACTACCGCAAACGGTATTATCAACGACCCCAATGAGGTAGGCGGTTACCCGGATTACTCCTTCTCGCCCAATGATGTGCCTGCCGATACAGACCACGATGGTATGCCCGATGACTGGGAGAAGAGATACCAGCTGAATCCCGGGGATGCATCCGACAACAGCATCGACTCTGACAAGGACGGATACACAAACGTTGAGGAATACCTCAACGGGACTAATCCGAGCGAGAAAATCGACTACACGAACCTCGCAAATAATGTTGACACGATAAGTTAAGCCCGAAATCATCGATTAGTGTTAACCAGTTGACCGCTGCAGCCAACTGAATTGTTATGCGCTGCCGTTCACCATTTATACGTAAAAAGCCATTTATGAAATCCTTTTGAAAATTTATCTGAATGATGTAAACTATCCGATTGTATGAGGGGGTAGTTTTTTTGATTTGTGAGATAAGATTATGGCAGAATTTAAGATTGAACCGGCAGAGAGAATAAAGCGTTTGCCGCCCTACCTGTTCGGGCGATTAAATGCACTGAAACTGGCCAAGCGACAGCAAGGTGCGGACATTATCGATTTAGGTATGGGTAATCCATCCGATAGTGCTCCGCAAATTGTGATTGACAAACTCTGTGAAGCTGCACGGGACCCGCGCAACCACCGCTATAGTGCGTCAAAAGGCATCAAGGGGCTGCGCAAAGAAATGGCGAAAAAGTATGAGCAAAAATGGAACATACAACTCGATTGGGAAACAGAGGTGCTGGCCTGCATCGGCTCGAAGGAGGGCTTCAGCCATATGTGTCTGGCGATGCTTGGCCTGGGTGATACGGCTATCGTGCCGGACCCGGCTTTTCAGATTCACAACTATGGCGTCGCTTTAGCTGGTGCTAATGTTATTTCTGTTCCTCTGGGCTGTGACCAGAAATTCATCGACAATATTGCGATGGTCTGTGAGAACCTTTATCCCAGGCCGAAACTTTTGATTCTGAATTTCCCGCACAATCCGACTGCGATGACCGTTGATGAGGGTTTTTTTGAGCCGGTCGTCGATTTGGCAAAACGGTTCGGCATTGCTGTCATTCACGATTTTGCATATGGGGAAACCTGCTTTGATGGCTATAAAGCCCCGAGTTTTCTTTCGGTCAAAGGCGCCAAAGATGTCGGCGTTGAGTTTACAACAATGAGCAAGCCCTACAATATGGCGGGTTTTCGCATCGGCTTCGCAGCAGGAAATAAGGATATGATTGATTATCTTGCTACGATAAAAAGTTATTACGACTATGGCATATTCCAGGCAGTGCAGATAGCCGGTATCATTGCTATGCGAAACTGTGAAGCAGATATTGCTGTCCAGAATGAAAAGTACCGTTCACGCCGCGATGTGGTCTGTGAAGGACTTACGAGAATCGGCTGGGAAGTCGAAAAGCCACGCGCTTCAATGTTCGTATGGGCAAAGGTGCCGCAGGAACATTTAAGAGGCAAGGGAACTATCGATTATGCGATGGACCTGATGGAGCACGCTGAAGTAGCAATCGCTCCGGGAAGAGCCTTTGGTGAAAACGGCGAAGGTTATATGCGGATTGCACTTGTGGAAAACGAACAGCGTCTCCGGCAGGCAATTCGAAATATCGCCCGATTTGCCCAGCAAAAGCCGATAAGAAAAATAAAAGCGGGCAAATAGGGAAAGTTAGGCATTATTAAATCACCAATAAGGTAATAAACTGGGCATTTTATAGGGCACAAACCGTAAAAAGTAGGCCTTTTTTCCAGAAATTTCCGATAAAAATTCACATATCACTTGCCTAAAAATTGCCCATAATTGCTTAAAAATAGCCTATTTTAAGGATTTCCTGCAAATTTTTGTGAAAATAGACAAATTTTTTAAAAAAAGACTTGACTTTGGGATAAAATTTTAGTCCAATAAACTATGTAGAATTCTGTTAAAACTTATTTAAATATAGGCCTTTTACTTTTGTGAAGGTTAAAGGTTTATAATAAGTGAGGAGATAAGATGATGAAAAGGCAGAGTATAGCCACAGCGGTTGTAATTATTATGGGGGTTTTATCTGTATCTGCGTATTGCCAGACGGCAGGTATGACGCTTCTTCTTCAACAAAGCCCTTTTGACGGCGGCGTAATAACCCCAAGTCCTGGAGTCTATCTGTATGCACCCGATACAGAGGTTGCTTTAGTAGCAATTCCAAAGCCCGGTTATCAATTCGTTTGCTGGCTTGGTGACGTCGGTGACTCGACAGCGTACCGGACTATTACATATCTTAGTGAACCAAAGATCGTTATAGCGGTATTCGAGCGTTGTCAATATGAGGATGTATACGGAAGCGGCAGTAAAAGCGGTGTTGCCGCTACTCCTGCTGTTGGTGGTGGTGGTGGTTTTAGTGGCTATTCGGGTGGAGGGGGTGGAGGTGGAGGGGGTGGAGGTGGAGGTGACAATCCCCCGCCGCCAGTGCCGCCATCGGACCCGCCATCGGATCCGCCAATTGTGCCGGTACCTGAGCCGGTGACGATTCTGCTGCTTGGTTCAGGCAGCTTACTGTTGCTGAGAAAGCGCAGAGTATAAAAAAGTTGTTTGGCAGGTAAGCTCCGCGGCAAATTAATTTCTTTAGCAAAGTCAATTTCACTTAAATCTGTAACCACAGGTATCTCTGGTAATAAACTCAGATTCTGTCCGGGGATATTTTCTGCAATTTAACGGCCGAATGGTGTAAATAGCACAATAAGATACCCCATCCGGCTTGTGCTTCAGGAAGGGACATACGTTAGGCAGCTTACAGCACGCACCACAATGGATACACCGGCCTTTGCGACTTTTAGAAACAGGCATTATCGAAGTAAAGGTTCTTTTTATTTTAGCAGACCAGTTGTTTCTTCTTTCATTAGCCATAAGCTGAGATTAGCCCGAACTCGCCGGGATATTACTTTGACTTTGTGTATCCGCCATCCACGAGAATAGTCTCTCCCGTTATATAATTAGACGATTCAGTGAGAAGAAAAAGTACTACCTCAGCAATATCCTCCGGTTGCGCAATTCTCCCAAGTGGTATTAATTTTTCATACGTAGCCCTGACTTCTGGGT
>CAZKYA010000132.1:0-4070 GCA_964556725.1 uncultured Pirellulales bacterium
GGACAAGGCAAACATAAACAAGCACTCGAGCTGGCTGAGAAGGGACTTACTTTAGCACCGAACTATATTGACCTTATCGACACTCGTGGGGTTGCATATTATCGTTTGGGAGAATTCAACAAAGCCATCCAGGATTTCACTACATGCATTAAACTCTATCCGAGTACAGCACCACCAAGTGTCGCTTCTCGCTTTCATCTGGGAAGAGCTTATGCTGAACTCGGAAAAAAAGATTCAGCAATTGAACAATTAAACCAAGTTTTAGATTTAGAGAGCCAGATCGGGGGCTTGTCAAAAACAGACCTGGCTGAGGTGCAACACCTCATCGAAGAACTATCACAAGGAGGTTGATATGTCTTCAACACCACAGTCAATAAAAAAAGGCCAAATGGAAAACATCGGTGCCAGTGACCTTTTTTACGGACAGCCTGACGTTATTCTACTTGACGAAAAACAGTGGCTGTATATTCAAAGGCGGTATCATATGACTCCAAGAGAGCTACAGATCACTCAACTTGTCTGCCAAGGCCTCACTAATGGTGACATAGCAAGGAAGCTAAAAATAAAGGCAGGAACCGTAAAGACACACTTAAGAAGCATTTTTGGTAAGACCCGCGTTAGGAATAAAATCACAATGTTGTTAAAGTTCATGGATGATGTAAGCAAGCTCTTCGGCGAACACGAATCTGTTAATACAACTCCATTCACATGATACAAGAAGGGGTAAACATAAAAACACAGAACCTGTTCACAACAAGAAAATATTTAAAAAGTAATGATTTAGCCATCTCTCAATAGCCTACATATCAGAACCCATCTGTTCTATCCCTCTACACCTTGCCATATCGAATAAACACTGCACCCCCTTTGTCCTATCACTTTAGGATTACGCCAAAAGTAGTAACCTGACTCCCAACTTTTTCTGCCATAATGATAGTCCTAAAAAAGCGAACTTTTTTTGCAATTTTTAAGTTTTTTGCAATTTTTTTCTTGACATTTAATCTACACCCGCTTATATAGGAGTAATCATATAGCTTCGAGATGAGGAGGCCATCTTCGCTTACGCGTTGGAGGGTGGCCAGCAAGTTATATATTTGATAACGAGGGCACTCCGTAAGGAGACGGAGATATGTTATCAGGTGAAAAAAACAAAGGATTGGTAATAATACTGTCTCTGCTTATAACCACAACGGCAAACAGTGCTCTAACACTAAGCGACTGCAACGGAAAATTCGCCGCTTGCAATTTGTCATCGAGTTCAGATGTCCACGCCCTCTCTGTGCTGGAAATAAATCAGAGTCCAGAAGCTTGTAACTCTCATCTGGCCAGTATCGCTGTGGAATTCCTCAAGCCCCCTGTTAGCTTTACGGGCTTGCCAGCTTCATCAACTCGTGTAAAGCCATTACCTTCCGTACCCGAAGCGCTTTTAATGGCCCTAACGGGATTTTTCTGTGTTTCATTTGTTAAGGACCGCAAGCTTTGGCTGGCAGCCTTGGCAGGCCTGTTATGGCTCGGCCAAGCTGGGTTTGCCGCTCTGCCATATTTGGCTTCGCATCTGACCAGCAAAAAGCAAATTGAACAACAACATTCCCTAAACGTCGCTTATGCGTGTAAACTTAGTGATTCTACCCGTCTGCGTAGTGATATTGAAGGGACGCAATACATAGGCCTACTCCACTATTTGGCGGGAATACCTGATGGCAAGAGCACTTTCACAGACAGGCACTCAGCCGGAACAACCACGCTCAGTCAACACTACCAGAAGCTATACACAAAAGCATTTGGTAATTTTCACAAAAACACATATACATCTCAACTTGCTGTTATCCTCAACCAATGGAACTCAAATCTGCCATTCAATTGCTCGGCTTCAAGAGCCAAACAACCGGTTTGTTTTTCACCAACGTTCACTTTTGCTAACATACCCCGTGGTCCTCCCAAACTTGCCTGAGATACACCTTTTAGCAAAAGGAAAATTACCCAACACTCTATCAAAGTGATATTTACTAATAAGGTATCAGGAAGATACTCCTGAAGTGAAAGAATTCAAATAACGATGAAAAAGTTAGTTCTAATAAGTTGCTTAATCGGCATAATTACAACGCTGACTTTTGCAGCTCCGACAATCACAATAACACCCCAACCCGGCTCTTTTGAGCCCTGGTTCGGTGGTGGAAAGTTCACGATAACAGGAGAGTCAGGTTACACTCCTACGAATCCAGTTGGTACCAGCTTTCAGTCTTTTTACATTGAAAAAAGAAAATATATTGGTATCGGCAAAACATACAATGCAATGGTCTTCACCGAAGCGATAGCTGGAGGGGGAAATACAGGCCCTCTCGGCGGCGGTCCTATCAGCCCATCGACTGCTTGGCCGTATATACAATTCCGTCCAAAAGGTCTTGCTGCCTATGATTACGGTGATGGGCGGGAGAAACCAGCTTGGGCATTACAAAGAACAATCTGGTATATCGAAGAAAAAAACCGATGGCTACCGGGCGGCCTTGCAACAACATTTTATAATGCAGCGGTGGTTGCGAACCCACATAACATCGGTAACGCTCATGTACTAAACATGTACACACAGAGATATTTAGATGACATAGACGACAAGGACTATCTCAAACAAGACCAGTCGGTGCTCATTCCTGCACCAAGCACTATCCTCCTGGGAGGCATTGGTGTAGCCCTTGTTGGCTGGCTCCGCAAAAGTAGGACACTGTAACCGCCAAGGAAAACCAGGACTGCAAGAGCTGTCCTGGCTCCGGCTCTTATGACAAGGAGAAGTGATGATAAAACATACGTGGTAATGTCGGTAATTGCGATAATTGGTGTGATGCTTTCTGCTTAACAGCAAACGCAAAGATCACTGCTGCCATTACGCTTCATTACAGAGCAGCGTTTTCCATTACAAAGGTTGGCAGCAACTTTAAGGTGTATATTAAAATTTGAAAAGAAAAGAAAGGAGCTTATATGAAGAAAATAATCTTAAGAGCTGTGCTTTTAGTTTTTGTCTTTGCTGGCCTCTTACGTGCATCACCTTCTCTATATTTCGGCACACAGCAGAGCGCATCGTGGACCGTTTACTACAATGACGTCAAAAGTAGATATGAGATGTGCTTCCACAATATCGTTGTGGATTCAAGCGACCCTACAAGTCCAAATCTCATCGGCGACGTGTTAGTCTTGCCAACAATGAAGCTATCAAACTTGTCGTACGGCCCTGAAGGAACAAAAATGGTTAATGCAACACTGGAACTTATCGGAGACAGAAGGCTATACATCTATGATTATGACGATATTGATCCCGGAAACCGCACCAAGGTGATGCAGGCCAAACTCGGCAGCGGCGCTATGTTGAGCTTCACCACCACCTATATAGCCTATGATAACCAACAGAGTGACCTGATGAACATTTTCACTGACCATCCCGGTTACTCATTTGTCATTGATGAAATCATCGCTGCCGAAGGCCAGGGTATGAGAATTGACCTATCGTTCAGTGGTGCCACAGCAAGCAACCTCTACAACCTACTGCAAAACCAGAGTAATGGCCCTGTAAGTGGAGGACTGCGTGGGCAAATCAGCGTGATTACAACCCCGGCCCCTGGCGCTATTTTGTTGGGCAGTTTTGGTGTATACCTCGTCGGCTGGCTGCGAAGACGTGGGACACTGTAGAATTGAATGTAACCTTATCTTGATGGGGTAGGAAGAGAGAATCACAAGGAGGTGAACTCCTTCCTACTTCCTGAGAACTTTGGTAAGTGAAGGGTGCTGAAAGCGTAAAAACCACCAATTGGTCCGTATTTCTACATAGGGTGCTATTTCAGGTTGCCTTGAGGTGCCCTTGTCGGCTGGCTGCGAAAACGAGGGATACTGTGAAAAGACGATGGTTTACGCACGCTAAAGAAGCACATAATACTCCTCAAAAAGGGTAAAGCCATCAGGCTTTACCCTTTTCATTTGGTTAACATCCAGGCAGTTATTCCTGACATCAAAGCCAATCTTCCACAAATATGTGAAGGTCGACAAAATTAACGGTTCCATCATTAAACAGGTCTTTGACGAAG
>CAZKYA010000132.1:4080-6225 GCA_964556725.1 uncultured Pirellulales bacterium
TGCCCTGCCGCAGCCATTTGCCAGCCAGTTCACAGAAGTCTTCAAAGTTCACCTCCCCATCGACATCGAAGTCGCTGGCATTGCCATCCATATCTGAATTGGAGTCTCCCGCATCAATGCACAGCCTCCTATTCGAATCGGTTACCCAGATTTCACTATTTGGGTCCCACCACCTATAAGCACTTTGCAGGTGAAAATCCCAAGTGTTCGAGTTACTATTTGGGTCAAAATGAACGAAGCTCGGTTCAAAACAGAAAATTCCCCCACCGCTGCCTGATGTATTCCCATTCCTTATTGTCAGCCCCGAAATGATATAGTTAGCGTCTTCACCGCTATGGCAATAGAATCCTCGACCGGCTTTACTTGGATTAATGATTGTTTTAGCTACAACAGCTAAATCTTCTGGCTCTGTGCTGCGGATAGTTATGTCTTACCCGTGGGGTCAAGGTTGCAGTTACCCTGACTCGTATAAATACCTTCTCGGACCTCCACAATATCACCATTACTGGCGGCGTTAATCGCATCTTGAATTCTCCGAAAAGGGTCAGCAGATATACCGCCACCAGGATCATTTTGGGCCATTCACATCAACATATATTATCTCCGCCCCATTGGATACGTAAGTTACAGAAACGATGATTAGTAGGGTAAGCACTCCTTTTTCTTCACAACTCTTACTCCCTCCAGAAATGTAAGATTTTCCTTTCGTCCCTAAAAATTTATTTCCTTGATGGACGGACTTCGCCAATTTCCTATCCCATCCCACCAAACAGGAATGTAGTCAACAATAGCTTCGTTGTGGTGATTTTGTCTGCATAGGGCTACTGCCATATCGCGCAGCTCTTGCATACAACTCAGACCTCCCATTCGCCAGGCATTAACGCCTATATCAACTGCTTCACGCTCCGCCTGTTTGAAACCAATTTTATCGGCTGTCAACAGCCCTGCGAGCTTTTCTGCCCTTGGCTTTAAGATTTCTCGCCAGCGCTGTCTTTCCAATTCTTCCTTCGCCAAAACTTCTTCCAACAAACGCTCCCGTGCCTTCTGCCTCTGCTCCCGTTGTACCTTAGCCTGGGCCGGTCGGCAACAGCGGTAACTCCTGCTCTCAGGCAACAGCATTTCCAACAGTCCTACCGCCGGATCGACAATCACCCAGACTAAAAAGGTCGTCCCGAAAGTTCCCAGTGCTATTCCCAACGGGAATCGACTGATTGTACTTACACCCATCATTCCCAGACAGCCTGCCAAGCCGCCTAAAAGAGGCACAATCACGTAGAATACCATATAATAACTCGTGGTGGTTAGCGGATGTTCTACTTGTTCTTTCTGGCCCCTGCTGATTCCTCTGAAAATCGCAAACAAATATAGACTAATCAACAGAAAAACTATTAAGACACCGTGCCCTGACAGCGAAAATACCACCCACCAATTTACGCCTGCCTGCCGCAATGCTAAAATCAGAATATAGCCGACGCACAGCATAAACCACGCCGTGCTAACAAGATGAACCAGTTTTAATGCTTTCCGCCGACTCATTAGCACAACTCAACTAACTTGAACTCAATAAACAAAGGTAAAAAATAAACTTAGCAGGCAAAACCTATCTATAATACTCACCGCCAGTGTATCTACCACCAGCACCGCCAGTTTGCACAATGTACACTCCAGTAAAAGCCCGCGCAAGTGGCCGTATGAACTCCTCCACCTTCATAGCAATAGCAGCCAAAACGGTTGGCGGCACATATATTATGTCGCCTTCCTGCAGCAAAACATCCTTGCTGGCATCGCCATGAACAACCATCCGGTTATAGTTCAGTTCAAAAATTTTAGGTTTGATACTCTTATCTCTTGACGGCCTTATTACCTGAATCCGCTCCTTCCAAGCCATAGGATTAAGTTGTGCCTCAGAAAGGGCATATAATACTGTATCCCGCCCCGTATAGTCTTTTGGGCCGGGCAAATAGACCTCTCCTAATACGTAAAACGACTTGCTCCGATACGCAACTACCCGCACGTCGAGCGGATAATCGCCCGCCAATTTGTAAAGCCCTGAGACCTTTGCCTGCAACTTTTTTGTAACCTGTTCGATAGTCCTGCCCGCTGCTTTTACCTCACCCAGACCTTCAAAACTTATCTTACCATCCG
>CAZKYA010000133.1:0-6195 GCA_964556725.1 uncultured Pirellulales bacterium
ATGGACCATGAAATGGTAGAACCACACCTGCCTAAAAATATGTTTCTTGAAGAAATGATTATACCTACTTTCAATGCTATGCAAAATGCTTTGGTGAAAATCTATCCGGTTTTAGATAAATCAAAGGTCCATTTACTTTTGTTTTCTATCATTGGCCAGTTAGTGCATCTAATTCGTGTGCAAACTTTGTTTGACCAGAGTTGCCCTCTACAATTGCCAGGATTTGACTTGAGTGAGGCAGTTAACCACATTGTCAAATTCTCCACTGCTGGAATTCGGGCTTATACTGAGGAAAAAACGCAGTGATTAGTCGTGGTGCATTAAGTGTTGGTTGTGCCCTTATGACTCGTGCATTTTAATGGGTGGAATATATGAATCTGATGAAGCAAAAAGTCATTTGGTTTAGCTTCGTTGTGATGGCAGCATTATTGCTGGCTGGTTGTGTCAGCAGTGAGCGGTTTTATGAAGATGTTAGTTTGTCCAGAGACGATGCTTATCGGCAATGGAAATCTCGCAAAGAGCACCAGCAGCGCTCTCAAACCCATATAAGTGGTGAGCTGAGTCTCGAAGACTGTTTAAAGCTGGCTTTAGTCAACAATAAAGTTTTACAGCGTGTCGTTCAGGAGAAGGAAATTGCCCGTGGAGAACGCTTCAAATCGTACTCGGCGATTTTGCCCAAGGTGGACCTTACCGGGCAATGGCAGGAGATTGATGAGGTCTCATCCATGAGTATTCCTGGCGGCCCAGGCGGGAAAATTACAATGGGCGATATACATACTTACTCTGCCGGTCTGCGGGTAACTCAGCCGTTTTTTGCTGGTGGGTCGATACCAGCTACTATACACGCCGGAAAATTGTTTTCTTTGCTTACCGACCAGACGGTTCGCGCAGAAGTTCAGAACTTAACTTATACAGCGATTCATACCTATTATGATGTTCTGCTCAATCAACACTTGATGCAGATTAGCGCTGATGCTGTCCGTTCGGCCAAGGCGCATCTTGATGATGTGAAACAAAAACGGCAGGGCGGGGTCGCTTCTGATTTTGATGTTCTGCGGGCCGAAGTGGAACTTTCGAATTTTCAGGCTGAGTTGATACAGAACAAAAATGCCATAAATATAGCAAAGGCCCAGCTGATTAAGGTTATGGGTGTTTCTCAGGATAGCGATTTTATCCTGTCGGATAAGATGGCTTATGTTCCTTCAGAAATAATAATGCAGGAGGCCGTTAAAGCCGCTTTTCGTAATCGGCCGGATTTGTTTAGTCGAGAGTTTGATATAAAGTATCAGAAGGAACTGCTTAAAATTACCCAGAGTCGGTATTGGCCGACTATCAGTGGCTATTATGACAATAGTTGGTCAAAGCCTGACCCGCATAACAGAATGTTGATTGAGTGGGGGCATATGTGGCAGGTCGGTGTAATGGCAGCTCTGCCTGTATTTGACGGCTTGTATAGAGAGGGTGACATCATTCAACAAAAAGCACGAGTTAAACAGGCACAGATAGATTTGATTGATTCTGAAGAGACCGCCTTGTTTGAATTGACCAGCGCCTTATTGAGCATACAGGATGCCGAGGAGTTTGTCGAATCCCAGCGGTTAAATCTTACCAGAGCACAGGAAGGATTACGACTTGCCGAGGTAGGTTACAGAGAGGGCACAAATACCCAGGTGGAGATGATAGATGCGCAGGCGGCCTTGACGACTGCCGGGGCAAACTATTACCAGGCCATATATTCGCATATCATTGCTAAGCTGGATTTGCAAAAAGCGATGGGAACGCTGACAACGCTTGAATCAGAGGGCTCCGAAGACAAAATTAACAATGACGAATTAGAAACTACGAAAGAAACAGCTTCAGTGACTTTTATAAACGAAAGGCAGAGCGGGCAAAATGAAAGTAGGTAGAAGAGTTTTATATTGGATGGTGGCATTTGTATTGGTGCTCATTACCTTTTGGTTTGGGTTTTTTCATAAGTCCACCAAGAGTCAGGAGCAGGAAAGGATAGTTCCGGTTGAGGTTGAACTTGTAAGCACCGGCTCGATAGAAGAGACGATAGAAGTAACCGGCTGGATAAAAGCAAACAAGGTTGTGGATGTAACATCGAAGGTACCGGGAAGAATCGAATCTTTACAGGCTATTCTAAATGGTGGTGATTTGGTTGCTGTTGAAGAGGGATTGATTGTCAAAAAAGGCCACCAGCTTGCAGTTATTGACCATGATGTTTATCTGGCACAGGTGGAAGCGGCCAAGGCGGATTTGCTGGCCAGAGAAGTTGAGTTAGCCGATGCCGAGCGCGAAAAAGAGCGAATGATTAGGTTATTTGAAGGCGGCTCAGCTACCCAGCAGAGTAAAGACAAAGCTGTTACCGCTGCAGAGCTGGCTGCGGCAGGACTTAATTTGGCCAAAGCCAATCTGGAGCTTGCTCAAATAAATCTGCGAGAATCAACGATTGTTGCTCCCATTGATGGAATAGTTACTGCCAGGCATATCGACCAGGGCAATCTCATTAACGCAGGCGACAGAATTGTTACTGTAGCAGATATGAAAACTGTCAAGGTAATTGTTGCAGTTGCGGAAAAGTATGGTGGGAAAATTGCCGTTGGGACGCCTGCGAGAATCAAAGTCGATGCATTCGGAGACAGGGTCTTTAATGCAGAGGTGTACTCAGTCTATCCTGCTCTCGATGAGCAGACGCACACCATACAGGTTGAGATACGTATGGATAATGACGAACTGCTGCTAAAACCGGGTATGTTTGCCAGAGTTACTTTAATTACACAGCGCAAAGATGATGTGGTTGTTATCCCAAGGGATGTTGTTCTTGGCGGCAAGATAGACGAACCTTATGTTTACGTAGTGGAAGATGGAACCGCACATAAGCGTTTTGTGAAGCTTGGAATACGCCAGGCAGACAGATATGAGATAACCGACGGTTTAAAGCCGACAGAGAAACTTGTAGTTAACGGCATGCACTCGCTTAAGGACGGCGTTAATGTTGAGATTGTTCGTTTAGAGGAAATAAGATGAAGCTTACACAGTTTTCTGTAAACAATCCCGTGACAATAGTGATGATATTTGTGGCCAGCATTGTTCTTGGCCTGATGTCGCTGTCGCTTCTGGGTATAGACTTGATGCCGGATATTGAGATACCGGCTGTAAGTATTTTGACCACTTACGAGGGCGCCGGGCCGGAGGAGATTGAAACTCTGATAACCGAGCCGCTGGAAGATGCGTTAAGCACAATTTCGGGGGTGGATGAGGTTACCTCGGTATCCAAGGAAGGGCTGTCGGCGGTAATCCTGAGATTTAAGTGGGGCCAGAAGATAGATGAGATAATCAACGATGTTCGTGACAGGATAGACCAAGCTAAGGCGCGGCTGCCGGATGATGCCGAGAATCCATCGATTGTCAAATTTGACATTGCGATGATGCCAATTGCGATTATCGCTGTGACGGCCTATGACAGTTACCCGAATTTACAGACCATAGTTAAAGACAATATTGTTGACCCTCTGAAGCGTGTTAAGGGTGTGGCCTCGGCATCTGAGCGCGGTGGACTAACCAGGCAGATTCGTATCGATGTTGATCACGATAAACTAACTGCATTGAATTTGTCGGTTTCACAGATAAATGAGGCGCTTTCTGCTGCGAATATGAGCATTCCGGGAGGAAATATCAAGAGCGGTTATAAAGATTACCTTTTGCGGACACCCGAGGAATTTTCAAGTGCCGAGGAAGTAGCTGAGCTTGTAATTGCTCAGCGAAACGGCATAGCGATAAAACTTAAGGATATTGCTGAAGTGAGGGATTTTTTCGAGGAGCGGACATACGAGGTCCGTATTAACGGCCAGAAGGGAATGGCGGTTTTTGTTCAGAAGCAAAGCGGCGGAAACACCGTCGCAGTAGCACAAGCGGTTAGAGATGAGCTTGAGCAGATAAAAAAGAATCTGCCTCCGGATGTTGAAGCAAAAATTGTTATGGATAACTCTGATTTTATTATGGCTTCGGTGTCGAATCTGCGTAATACGCTTTTTTGGGCGGGTCTTTTTGTTTTCCTCGTGCTTCTGTTTTTCCTCCAAAACCTTCGGGCAAGTATTATGGTTGCCGTTTCAATTCCGACATCTCTTATCATTACGTTTCTATTGATGTATCTGGCGGATTACACAATCAATACCACAACATTAGCGGCTCTGGCAGTGGCGGTCGGCATGGTTGTCGATAACGCTATTGTTGTTGTTGATAATGTTTATCGTCACCGTCAGAAGGGACAGCGGCTTAAAGAAAGTGCAATTCTTGGGACAAATGAAGTCGGGGTAGCTGTAATGGCCTCAACGCTGACAACGATTGCCATATTTGCACCCATCATATTTGTCGGAGGTATCGCGAAGATTGTATTTGGTCAGTTTGCGCTTATTATGATAATGGCTCTGGTTGCGTCACTGCTTACAGCTATTATGTTTGTGCCGATGCTTTGCTCAAAGTTCCTCAAAGTAGTTGAGCAAAAGTCGCGAAAATCAATATTTCGGTTCTTTTACAAAACGGGAGAAAAAGCGCTGGCAGGGATAGAGGATGTCTATGTCAGGGTTCTGAACTGGGCACTTGCGAACCGTAAGACTGTTCTTGCTTCGTGTGTGGTTATACTTGTATGTAGTTTTGGTCTTGCAATGCGTGTAGGGACGGAATTTTTCCCGGAGGAAGACCAGAACAGGGTAATGGCGAATTTTGAGCTCCCTGTGGGAACACGTTATGAGCGGACAGGGATGGTAGCGCAGCAGCTTGAAAAAATTGTGCAAGAGGTTGTGCCGGAAAGGATGCACTGTTTTGTTCGCTGGGGTGTCTATGGTTCTTCGGGAGGCGGGCAATTTGCTACAACAGAGGAGACTTATAATGGGATTGCGTTTTTGGCTCTAGTGCCCAAGATAGAACGTCAGGTCTCTCCGAGACAGATAATCAACCGCATTCGCAAGATTACAGATAAGATACCCGATACTACCATCCGATACAGTGCTGAGGACCCTCTTACGGGGATGATGTTCGGGGGAGGTGCAAAACTGGCGGTTGAACTTTACGGTCACAATATGGCCGATGCGATGGCGTACGCACAGGCGGTAAAGACGGCGTTGGAACGCATCCCGGGTGTGACAGATATTGACTTCAGCAGAAAGGAAGAGAAGCCGGAGGTTAAGGTTATTATTGACCGTGAAAAGGCATCAAAGCTTGGGCTTGATATACAGGTCATCGGCAAAACGATAGAGACATTTTTTGCTGGCACAACGGCGACAAGGTATCGTGAAGCTGGTGATGAGTATGATGTTGAAGTTCGATTAAGACCCGATGACCGCACCAAAACAGAAGATTTGCGGGATGTGTTAGTCGGCACACCCGGTGGTGAGCAAATCAGTCTGGCCAATATTGCAACGATTGAGCAGGGTGTAGGGCCGACAAAAATTGAGCGTAAGGACCAGGAAAGATATATCACGGTTTCTGCTGATATTTCGGGCAGAGACTTAGGTTCTGTGGTGGCAGACGCCAAGACGGCAATGGATAAGATTCCTGCGCCGCCTGGTTTTAGTTATAAATTTGCCGGAGCCGAGAAGGAAAGAAAAGAAGCATTCAGTATGCTTATTATAGCGACGGCTCTGGGGATGGTGCTGGTGTATATGGTGATGGCCTCACAGTTTGAGTCATACCGTGACCCATTTATCATATTTCTGTCGGTGCCGTTCGGCATTGTCGGGGTGATTGTAGCCCTGACGCTGACCGGTATATCGATGAACATTGTGACATTTATTGCATTGATTTTGCTTGTGGGGCTTGTAGTGAATAACGGCATTGTCCTGATTAGCTTTATCGGAATTCTTCGCCATCGCGGCTACGATACCTACAGGGCAATTATTGACGGCGGGCGTAGCCGGCTGCGGCCAATACTCTCGACGACTATCACTACGCTGTTGGGTCTTGCACCGCTTATGTTCACAAGAGGTGCGGGTTCTGAGATATGGGTGCCGTTTGCGGTAACCAGCATTGGTGGACTTACGCTCAGCACGCTTATTACCCTTATAATGATGCCAACACTTTACAGTATATTTGAAGGCATTAAGATTCCGACGAGCAAAGGATAAAATTAGCCACGAAGCCACAAAGAAAAATGAAAGTTAAAAAATATAGCTGAGTTTTAGTGTCTTGGTGCCT
>CAZKYA010000134.1:0-6193 GCA_964556725.1 uncultured Pirellulales bacterium
GAAGAGCTGGATGTAATCGGCGTTGCCAACAAAGCAGACACGGCGAGGATGTTCCCCTCGGCTGGAGAATTTACAAAACTCGGCTTTGGGGAATTTCTCTGCATCTCAGCAAAGAACAATCTCAATAAAGCCGTTCTGCTCGACGAAATCTTTGAAAAACTCAAAGCCGTGGAATCATCCAAGCCGGCAGAGCCGATTATGAAGATAGCGATTGTCGGCAAGCGAAACGTCGGCAAAAGCTCCCTCGTGAATGCTATGGTCGGCTCCGAGAGGGTCATTGTCAGTGAGACGCCAGGGACAACCAGAGACGCTGTGGACGTGCGATTTGAAAAAGATGGCAAGACCATAATCGTTATTGACACTGCTGGAATAAGAAAAAAGAGCAGTATAGCCGATAGTATTGAGTTTTATAGCTACGTTCGAGCTACCGGCTCGATAAGGCGGGCTGACGTAGTGCTATTTATGATTGATGCAACCGAGCCGGTTTCACAGGTTGATAAAAAAATAGCCCGGTTCATCGCCGAAGAATACAAAAGCTGTATCATAGTTGTAAACAAATGGGACCTTGCACTCGTCTCGGCGAAGGCCCGAGCCGTAGCAGGAAAAGATACGGCTGTCACCGGTGATTATGAACAGTACTTGACAAAACTGCTGCCGGGGCTAAAATATGTGCCAATTGCTTTTACAACCGCAACACAGTCAAAAAATGCGCAGAGCGTTCTGGACCTGGCGGCTGAGATTTTCAAACAGACAACAATGCAGATAACGACCGCCAAATTAAACCAGGCGTTCGAAATTATAAAACAAGAAAGAGTCGGCTCATCCAAAGGCAGGACCGGGCTGCCGAAGATTTACTATGCCACGCAGATTACCGTAAATCCGATAACGATACTTACGTTTGTAAATAAGCCGGAACTATTTGACGAGGTCTCTCGCAGATTTATTACAGGCAGATTACGCGAGCTGCTGCCGATTAAGGAAGTGCCCATAAGACTATTGACCCGCTCGCACAGGGAACAAGATTATCCAAAATCGTAGTCTCCCTGCCTTCCTGCTTGCCTCCCCCGAGTCTTCTGTCGAAGACAGAATCGGGGGCAGGTGAAAGCAAGAAGGGGGACGATATTCAGGAATAGGGCGTTATGTTAGCAATAATTCTGGGCTTAACCGTCTGTGCGTTTGTATTTGCCTATATTGTTTATGGCAGATTCTTAGAAAGACGCTATGATGTTGATGATACTCGTCCCACGCCCAGCCATACCGACTATGACGGCATTGACCGGGTTCCAGCGCACAAAGCTGTTTTGTTAGGTCATCATTTTTCATCTATTGCCGGAGCCGGCCCGATAGTCGGCCCCATTATGGCAGGGGTTGCCTTCGGCTGGCTTGCTGTCCTATTCTGGGTCGTCATCGGCTCCATTCTAATCGGCGGGGTGCACGATTTTTCGGCTCTTATTGCATCTATCCGACATAAGGGGCGTTCCATCGCTGAAATCACTAAAGAGCATATGTCGCCTCTGGCATATAAGCTTTTTCTGGTTTTCATCTGGTTAAGTTTGGTTTATGTCCTGACCGTATTTACCGACTTAACTGCTGCAACATTTGTCGAAGATGGCGGGGTCGCCACATCATCTATTTTGTTTATGGGTTTGGCCATCGCCTTTGGTATATCTTTATATCGACTGAAAATTCCACTGCTGCAGTCATCGTTGATATATGTTCCGCTGGTATTTGCCGCTGTCTGGCTTGGACAAAAGATACCCATTTCATCTGATGTTGTCCCTGTTATAATCGGGGACAACCCCGCAAAAACCTGGTGTATTTTCTTAATTATTTACTGTTTCGCAGCTTCTACCACGCCGGTATGGATACTTTTGCAACCGAGAGATTACTTATCCTCTTTTCTTCTGTTTGCCTCTGTAATTGGGGGTTTTCTGGGGATACTATTGGGCGGGTTTGAAATCAATTACCCGGTATTTACCGGCTGGACCGCCCCACAAATGGGGACATTATTTCCGATACTATTTATAACAGTAGCGTGCGGGGCGTGCTCCGGCTTTCACGCAATTGTTGCTTCCGGCACATCCTCAAAACAGTTAAATAAAGAAACCGATGCCAGACTTATTGGTTACGGAGCTATGCTGCTTGAAGGCCTGGCAGCGGTAATTTCTTTATCGACTGTGGTCATTCTGTCTAAAGGCGACCAAATCACAAACCAACCACCACTTGCGATTTATAGTATGGGGATGAGCAAGTTTTTAGCTGCTATTGGTATCCCCGAAGAACTTGGGCGTTCATTTGCTCTTTTGGCACTATCGGCCTTCATTCTTACCACCTTAGATACCGCCACGAGATTAAATCGCTACGTATTTGAAGAGTTCTTCGAGCTAAAAGGTGTCAAGTGGCGTTATGTATCCACTACCGCAACACTGATACTGCCTGCTATACTAACGCTGATTACCCTCAAAGACGCCAATGGCAACATAATGCCCGTCTGGAAAGTGATCTGGCCGGCCTTCGGTGCCACTAACCAACTACTGGCCGGCCTGGTGCTGCTGGTGATTGCAGTCTGGCTGAAAAACCTCGGCAAAAAAGTCGGTTTTTTAATCGGGCCTATGGTCTTTATGAATTTTATGACGCTGTGGGCCCTGGTGTTATTGGTGAGTCAATACCGCTTCTCTATAGTCGGGATAATCGCTGCGATACTACTACTATTAGCCCTACTTTTAATATATCAATCTTATAAAGCAGTGAGAAAAATCATCTTCACCTGACCATCACAGAGGTCGGCAGCAAGAAACATGAATTCTTTTTCCTTTGCTACGGAGTTTCCGGGGAAAGCGGTATCAGCTTAAATTGGGCCTGGGCACGAGGCTGATTCAGCTCTATTTCACCCTTGCGGACGAATTCCTCAGGGAAATTGTATACAACTTCCCTTCGAGACTCTTCGGATTTGATATCCTCGTCGTCAATTTCCAATATCACCTGATATCGCAAATTCTCATAGGCCTGCTTGGCCTCGGGGGTTGCTCTAATGTTAATGTTACTTATGACTTCATTCAAATTGGTTACCTGCACTTCGTATTTGCCCTGGAGATTCACGCTTAATGCAAACCCTAATGTTGCTGTCGTAATTTTGTGGTCTGTAAGGGCATCCTCAGCCGGCGGCATCTTGATTTTCACGGATGTGGGGGCTTCTCTGGGTTGGCCTTCATAGAGCTGAATGTAAGGTCTCTTTTCAACAGCCGAGATTCTTGCCTGGCTGATTTCCCTGCGTGTCAACTGAACTTTTGCGATGAGTTTTTCAAGCTCCCAAATCTCTGGAACAAACATATCAACTTTTTCCGGCTCGATGCTTTCTGCTTTTAGAGGGATTTTATTCTCATCAATGCATTCAACAGTCATCTGCTTTTTAACAAGCTTAACAACCTGAACGTCGAGCGTTTCCGGCTCACAGGATTTAACCTTGAGGCCAAGTTGCCTCATATTTTTATCCTTCTGCAAAAACGGCAGCAGCGTTAGAGTGTAGTCGCGGGGCTCACCCATTTTCTCCTGTTCGGCATCAAAAATAAATTCCAATCTTTTTCCCTTTACACCAGCAATCGCTGTGTGAGGGCCGGAAAGCGTTACTCTGATGTCAGCAGAGGAGGCCTGATTGAAGCTTACCCACAGCTTTTGGCTTGCTGATTCATCCACGATAATGACGGCAGGCCTATCAGACAATGTCACATCCATCGCCAAGTCTGCCCAGACCCATATCAAGACAGTTATGAATATTACAACCGCAATTTTGCCGTATTTGATATTTCTAAAAATCTTACCTGTCATTATGTCCCTATCAGTTCGCTCCCTCATGACAGCGCGATTGTAAGATACATTCTTAATTTAGAATCATCTATGTTCCTGATGAGTTCTCCGTTTTCAGCCACAGAAATGGTGCCGGTTTGCTCGCTTACTACCAAACAAGTGGCGTCTGAGCCCGATGTTATGCCCATAGCGGCGCGGTGACGAGAGCCAAGCTCAACGCCATCTATGCTGCCGGCCTCAGCCAAGGGCAACTGTACACTGGCGGCAATTACTCTGTCACCTCGCACTATAACAGCCATATCGTGAAGAGCAGTGCCCGGGTGAAAAATGGTCTTAAGCAGCTCAGCAGTAACCTTGGCATCGATTCGAACGCCGGTTTCTATAAATTCGCCTAACGCCACACGCTTTTCAACAACAATAATGGCTCCAATCCGGCTGGTTGAAAGTCCAGTTACAGCGGTAATTATCTCTTCTACGGTTCTTGATAGTTGATGAGACGACCCTGCCCAGAAATGAGTTTGACCTATCCGCATAAGAGCTCTTCGAATTTCCGGCTGAAAAGCTGCAACAGCAATCACCAAGACAACAATCAAAAAACCCCCATAAAGATACTCCAGCCGTTCAAATTTAAGTCGCTCAGCTACCAATTTTAAGATGAGCACGCCGGCAATGAGAATGAATATAACGCTGCGGAATAGCCTTTCACCGCGAGTTCCTTCGAGGAAGTCCACAACCCAATAAACTACCAAGCCGATAAGAAACAACTCAATAGCAACGCGCCACCACTGATACCCTGCAACGCGGTGGAAATAATCGATGAGCGTTTCCACAAATCCCTCTATTTTTATCTTTTATGATACGCACTGCGTAAAAATATAACACAACATACACAATCAGCATTGCGCAACAAGTTGACCGTAGCTCCCTGAGAATTACTCTTTCATCGGTCGCTCGGCACTCGCCGTTGACTATGTATTTAATATAGCAGTCACTGCCCTTGTTGTCAACCCCGCTATAAATTTCCGCATTTTTATTTGATAGAATATTCCTCGTTTGTTCTACACCAATCTCGACTGTCGTCAGACAAGTCAGGCATAAACCCAAGCTCAATTTTAACAGGACTAAATGAGAACCTCCAAAATACAAAGGCAATATTTTGACACCATTGCTCTATCTGGGTATAATCATAGTATTACCAGGCGGTCGAAAATTGGGGTAGAAATAGAACTAATTCATGGAGCCATGCTATGAAATCTAACAGAATCAGCAGGGTTATACAGATATTAACGACATTACAATCGGGGAGAAGTTATGCTGTTAGTGATTTGTCGAAAATATTTGGAACGAGCCGGCGGACAATCTTCCGCGATTTGAAAGAATTACAGACTATTGGCGTGCCATACCAATACGATGCCAAGACCGGCGGTTATACTATAGAGCCGGAATTTTTCCTGCCGCCTGTAGATTTGAATCTGCAAGAGGCGTTAAGTCTGCTTCTGCTGGCCCATAAGGCACGTGAACAGATACAGCTGCCGTTTAAGAATTCAGCGCTGCTGGCGGCACTGAAAATCGAAAACAATCTGCCTGCCAAAATCAGACAATATTGCAATACGGCGCTGCGAAGTATTTCCACCAGAGCAACCGCCCAAGCCCCCACAAATCTTCTTGATAAAACATTCTCAGAGCTTCAAAAGGCCATCGTAAATAAACGCAAAGTAAACATCCGTTATAATTCGCTGTTCGACGGCAAAATCATTGATGTTGAGCTGTGTCCCTATCATTTGCTTTACAACTACCGTGCTTGGTATGTGCTGGGTCATTCCAGCATACACAAAAGCGTCCGCGCCTTTAAGCTTAACCGCATCAAAGAATTAAATGTCACAGAAAAATGCTTTCTGGGCGGAGAGAATTTTGATTTGTACGATTACCTCGGCAGGGCCTGGTCAATGATACCGGAAGGCAGAATATACAATATCAAGCTGCGGTTCCTGCCCAAAGTAGCTAATAATGTTGCCGAGGTACAATGGCACAGCACGCAAAAAGTCACCCATAACAGCGACGGCTCGGCTATTGTAGAATTTCGTATTGACGGCCTGGGTGAAATAAGCTGGTGGATACTCGGCTATGGCGACCAAGTCCAGGTGCTTGCACCAAAAGCCCTTCGCAAAAGAGTTGTTGAGATGGCTAAAAATATGATAAAGCTCAACGAAAAGCTTTGATTTAGCTGCGGCCAACCATAATTTTCTTGCAATATTAGCCGATTATATATAAAGTAAATTCAGACCACAAGAAGCACCTGCACTTGATTTACATTATGCCAACGTAGCTCAATGGTAGAGCTCTGGTTTTGTAAACCAGGGGTTGTCGGTTCGAATCCGACCGTTGGCTT
>CAZKYA010000135.1:0-6092 GCA_964556725.1 uncultured Pirellulales bacterium
CATTATTTGCTAAATATGACAAGTTAAGTACCGAAATATAATAACGCAATACGCACGACGCAATACGCAATACGAAAATATGAAATTGCCGAAGCTTCAAAAACCGGATAAATATGTTGGCTTATATATCTTCGACTTCAGCGACCACGTGGGCATCGGTTTTACAGCTGAAGAAGTCGCCGAGCTTCTGGAAAGTGAAAAATACAGAGACTGCAAGGTCTATAAAATCCACAAGGCCTATCCCGACGGCCGACTCGAATTAAAAGGCGTCCCGGCCCAGACATTTCAGCTCGAAGCAGGGATGTTTTTTTACTCTGCTGAACTCGAATCAGCAAATAAAGACTTCAAGCAGCTTATAAAATTGGCGATTCAGAACGCTTCACCCTGCCGGGCCAAGGTCCATCTGGCCAAATACAGCGATGATAGGTTCGTGGTGGCACTTATTTATCCTGCTGAATACGATGACGAGGTGAGCAGATGGCTCTTGGATGGCGAATATAAAACCGCCGGTGCTGCCGAAGGAGGTATCGAGGCGGTGCAGAAGTATTATGATTACAAGCCACAAATTCTCGACAGGCATCAGTTATTTGGCAAATCTGCTTTTGAAAGTAGAACCGGCCAAGAGTTGTTAGCTTCCGTAAAATTGGCCATTCAGAGATAATAATTCTCCATTAATAAATAGTTTAGAGCCGTCTTATATTTAGCCCCCAGTTTTACTGGGGGTTATCAACTATGGATTTATAAATGTTTATTCGCACCAAAATAAATTCATTTCTTGGTTTACTTGCCGGGGTATTTTTATCAATATTCGGCAAATCACGAACAAAGCCGACTATTGAGGATTTCAAACGCGCAGAGTTCAGAACCAGCACACAGCGTTTGGGCGTCCGATTCACCGAGAAAATTCGTGACGTCTTTCGTTTTAGATGGCTTGTCGGAAGGCGTAAAACCTGATATGCAGAATGTCACTGCCCTTAAATTTTTTTGAGAGATGCTGCTGCCTGCTTTTTTCCCCCGCCCTTACAAGTTTAACTTCTTGCTTAATGGTAACTTATAGCAGACATCGTAAGCATAGCACCTGCTTTCAGTGCATACTCATTTTGCAAACATATCAGGCTTGAGAAGGAAATTTCCGAACCTATACCAGCCGTCGTTCGTAATTAAGTCCCATAAGGACAAACGAAGTTGTGATTTTTCAATTGGCTCTGTTAGAAATTCCGCAACTATGTAGTAATATGATACGAACGGTTAAAAATTTCTGACGCTGTTAAAGTCACTACCGTGTTGTTACCGATAACGAAAAAAAGGAAAGATTTTTCTCCCCTCCGGAAAACATCGAGTAGCAGACCGTTGCTCGGTGTTTTCTTTTTTTTAAACCATAGACATATAACTTCATCTGATAACCTGAACGCCTGATATCCCGCTCCCTGATAACCTGTTTCTCTGATAATTTGTTCTATGCGTTCTTTCCGCAGCATTTTTTATATTTTTTCCCGCTGCCGCAGGGGCATGGGTCATTGCGCCCGACTCTGGGTTTTTCCAGCCGAATCTGCTTTACTTTTGGCTCACCCTGTGGGGCCTGTGCTGCAGCTCGCTGACGCTCGGCCATTGCGAACTGACCAACCTCATCGTGTGCTGTTTGGCTCACAGTCCAGACACTTCTGGCTCGGGCACCGGCCTCCAGGCGAACCTTGAAGATAATATCCGTTACACGGTCCTCTATAGCTTCGAGCATCTCTTCGAACATTCTAAACCCCTCACGCTTGTATTCGGTCTTGGGGTCTTTTTCAGCGAGAGAGCGGGTCCAGATGCTGTCTTTTAGATGGTCCATCGTATAGAGATGGTCTTTCCACGTGCTGTCATAGACCTGTAGCAATACATATTTTTCGAGGTCCCTGATTTCAGCACGTAAAAATTCTCTTGCCTGTTCATATAGCTTTTCTTTAATTTCTGCGCCGTCGCCGAGTTCTTCTTCTGTAAGATGTGCATCAAATCTCTCATTAGCCCATTTCACTAATTCGGGGATTTTCAATTTAGAAATCTTATCCGAGAGCTCTCGTTCCAGCTCGCCGTTGTTATAGCTTTCACTTAATTCGAGCAGTTGTTTATGTACCACGTGAGGTTTTGTGTTCTGCAGCTGCTCGGCTCTCAGGCCCGCGTTATATTTCTTATTTGCCCAATTGGCCAGCGCATCAAATGCATATACGTTAGCTCCTTGGGGGCCATAGACCATATTCATCGCAAATTCAACAGGATATTCTATCTCCCTTTGTCTGTATTTGGCTGCGCTTCTCTGTATAAGAAGCTGACGGAGTTGGGTTGTATTTAAGTTCGATAGTTCGCTGACGTCCAGTTTTATATCAAATTTGGCTCGTGCCCATTCGGTAAACGTGCGAATAGCAAAGTCCTCCTTTAGAAATTCGATTAACTGGGAGCAGTCTTTTTTATCAATTTGCTCGGCTGCAGCCGATATCAACTGTTCTTCTATCTCCTCCGGCGATTGATGTTTGACTTTGGAAGGGCTTAAACTGACTTTGAACGCACTCATTGCCCATTTGCATAAACCTGCAATGTCCCAGCTTTGAGGGTCACTGTAGTCCTCCAGGTATTCACCGAGAGAGAGCGATATGTTATTGGCAGTATTGTCTTTTGTCTTTTCTTTTATTAATTTTTCGATTTCATCCGGCTTGGCGTCGGCTATATCTGAGGGTCTTAAATCAACGCCGAAGTTTGTTCTGGCCCATTCGATGATACATTTCTGGGGGTAATCCTCCTTAAGGATGGTATTGCAATTTTTTGCGATAGCGTTCTCAATCATCTCTTCGATAATATCTTTGAGCCCCTTCCCGGAAAGAATTTTGCGTCTGCGCGAGTAGAAGATTTTTCGCTGGTAGTCCATTACCTCATCATATTCGAGCAAGCTCTTGCGAATCTCAAAGTTTCGTTCTTCGACCTTTTTTTGGATTTTTGCAATCTGTTTACTTATTGTTGGATGGAATATTGGTTGATTTTCCTGCCAGCCGACAAGGGTCAAGAGTTTCGGGATTTTCTCGCCACCAAAAAGCTGCATAAGGTCATCGTCGAAGCACAAAAAAAATTGACTCGAACCGGCGTCACCTTGTCTCCCACACCGGCCTCGAAGCTGGTTATCGATTCTCCTGGCTTCATGTCGTTCCGTGCCTAACACATGCAAACCGCCAAGCTCTGCCACTCCAGGTCCCAGAACAATATCGGTGCCGCGGCCGGCCATATTTGTTGCTATTGTTATGTTGCCGTGAATCTTGCCATCTCGGCCTTTGTGTTGCTGACCGGCCTTGGCTACTATCGCTGCCTCTCGTTCGTGGTGTTTGGCGTTGAGAACCTCATGTTCAAGCCCGTATCTTTGCGTAAGTGCCGCAGAAAGTGCTTCATTTTTTTCCACGCTTACCGTGCCTACAAGAACCGGTCTGCTGGATGAGCTGACATCATTTATCTCTTCTACTATAGCGCTGGATTTTTCTCGCATCGTTTTATAAATTACATCGTCCAGGTCTTCTCTTATGCAGGGCTCGTTGGTTGGTATCACAACGACTTCGAGATTATAGATATTCATAAACTCTTCGGCTTCGGTGGCAGCCGTTCCGGTCATCCCTGCTATCTGGTCGTAGAGTTTGAAGAAGTTTTGCAGCGTGATTGTGGCTAATGTTTGAGTCTCTTCTTTTACGGTAACGTTTTCTTTTGCTTCGACCGCCTGATGCAGGCCATCGGACCATTGTCTGCCGTGCATCAATCGCCCCGTAAATTCGTCAACGATAATAACCTTGCCATCCATAACGACGTAGTCTTTTTCTTTCTCAAAGGTCACGTGAGCACGCAAACTCTGTTCCAATAGGTGTGGCCATTCCATATTTGAGCCGGTAAAGAATGACCCTACTCCTGCTATTTCCTGTGCGGCTCCAACTCCTTCATGTGTAAGATGAACTTGTTTTCTGTCGTATTCAACTTCGTAATATTGCATGGCTCCTGCTAGGCGGGCCTCCGCACTGGCAAGTTCTTGCTGACTTTTCTCAATTACCTTCTGGGCCGTTTCGATTCGTTTATTATCCTTATCTCTCTTAGCTTCAGCTATTTCGCCCTGGGCGTTGGCCAGGGTTCGCTTAGCTGAATCGATTTGTTTTTTGATATGGTCGTAGTTGCTTTGCAAACTTATTAGCTTCCTCGCTACCTGGTCTGATTTTTTATATCTGCCGACCTCGTCAAAAGCTGGCCCTGATATAATCAAAGGTGTCCTCGCCTCATCAATCAAAATTGAATCAACTTCGTCGATTATGGCGTATTGCAGCGGACTCTGGACCATTTGTTCCAGTGATATTTTCATATTGTCGCGAAGATAGTCGAAGCCGAACTCGTTATTTGTGCCATAAGTAACATCGCATTTATACTGGTTTTTTCGTTCATCACCGCTGGTGTCCATATCTGCTTGGATGGCGCCTACCGTCATTCCGATGGCCTTGTAGATTGGCCCCATCCATTCTGCATCTCGCTTGGCTAAGTAATCGTTGACCGTAACTATATGGACGTTTCTTCCGGTCAGATACACAAGATATACTGCAAGAGTTGCAACCAATGTTTTGCCCTCGCCGGTGGCCATTTCCGCAATCTTTCCCTCATAAAGGACGTTGCCTCCGACAAGCTGCACATCGAAATGCCGCATTTTAACGTTGCGCCTTGCTGCTTCTCGAACGACTGCAAACGCCTCTGGCAAAATATCCTTCGGGCTTTCTCCAGCTTTTAATCTGGTCTTAAACTCAGCTGTTTTGGCCTTCAGGGATTCATCGTCGAGCTTTTGTATCTGCTCTTCAAATCCGCCTGCATCCCGGGCGATGACGGAATACGCCTTTACTAACCGCTCATTGCGTGAACCAAAAACCTTTACGAGTATCTTACTTACTTTACCAGACATCATAATTAAAAAGTAGTGAGCTAAAATGAACTAAAGTGAAAAAAATAATCTATAACTTTAGGCACTTTAGCTCACTTTAGACACTTTAGCTCACTTTTTATTCTTTAACTCTTGTTACATATTCACCGCTGCGGGTATCGACACGGACAACGTCGCTCGCTTTAATAAAAGATGGCACCTGCACGATGAGGCCAGTTTCCAGTGTTGCCGGCTTGGACTGACTTGTCGCCGTGGCGTCTTTTATCTGTGGCGAAGTCTGTGTAACCTCCAAATCCACCGTGTTAGGCAGCGTAACCACTACAGGTTTACCCTGATACATACTGACCTGAAGTTGGGTATTCGGTTTTAGATATTTTTGCCCATCCCCGAATGCGTCTTTATCGAGTGTAATTTGGTCATAAGTCTCTGTGTCCATCAGGATATGTTTGCTGCCGGCCGAATACAGATATTCGTATGTTCTTTTATCCAGATTTACCTCTTCGACGTTTTCTTCTGGACGCAAACGAACATTATGAATCAATCCGTCTGTTAAGCTTTTTATTTTTGTCTGGTAAACTGCTCCGCCTCTTCCTCCGAGGTGGACGTGTTCAAAATCAGTAATGGTATATAGTTTACCATCGATGCTAATGGCCTGACCTTTTTGCATCTGTGATGCTTTCATTTCGTTCTCCACGAAGCAATAATCATTAATCAATGCTTGTCCTGAGCGAACTTGTCCTGAGCATAGTCGAAGGAATCGATAATCATTTCGCAGTAGCAAGTATTGCAAAATATCCGAAAAATGTCAAGAAATAAGAACAGCAGACGGAAAAGAAAAACTATCCTTGAAAGGAAAAAGCATAACAGTAAAATAGGGGTAACTGGAGTCAAAGCTGTCTCCTGATTCAAAGCTAATTTTATTTTATTTTTCCTGAAGATATATACTATACCAGAGATGAAGGAATTTTATGCCTGAAGTGAAAAATAATAGATTTGGAGCCGCAGGTGGTCAAAAACACCAAATATTGGATTTTTATTATGTGGGCGCTGCTGCGGAAGTTGTCCTTGAGAAGTTGAGTACTTCCGCCAAGGGTCTTTCTGAAGTACAAGCAGAAGAACGTCTCGAGGAATACGGCTACAATGAGCCTGCCAGAAAAAAGAAAAGGACTAT
>CAZKYA010000136.1:0-6077 GCA_964556725.1 uncultured Pirellulales bacterium
ACAACTTTACAATTAGGTGCAATACTAAACATCCGTCCATCATAATCACTGTTCAGCTTTGGAATATCAGAGACCTTAAAAACGGTTTGTATTCTCTTACTTCTGAGATCGACAGATTTAAAGTCCATCAGGGGCTTTTCTGTATTGGGGTCTTGGCTTACGGAAGCAAGGTAATAGAGCTGATCGCCGTCCGGCGAGAATCTCCCATAGATTGTATCTTCGGTGTTTGGGTCAGAGCACTTCTGTATCTCGCCAGACTCGACATCCATTATGCGTGACCCTATCAGTATGTTTTTAGAATCTGGCGACCACTGCAACGGAATATATTTATTTAATTCTTCCTCCTCGAGGGTAAAGTCAAGATTAAAGTGCTTTTGATAGGCGCCGTCGATTCGAGCTATACTAACTGTCGTCCTGTCTGACTCACCAAACAAAGAAGCGACCCATTTGCCATCGGGAGATACTGCAGGGATACCTATTGAACTGAATAGGTGCGCGTATGTCTCACCAGTTGTTATATTCAAACTGCCTATATAGAAAAGTTCCTTCGAACCAAGCAGTCGCTCATAAAAAAGATATTTACAGTCAGGTGACCACTGTGGCTGCATAAGTAAGAACAACTTACGTCTATCTTCATCGCACTCAGATTGCATAACACGCAGGACTTTACTTTCCGTACCATCTGGTTTGACAATAATCAACTTCACATCAAAAAGTTCCGTCTTGGAAATGTCATCACATAAAGCTTGCGTGAAAGTATTGCAGAGAAGGGGATGAAGTATCTTGTTTTCCTCGCTGAAGAATTCTTCACGAATTACTGCTGCTTTCGTTTGTTTTTGCATCTTGTTTATCAAGGATTTCGTGGCGTCCCCTCCAGCTGATTCCTTTGTTGATATAGGTATATTAGGGTCGGTGTTAGGGTCGGATAAAGATTCTTCTGGTGGAGAAGGGTCCACTCTATAATAGGCAATCCATTTGCCATCCGGTGACCATGCTGGAGCCGATAACAAGCCATCTTTTTCAACTTTATCCAACAACACCCGCTCGCCTGTTGTAATATCGTATGTGAAAATTGCAATATCCGGGTCATCCCCAGGAGGAGTTACAAGGATAGCAATTTTAGAAGAATCGGGTGACCACCCAGGCGGTGACGCGACACATGCCAAAATGTAAATTACAAGGCAGGAAAGTGTTGCTATTAAAGCTATCAAGGCTTTACTATAACCGACTTTTTCAGTTTTTTGTTTATCCATTGCCAGAGTCCTTTCGAAATTAATGAGGTCACAATCTTTTTTATCAGAAAAACTATTACCGCCATAATACAAAGTAAAACGGCCAACAATCCTATCAAGGCCAATGCGATTACAGCATAGTAGAAATGGTTCGATTGTATTGGAAACCAAAGGTGGATTATATTTAAGAAAATAAAAAGAAGGAAAAAACAGGGTATAGAAACTTTACTGTTTTGGATATAAACCTTGCCTTCGTTATATATTATCATAGTGGCGGGACAAAGCAGGAAAGCTATAGCGTTTCCAAAGATAAGCCCGCTCCACAACCGCCACGCTGGTCCCGGATCAAACAGGTGAAAGCCAAATAGAGGCATAATCAGCAGACTTACAATGTTCACATAAATAATAGTTCGTGGCGGAAGGCCTTTTTTATAGTAACCGCTTATTAGTAAATAGATAAAACTAATGCCCAGACCAACATACACTCCTGTACACCTCTGGCAAAAAGGTAATACATGGCCATCAATCGCAAAAGAGCGTGATACGTCCTGACTGCATAAAAACGAAAATATATAAGTAATGATGCTCATGAGTCATACCAAATAGGTTTACGTGAATAAACAGTCGGCTTGTTACTGAACGGGTGGCATAATCTGTTAACAACATATCTTGCTGCAATTTGGGCACCATATTTGAATAGGGACTTGAAAACCCTTTTACGCCGCTTATCTCGTAAAGCAAAAAGTTTCCTAAAATGATGAATAATTATTCCCAAGCTTACTCTGAACATTAACCGAAAATAAAGCCTTTCGAGTTGTTTGGCAGAAAATCGCTTTGTACGCATAACCGGCGTGTGAAAATTATAAGCCCGACGGTCAGTAACTTCTATTATTCCACGCTTACGAGCCTCTTCATAAACCTCTGTCCCCGGATTAGGTGTCAACGGTATAAAGAAACAGTAATCCATACCTACTTTATACCCATATTTCGAGAGTTTATCGAGTGAATCTTTTGTCTCGTCCCAGACTCCAAATATGACAGAACCTATTGTAAAAACCGTTGGATATTTCTTACGAAAAATTTCAAATGCCTTAGCGGTAATTTCAGGCCCATTAGAATGTTTCTTCAATTCCTTAAGACCTGCTTCATCCGGTCTTTCAACACCAATCATAACTTGACATAGTCCTGCACGAACAGCTTTTTCAAGAATACCAAGCTCCTCATCTCGAACAACATAATCAGCCCTAAGCCAAGCAGTCTGGCGTATTCTTACGTTTTGTTTTAATACAAGATCACAAAATGTATCAGTCCATCTTGGGTCAATATTCCATGTAGGATCTACCCAACCAAAAGTGTGCCTGTCGAAATCACGAATAAGCCTAGTAACTTCTTCGAAGCACCTTTCCGGAGATTTGCTGCGGTAATAAGGCTTTATTGTTTTTCCATCAATGGATAACTTTCCCATATGCTTCCAGAGATTGCAGAAACTGCAACTATCCACACATCCGCGACTATGCTCTATTGAAACCAGACCTGGGTGGTTTTTTGCCCCAAGACCATACAGATGCATTGGAACTTTAGACCAGGCAGGCATCGGCAAAGTATCCATGTCTGTTATTGGTGCTCGTAATCCAGTTCTTAGGACTTGACCATTTAGTCTATATGATAATCCCTTAACCTTTTCGATGTGATCTCCATCGGCAATGGTTATGAGTAATTCAAGAAGCGTAAGTTCACCTTCACCATGGACTATATAATCTATGAAGCCATCTTTAAGAGATTCTTCTGCTGCATAGCTAAAGTATACGCCTCCTGCGATAATAATAGTTTTCGGATGTTGATTTTTGACAAAACCTGCCAGTCGCATAGCTTCATGCGTAGAAACTGTTTCCTCACCTAAGCATACGACATCAGGCCAGTTGAAGTCAAGAATAGCAAACAGTGTTTTCCACCCAGTTTTACTGCCGGGACAATCGATTATTTTTATGGACCAGTCTGGCCTTGAGGCTTCAATCTGGGCCAATAGTGACATAAAACCCAAGGGCTGCCAAAAGGCGCTTGTTTCACTATTAAAAGGCCAAACATACCTTGGTGTTCTAACAAACACTACTTTCATAGCAACTCTCAATTATACATAGATGGCTGTGTTATGTCATAATTAAGGCTGGCGCTGTTTCCACTTGCATCATTTTACCTTAGACTTGAGTTTTTCTGCAATGGAACTTTCACCTTTTCTCAGCAGAGAACCGCAGAAGTAATAAATAGGGACAGCGGGGCTGTTGAAAAAGTCCCATCTATCCGAGGCCGAAATGAGTATGGCGTCCCCGGATTTCCTCATTTTTTTAATTACGGTGCATTGCTGTCCGCTGCTTCTATTCCTTCGACCTCTGTGTTCTCCAATATGAAGGGCTCGCCCTGCTGCGTTTGGATTTTTACGTTCTTGAGTTTGATTTCCCTGGCATTGCGAATCGTAAGACCCTCGGGAGCAGAGATACGAACATTTTCCAATACGACATCCGACACTTCACACTCGGGCAGGCCGACAATGACCCCGGCACTGCGCGGGCTGGTAGCAGTGAGGTTTGTGATGCGGATGTTGCGATAGACAGGCGTTTGGGGCGTGACAGTCTGCGCTGAATCTTCTTTGGGGATTCTGGGATAGTAGGCGGTGATGTTAATAGGAATCTTTACGTTCTTCATCGTAATATCGCTGTAGGTAACGTTTTCCACAAGCCCACCTCTGCCGCGGGCGGATTTGATGCGGATGCCGCTATCGGTATTCTCGAACGTGCAGCGCCGAACGGTAAGATTGCGCACGCCGCCAATAGTTTCGCTGCCAATGGACATGCCGTGGCCGTGCAGGAACGTGCAATCGGTAACGGTGATGTCTTCACATGCGGCGTCCGGGTGCGCCGTGTCCACGTGACCGGACTTGATTGCGATGTTGTCATCGCCGACGTCAATGTAACAATTGGAAATGCGAACATGGCGGCTGGCGCTGGGGTCAATCGCATCGGTGTTGGGCGAGTCCTCCGGCGCGAGGATTGTCACGCCATTGATATCCACGTCCTCACAATCCCTGGGGACGAGGTGAAAACTCGGTGAATTAGTCAGTGTGACACCCTGGATGCGCAGGCCTACACAATCATTAAAGAGCACCATGCGCGGTCTGCGTCTCGGCTCGGGCTTGCCGGCCCTTTTGGCTTCCTCGGCCGGCCCCCACCAGCGGGCGCCGGCGCCGTCAATCCTGCCTTTACCAGCGATGGCCACATTGGTGAGAGTGTTCCCGTTCACGAATCCCAACAAGCCCTTTTCCGGGTCTGCAAAGTCGTTCGGTTCATCCGTGGCCTGCAGGGTCGCACCTTCATCAAGCTGGAGAGTGGTGTTGCTCCTTAGAAAAATGGGTTTGCTCAGGTAGGTGCCCGGCGAAAGACGCACGATGCCGCCGCCGGCCTTGCCGCATTCGTCAAGCGCCTGCTGGATAGCTGCAGTGTCGAGTGTTTTGCCGTCGCCCTTGGCGCCGAATTGGCGGACATCGAAAACATTGGCCGGCTTGTTTATGAAATCCGTGCCGGGCTCGCTTCGAAAGAACGGCTTCAGTTCCGGTACGGCCTGGACAAGTTCCTCGACGACGAGCCGAGCAAATATGACGCTGCCTTCGGCATTGAGATGTGTGTCATCGAACTGGCCGTCATCCTTTTTGGGACTGAACTCGCAGCACTTTTCGGAGCCCATCTTTTCGCACAGTTCAATACTGCGGGCGTGGAGGTCAACCAGCGGCACTTTTTTCTCTGTCGCCAGCGATTTCACCACTTCAACGTAGGGCATCAGACTCGATTTAATTTTGCCGCTGCCCGATTTGTCAAACTGGCGGCGGGTGAGCGAAGTAACGAGGATGGGTTTTGCGCCGATAGCGAGTGCGTCATCCACATAGCGAGCCATGAACTGACGATAAGTTGTGTTGGGGTCTGTCGAACGGTCGCCTTTGCCGGGTTCGTCGTTGTGGCCGAACTGGAGCAGGTAATAGTCACCCTTCAGCTCAAGCGCCTTCACCCAGCGGCCTTCGTTGATATAGCTCTTGGAACTTCGGCCGTTAGCAGCCAGGTTGATGCACTCGGCTTGGTCGTTGAGGAACTGTTTGAATCCAAGCCCCCAGCCGGATTTATCGGTGACCGTGGAATCGCCGACCAGCACAATACGCACTTTGCGGTCCGGTGACTGCGCAGCAGTTTCCTCGCATAGCGGTGCAATGTTTGCCACACAGCTAACCAGCAGACCGATTATGATGACCGTGAACCACCAATTGGAGTTTTGGAAATGCTTTCTTATGGCCTCAATCATGTTCTTCTCCCTGTCTAATTATTGATTATAAGGTTTCCATATAGCGCTACTATTAGATTACAGCTTTGCATCAAATAGTAAATTAAACAGCCATCAATGAACTTCGGCGGGCTCAGTCAAGCCGGTCCAAATACTACTCTGCGACCTGTCCTCCACAGTAGCTCTGCTACGGAGGGTGGAAGCGCTGTGTAGCACGAGTCAGCCCGCTGCAACGGCGGAAAAACCGAGTTCCCGATTATCGACTCTTGACCGTCGTCAGACAAGTATCTTTTTACCCCTGTACGCAGTTCACGTCAAGCTTCTTCACAAATACCTAAAAATGGGTCGTCTCGCGAGTTTTGGAGTTGCTTTTCCGCAGCAAGGTGCTATACTATCGCCTTTTAGTATTATTAACGGGGCGTTGAAAGGCGTATTTGCCTGCCCAGAACCATTTTAGAGGAAATTAACAGTATGGATTTTTGTATCGAGGACACTCGAAAAAAACCGGCACCGAAGCTGAAAGAG
>CAZKYA010000137.1:0-6073 GCA_964556725.1 uncultured Pirellulales bacterium
ACTTTCTGAAGTGGTCATTTCCTATTATGCTGGTGACACTTTCGACCTCGATAGGAGTGCTATTGTGGTGGTTCTGGCGTGACATTCGGCTTCTTTCCGAGCGGCTGGAGACCCGACGTGAAATGGGGTTAGGGCTTGGGCCGCTTGTTCAGGTGCCATATAAGCGAGGTTTGGGCATCTTGGTAGGAATGATTGCCTTTATTGCTTTGCACCATCATCTTGAAAGCTATCTGGGGTTGGCTCCGAATACTGTTCTGATTATGGCTCCGCTGGTAATTGCGGGTTTACTTATGATTTGGCGGCACGAGCGGGCTCGCCATTATATTGAAGCTGATGTGGAGTGGTGGACGCTTCTTTTCTTTATGATGCTATTTGCGGTGGCCGGTGCCCTTCAGCACACGCAGGTGACGGAAAAAATCGCTGGTTATTTTCAGACGGCCTTTGGCAATCGGCTCTCGATTTTGACGCCGGCAATTATTAGTATCTCTGCGTTTGGCTCGGCCTTTGTGGACAATGTTGTTTTTGTGGCCGCGTTTATTCCGGTTGTGAACAAGCTCGGGCACACGCCTTTATTGTGGGCGTTGCTGCAGGGGGCCTGTCTGGGCGGTAATGCTACGATGATTGGCTCAACGGCAAACATAGTGGCGTTAGGGATGCTGGAGAAGCGATACCGTACACACGTTCACTTTTTTGAGTGGCTTAAGGCAGGGGTCATCGTGGCGGTATTCTCGTGCCTGGTTGCCTGGAGTGGTATAGCTGTCCTAACTCCCTATATGCCCACCAGAGCACAGCGGGAGCTCGAAGCTGTAACCAATTTGCAAGATTCTCAAAAGCATCTTGAGATAAGTTCTCATCAAACAGAAACCTCACCATTGGGCTGGTCATATGCTTCCGATTCTATGGATATAATTTTTCCTAAGGAGATGTGACTTGCGGCTCATTATTGGCTGTTGGTATATTATTTTCGCAGCATGACCTGCCATTTTGTTATTAGTTAGTGTCGTGACAGTTATATTCTCGTATAGGTAACGGTGTAAGAATTGTACTCTATACAAGTTGAAGTCTGCAAAATTACTATATAAACCGCTGCAGAATGAGTAATTGCGTCTGACACAAATGTTGACATTTGCATTAGAGAATATTACTATGTGGATGGCATAGACGGATTTATTTTGAGGATATTATGGCGAAGGATATTGAATATATTATGAGTCCTCGGTCGATTGCGGTGGTGGGTGCTACCAACCGGTCTGGCAGCGTAGGGCTCGCTGTGTTCCGCAATATCCTCAGTGCCGGGTTTGAAGGGGTTCTTTATCCGGTCAATCCTAAATGGAAATCTGTCCAGAGCGTAAAGGCCTATCCAAAATTAATGGACATCCCTGATGAAGTGGACTTAGCAGTTATCATTGTCCCGGCTGAAGCGACTTGCTCAATACTGGAAGAGGCAGGCCAAAAGCAGGTCAAAGGGGCGATTATTGTTAGTGCCGGATTTAAAGAGGTAGGAGGCCACGGTGTAGAATTAGAGAATCGCGTGAAAGAAGCGATTGCGAAATACGGCATCCGCCTGGTTGGACCCAACTGTCTCGGGGTCATCAATAATAATGAAAATGTTCGGATGAACGCAAGTTTCGCAACGAAGATGCCAAAACCCGGAAACATCGCTTTCATTTCTCAGTCTGGAGCTCTTTGTACTGCGGTACTGGATTATGCGGAGGGCAGGGACATCGGATTCTCGAAGTTTATCAGCTTTGGAAATAAGGCCGATGTAAATGAGATGGACCTTCTATGTTATCTCAAAGATGACCCGGATACGGATGTGATTCTGATGTATCTGGAAGACATTACAAACGGTCGGGAGTTCCTTGAAACAGCCAGAGAAATCACCTGGCAGGCTCACAAACCTATATTGGCCGTAAAGTCGGGTCGTTCTGCGGAAGGTGCTCGTGCTGCTGCATCTCACACGGGTGCTCTTGTTGGCTCCGACAATGCCTATGATGCTATTTTTTATCAAAGCGGTATTCTCAGAGTCGAGGGTATAGCAGAGCTTTTTAATCGTGCCGTTGCTTTTGCAAAACAGCCGATACCGAAAGGCAACCGCATTGCAATCGTCACTAACGCAGGCGGTCCCGGCATTATGGCAACAGATGCTGCCATTCGGCACAATCTAAAGATTGCTGTTTTATCAGAAGAAACTAAACAGAAATTGAAAAAAGAGCTTCCCCCGACTGCCAGTATTGAAAATCCTGTAGATGTGATTGGAGATGCCACTCATGAGCGTTACGAGGCGGCTATACGTTACGTTCTGAAGGATGAAGGTGTAGATGGTGCCATTGTCATCCTTAGCCCTCAGGCAATGACGGATATTATGGAGACGGCGGAGATAGTCCCTCGCGTGGCAAAAGATATTGACAAGCCGGTTTTGTGCTCATTTATGGGAATTGTCGATGTTTCCGAGGGTATCAAGTATCTGGAAGCGCACGGCATTCCTAACTATCCTTTTCCTGAGGCGGCAGTGCGGTCGATGTCATCGATGGCTTATTACGGAGGCCTGTTAAATCTCCAAAAAAGAGAGGTGCGAAGAATAGCTGCAGACCGTGACACTGCTGCTGTAGTCATAAAAAATAAGCTCGAAGGCAGGGACAGCTATTACATGTCTGAAAAAGAGGCAAATGAAATTCTTCAATGTTACGGATTTCCAGTTTTAAAAAGTATTTTGCTGAAAGACGTGGCCCAGGTGGATGAAGCGGCAGAGGAGTTTGTCTTTCCGGTAGCTATGAAGATTTCTTCTCCGGACATTGTCCACAAATTTGATGTGGGAGGGGTTCGGCTGAAAATCAAGACTAAAGAAGAGGCACGAAAGGCTTTTGAAGATATCATTGCAAATGTAAAGAAGTTTAATCCCTCAGCAAAAATAGATGGTGTTATTATGGAGAGGATGGCAAAGGGTGGAGTGGAGGTTATTCTTGGTGCCGTTAGGGACTCGAAGTTTGGTCCGATATGTATGTTTGGCCTTGGCGGCACATTTGTGGAGGCAATGAAGGATGTAACTTTCCGATTAGCTCCTATGTGGGAGATTAGCGCAGAGATTATGATACGAACCATCAAAGCGTATAGCATTCTCAAGGGTGTTCGCGGTGCACCACCCTCTGATATCGATGCCATCAAAGATTGTGTTCTTCGGCTTTCACAACTGGTTGCTGAACATCCTGAGATAGCCGAGCTGGATATCAATCCACTGATTGTATATCCTGAAAGAGAGGGATGCGTGGTAGCCGACAGCAGAATCTTGTTGAAAAGACCGGGATAAGACTAAAATCCCTCTTTTAGGATTTGATTGAGGGTGCACATAGCGATGCAGATTGAGGTGTCTGCTGCTCCATAGTAGATTTTCATTTCGCCGTTATTGGAAATAACGGCTCCACAAGCAAAACAGACGTTGCCGACATCACCGATACGCTCGTATTCTTCCCTCGGTGAAAGAATTGGCTGGTCGCCGCGCTTTATGACTTGTGAAGGGTCTTCCAGGTCAAGAAGCACTGCTCCAATGCGGTAAATTGGCCCGGCGGAGGTCATCTTTACTCCGTGATAAATTTCGAGCCAGCCTTGGTTGATGAGGAATCAGCAGGACATACGCAAGGCAGATAAACCCGGTGCGGACGAGGATTATCGGGAGGCTGAGCCGGCTTTATCACAGGCCGCGAAATGAACATTATGTCCCATATCTTTGATGTCTGAGGTTGTTGACCTTTGTGCTCTATGGTTAAAAACTGGCATTTAGCCGATAATCGGTTGACTATTAAATATTAGAACAGGACCTGCAAGCCAATATCTGGTTGCTTAGAAGCTGTTAACAAGATAAGCAAAAACCCTTGCTTTTTTTCTCAATTTAGTTCATACTTATGTCGATACGATGTTTAAAACTTCAGGGTGCTATATCAGGTTGAAAAAGGAGATTAAGAATGGGGATACAAAATTGGTCGGAAAACATCATTCTCGTGGACCTGCCTCAAGAACCAGAAATAGCTGATGAACTCGAAACCATTGTCGAGATGGTGCGTAATAGAGGTGACTGTGATGTGGTAATTGATTTTTCCGGCGTGGATACGGTAACTTCTTCGAGTCTTTCAGGATTACTGAAATTGCATAAGCCAGTAACTGATTGTGGGCGACGTCTTGTTCTTTGTGGCGTTGCCGCTGCAATTAAGGGTGTCTTTACGATAACCGGCCTTGATGGAGTTTTTGAACTTGCTGACGATAAGTTTGCTGCTTTAGCTACCCTGGAAATGATTGGTTAGCTGGTAGGCTGCCGGGTTCTTATTTTTTATGACCTGCTTGTCATACTGGCTTAATCAAATTTGTATATTTTATTTTCTGTTTTCTACTTCCCGTTTGGCAATTCACTCAACGTCCAGTAAAGACCAATTGTCCTGATTGTTTCTACAAACTTTTTATAATCAACTGGTTTAACTATATAACCGGCGACACCGAGATTAAAGCTTTCAATCACATCTTGTTCTTTCTTGGACGTCGTCAGAACTACAACAGGAATCTCTTTCAACGCCTTATCTGCTTTGATGGTTCTTAAAAATTCGACGCCGTTCATCTTCGGCATATTCAAGTCCAGCAGGATTACACACGGCTTTTCATTATTCTCGTTTCTTAAATACTCCAGAGCTTGGTTACCATCGCCCAGGCAGACCAGTTGATTTGTAATTTTGAGGTCTTTGAACGTACGCTTTACTGTCATTATGTCAACGCGGTCATCTTCGACGAGCAATATCGGTTTTGAGTTTCGCATCTTTTACCCCCATTTCTTGCGCAGCCAAAGCATTTTTGATAAGCTTTTGAGCTCCCGAGGTTATCTTTGATAAACAACATTAATACAAATTTTGACGAATCAATTTTTACCACCTCCTTTAATTATTGTTACTTTTTGGCTTTGCAAAAACTAATATCGGCTCGCTTTGCTCTTGAATACTGACCGATGCTGGCAGTGTAAACCAAAAGGTTGAGCCCTGGCCGTAAATTGACTCGATACCGATTTCTCCTCTATGTCTCTCAATAATTCTCTTGCATATAGCCAGGCCTATACCTATACCTTCATATTCATCTCTGGAATGCAAACGCCGGAACATAACAAAAAGTTTGTTATGTTGCTCCCTTTTAATTCCGATTCCGTTGTCCTGCACCTCAACCCGGACCATTTCATTGTCTTCTTTGTGTGCTCGTATGGTAACTTCGGGTGAAATATTCTTCTTATGATATTTCAGTGCGTTTGATATGAGATTCTGCAGTAGTTGCCGTATTTGAGTGGGGTCGCCTTTGACGGCTGGCAGAGGTTCAGGCACCGATATCGTGCCTTTGGTTTCTTCGAGCTTGACCGCTAATTCCAGTTCCTTGATCTGCTTTATGATTTCATTCAAGTCAATCTGCTCAAATTGAACATCTTCTGTGCTGACTTGAGAGTATAAAACTATTGATTCAATCAACTCTCCCATTCTATTAGCACCATCTATCATAAAATTGAAATTCTCCCGCTCATCGTTGTTTAATTTATTTGCCAGAGATTCAGCCAGCATTTGTCCGAAAGAGGCTATTTTCCTTGTCGGTTCTTTGAGGTCGTGCGAAGCGACATGGATGAACTCTTGAAGCTCCTGGTTTGATCGGATGAGTTTTTCATTGAGGTATTTAAGGGACTGTTCTGCCTTCTTGCGTTCGGTGACGTCTCTGAAAATACCCATCAGATATGCTTTCCCAGCAAGTGTTATGGGTGCCGAGTTAACATCAGCGTAAAAAACGCTGCCATCCTTTCTTTTCACTGGAATATCCTTAACTAATGCAATTTCCCTCCTGCTTTGCTTCTCAAACTGTTCTATAACATAAGGCAAGACTTCCTGGGGATGGATATCCATAACCCCAAGGCCCTTGATTTCTTCCTCATTATAACCTAGCATTTGGTAAATCGTTTTGTTACCAAAATAGAATTTTTTGGTTTCTGGATACGCCAGAAGTATTCCATCGGTCACTTCCTCAAAAATCCTTCTGAATCTTTGTTCCGATTCCTTTAACTCTT
>CAZKYA010000138.1:0-6059 GCA_964556725.1 uncultured Pirellulales bacterium
GCGGCGAAAAAGTAGGTACTTTAATTAGTTAATGATTTGTCATTGCGAGTCCGCCTTGCACTTTGCAACGACAGGATGCGAATAACGGTATGAAGTGAGGTGAATATGCCCACCAAAGAGATAGTTTCCGAGAGCGAATCCAAGATGAGAAAGGCAGTCGAAGCCCTGCACGATGAGTTAAAAATCATTCGCAGCGGCAGGGCTTCCACGGCTCTGGTTGAGAACATCAAGGCCGACTACTACGGTACACCTACACCGTTAAAACAGTTGGCGACCTTAGTAGCTCCACAGGTAGATATGATTGTGATTAAGCCCTTTGACCCTGCCTCGGTTAAGGCAATCGAGACAGCAATCAAAAGTAGTGACTTGAGCATTGCACCAATTGTGGATGGCAAGCTCATCCGCCTTAATATTCCTCCGCTTAGTGAGGAGCGAAGAAAGCAGCTCGTCCAGCAGGTTAAACACACCGGTGAGCAGACAAAGGTGAGCGTTAGAAACATTAGAAGAGATGCAATCAAACATCTCGAAAAGCAGCAGAAAGACAAAGTTATTACCGAAGACGACCTCGAAAAAGGGAAAAAGCAAATCGATGACATCGCCAAAAAATACACCGACAAGGTCGATGAGGTTGTCAAACACAAATCAGACGAAATAATGCTCGACTAATTTTTTGCTGTTCAGTTCACAGCTGCGGAGTTTATAAAAAGATTTAACCCACTTATACGCTATTTTTCGGGGGACAAAATGATGCAGGATAAGAAAAATCTCAAAGCTAAACCGCCAAAAAAGACTATGACGAAGATACTCAAGTTGGTATTAGTAGCTGCAGTTGTTCTCGTTGTCTTGACATTTCTGCTTACCCCTGCATTTATATCATCCGAGAAAGGGCGGGAAATAATACTGGATAGGATTAATAATGCTATCAACGGCCGAGCAGATTTTGCTGGTCTTTCAATGGGCTGGTTCAAAGGTATTAGTGTCACAGATTTTAGTTTTAACGATAACATTGGCCAAACATCCGTAGAGGTCAAGCAAATTGCTACAAAACCTTACTATGGCTCTATTTTGATGGGTAACTGGTCTTTCGGTGAGACTATAATTGATGAGCCGAGAATTCGAGTGAACCTTAATGCTCGTCAAACAATAGAAACACCTCAGAAAAAGATAACACCTGAGCAAAAACCAGAATTACTAATACCGCCAATAAAGCAAATTGACCTCGTGGTAAATGACGGCAGTTTGACAGTAACTGACCTTCAGTCGCATACCGTTGAGTTTTCACAGATAAACTCGAAAGTAAATTTACGACCACCCGGACAGCAAACAGATTTCGATATAAATCTGGCTGTTGTGGATAAAGGAATGCAGTCTCAGGTTCACACAGAAGGCAAGATTAGCCGGGACGAAACCGGCTGGACCTTAAAAGGAACCAGCGGAGATTTAAGCATCGAGGTCAACGAGCTGGACCTTGAATCCCTTACGTCTTTTTTTGCGTTAGCCGGAGTTGAGGTTCAGGCCAAAGGAGTGGTTTCAGCTGACATAGAGAGCCAAATCAAAGATGGTCAAGTTGAAAATTTAAGCGGCGTTATCAAAGCAAAGAATCTGGACATAACCGCAGCCGGGCTAAAAGGTGACAGATTGCAAACCAGTAATCTGGATGTAGATGCAAAGATAAGCCGCAAGGCCGATGTGATAAATATTGATAATCTGCAAGTTAAGAGCGATTGGGCTGTTGTGAATGCAACCGGTGCTATTCCTACAACATATAAATCATTCACCGACTTTATCAAGCCTGACTCGGCTTACGAATTAAAGGCCGATTTTGAGTTTGACTTACCGGCCGTTTTTTCGCAGATGCCGCGGACGTTGGGTCTGAAAGAAGGAATGCAAATAACCTCAGGCAGGTTAACAGGCAATATCGAAAAAATTACTGAAGAGGGTAAACAGAGAATTCAAGGCCAGGCAGCGCTGTCGGGATTGCAGGGCTCAATCGATGGAAAGATAGTCTCTCTTTCGCAGCCCATTGAGGCACAGACGCAAATATCCTCGGATGAAACGGGCATAAAGTTTGACAAATTAGATGTATCATCTTCATTTGCCAAAATCAATTGCACCGGCACCGCTGAATTATTAAATTTTAATGCTGATGTAGATTTGAAAAAATTTCAATCAGAATTAGGGCAGTTTGCAAATATCGGCCAATATCAGATAGCAGGCGAGTTTTCCGGCAAAGGCCAGGTCTCTATCAAAGAAGACGAATTTACAACTATCGGCTCATCCACTATTAGGAATATTATGATAGCTTCGGAAAAAGCCACTGCTTTCGAGCCGGCCGCTGACGTGGATTTTTCTTTTAATATCGACCAGAAAAACAATCTTGTTACCATTGATTCTATAAAAGCCAACGCAACCCTTGGCCGGGTAACTGTAGAAGATGCAGTCCTGCCATTGAATAAAAAGGCAGCGAAACCTATGCACTTATCTGTTTTTGCCAGTGATATTGACCTGCAGAAGCTCCAGCCGTTTGCGGTTCTATTCGCATCTTTTCCGAAGCAAATGCAATTGGCCGGCACCGCCGAATCGAGAATCTCTATAAGCTCTCAAAAGGATACCTACACAGTCGTTACTGACTCGACAAAAATCAGAAATCTAAGTGTGTGCTATCCACAGCAGAATCCTTTCGAGCAGCAAGAAGTTCTGCTTACCTTTGATGCCGAGCTTAATCCACAGCAGAAAACCGTCAATGTTAAAAAACTTCAGTTGGAAAGTCCTCAAATAAAGATTAGTAAAGGTGAAATCCGACAAACTGATAAAGACGGCAAGACTAAAATGGATGGTAGTTTTGACTGTGAATATAACTGGTCGGCTATCAGCACTTTAGCCGGTCCTTTTTTGCCACAGGGCTTAAAACTTCAGGGCGAAAGAAAAGACACTATCAATTTCACAAGCGAATATCCAGCCGGCCAGACAGACGAAATACTGGCAAATCTTAATACAAAAGCCAAATTAGGTTTTGACAAGGCCGAGTATATGGGGCTGAACTTTGGCCCAACCGAGACAGACATTCAAATCCAAAATGGCCTATTAAACATCGAACCATTTTCTACGACCGTCAACAATGGCAGATTTAATTTTGCTGCCGGGATAGACCTCAGGCAGAAACCTATGGTCCTGCAAACAACCGGCCCTATACAGATTATAGATAAGGTCGAAATCAACGAGCAGGTAAGCAGGAATCTGCTGGTATATCTAAATCCCATTTTCAAGGACCAGGCGGATATTACTGGCATCGCAAATTTCCATTGTGAGAAGCTTGCAATACCACTTGGAAGAGACACAAATTTGCAGCCGGAAATTATTGGAACGGCTGGAATTGAAAATATGAAGTTACAGACAAAGGGCCTGCTGGGAAATATCCTGTCCAGGACACAAACTGGTAAAAATATTGATGCGGCAGTTCTTCCTACAAAATTTGTTTTGCGAAACGGCCAGCTAAGTTATGATAATATGCAGGTTAATCTCGATAGATATCCAACCAATTTTGGCGGTTCTATTGGGCCTAATAGAATACTGGATATGAAAGTTAAAACACCTTATGTGCTTACAACAGATTTTAAGCTGGAAACAGTAAAAATTGGCGAACAAACAACTGCGGAGAGAATTATACTACCACTTATTGGTACTATTGATAGGCCGGAGCTTAACTGGGGTCGGCTGGCGGAAGAGATGCTAAAGCAGCAATTAAGGCAAAGACTCCGTGAGGAGCTTGAAGAATTGCTCAAGTAAAAAGGTGCTCCGATTAGGGCCATGGACTAAAATGTATTAGAAAGGTATGAAGATGAACTCATTGAAAAATCTTTTATCCACACCTACTGCGAAACTCGGTAAAGCCAGCCGTTTTGTGGTCTTTCAAATCAAACTGTGGTCGCACTGTGTACGCCTGTTAAGGAAAAACCACTCCAGCAGACAAGCCGCAGCACTATCATATCATACAATCTTTGGAATTGTCCCTCTTGCTATCGTTATGCTTTTGATATTCCAATCGTTCCCGGCTTATAGTGAGGTCGGTGAGAAAGTAAAGAGTTTTATCTACGACCAGGTTCATCTGTCGAATATTCAGTATCCTGACCCTGGTAATCCCGACCAAGCTGTCAAGCTGACTGAACATCTTGATAAGGTGGTTGCAGACTTCTTCACGGGGGCTGGTAAGGGCACGATTACGTTTATTAGTGTGGTAATCGTGATATGGGTCGCATTGTCATTATTATCAACTATAGAAAGGGCGTTTAATAATATATGGCATGTCGCCAGAGGCAGGACTTTTTTGCACCGAATGATTAACTACTGGGCACTTTTAACACTTGGGCCTTTGCTACTGGGATTAGGTATTTACGTTGCCGCACGATACGCTGCCCTTGTGCAGATTCAAAAAACCATTCTTTCGTATATGGGGCCCGCTATTTTGTCATATATTATAGCAACTGTTTCATTTTTTCTGCTTTATTTTGTCTTGCCGAACACAAAAGTTCAGGCAAAAGCAGCTATCTGGGGAGCAGTCGTAGCTGCATTAGTTTGGAGTATTGCGAAGTGGGGCTTTGGCCAGTATGTCACGGAATTTATCCCCTACAGTAAGCTTTATGGTATTCTGGGCCTTGTTCCTTTGGGTGTTTTGTGGATTTTTATAACCTGGCTTATCGTGCTGTTTGGCCTGCAGTTGACATTCACAACCCAACACCTGAAAAGTCTTGATGCTGCTGAGATTGCTGCTGCAAAGAAAACTGAGGAATATTTCATAGCCAACGACCTTACCGCTATCAACATTGTCAGAGAGATTGCCGCCGGGTTCCAGGCAAATCAGGCTCCGGTCGAGGCAGCAGTTATATGCAGCAAATTAAGTATCCCTGCTGAATTCGGTGAAAAGATACTCAACCATCTCGTTACCAGCGGCCTTATCGTGAGGACTTCCGACCCCAGAGTGGGTTTTATGCCCGTAAAAGACCCGGCAAACATCAAGTTATCCGATATCGCTGAATCAATAAAAGCAGTAAGCTTTGCCCAGACAACGATAGACGAGTCGGCTAATCTACAACAAATAGCCCAAACCCAGCGAAACATCTTAGCCCAATATAATCTAAAACAAATCCTTTCGGATTCCTTATCGCAATAAAAATTAGGTGCTTAGGATTTCGGTTTTTTCTACTCGCGGTATGAGTCGCGAGCAACGAATTTACTCGCCGATAATTTTTATCAGGACTCTTTTTTTCCTTTTGCCGTCGAATTCACCGTAGAATATCTGCTCCCACGGCCCAAAATCAAGTTCGCTATCGGTTACGGCTACCACAACTTCCCTGCCCATTACGCTGCGTTTGAGATGTGCATCGGCGTTGTCCTCAAAGCCGTTATGCCGATACTGTGAATATGGTTTTTCAGGCGCCAGTTTTTCAAGCCAGGCCTCAAAGTCGTGATGAAGGCCGGATTCATCGTCGTTGATAAAGACGCTGGCGGTAATGTGCATAGCATTACATAGAACAAACCCCTCTTTAATGCCGCTTTCTTTTAAGGCTTGCTCAACCTGCGGCGTAATGTTTATAAATTCGCGTCTTCCTGACGTATTGAACCAAAGCTCCTTTCTATAACTTTTCATAACTTTTATTTCTCCTTCTGCTCGAGGAATAATCCTGCACCAATTTCGCTTCCGAGTGTGCCTTCTTCAATATGCAGGTAATTCCTCGCCGTTTTGTCTTTCACCAGAATAACCTTACCCTCTTTGATGACATTTTTTTCATCATAGGTTATTTCAGGTCCGGTCTGGCTGGTGGGTCCGCTTGCGATTCCGTAGCCGGAATAGTACCTGTTATTGGTTACAACGCAGTCGTAGATGCGGTATTTCTGCGTGTCGCCCGGCTTACGCATCCAGAAATATTCGCAGTTGGTGATGATATTGTTGTGAAACTCGAAATCTTCTGTGGTTTGGCACGTCCAGACACCTGAGATGTAACCGCCCTCAACGATACAGTATCTCATCGCACAATGCCTGCCGCCGATAGCTTCCCAGCCAT
>CAZKYA010000139.1:0-6032 GCA_964556725.1 uncultured Pirellulales bacterium
CCCATTGGCTCGGTCCAGTCTTTTACCCATTCACCGTCAAACCAGAGAACGCCAAGCGGGCCGTAATTTATTATCAGCTCCTTAATCTGCGGCTTTAAATAGTCCTCGACATATCGAGAAAAATTAGGATTTGTTCGCTTACCGTCATCATATTTCGGGTAAAAGGGCGCCTGTGCATCCGGATGATGCCAGTCCATTATCGAATGATAGAAACATAGCCGGATGCCTTCTTTTCTGCACGCCTCAGATAACTCTTTGAGAACATCGCGCTTAAACGGCGTCGCATCCATTATGTCGTAGTCCGTTACCTTTGAGTCCCATAGACAAAAACCGTCGTGGTGTTTCGATGTGATGACGATATACTTCATTCCAGCGTCCTTGGCGATTTGCACCCACTGGTTGGCGTTAAAACTTACCGGATTAAACTGTTCCGCGAGCTTCTCGTATTCAGCCACCGGTATTTGGGTCTTTTCCATAATCCACTCACCGAGGCCCGGTATTTTGTTGCCGTTCCACTCACCAGCCGGTACCGCATAAAGACCCCAGTGAATAAACATCCCAAATCTCGCCTCACGCCACCACGCCATCCGTTCATCCTTGAGTATCGCCTGTTTTACCTTTTCTGAATCCAAGCCGGAGGTTTTGGCCTCTTTCCGTGCGCAACTGGTGGTTAACAAAACACACATCACAGCAATTACAGTTAGCACGTTTCGGCTGTTCCAATACTTACAGATGTAGGCATAAGAGTGGATTGCTTTTTTACTCATCGCTTTTGCTCCCTTGTCCGAGTTAAGATACCGGCTTCGGATGGCTGACATTACATCTCCATATCTTCACCGTAACCACCATAGCCGCCACCAGGCCCATAAGGCAATTCTTCTTTTTCCTTGGGCTTCTCAGTAACAAGGCAACCGGTGGTCAGTAGCAGGCCAGCTATGCTTACCGCATTTTGCAGGGCGATCCGCGTTACTTTAGCCGGGTCAATAACACCGGCTTCAACCAGGTCCTCATATTTATCCGTATCGGCGTTGTAGCCGAAGCCGCCTTTGCCTTCCGAGACTTTGTTAACCACGAGATTCGGCGTAGCTCCCGCATTAGCGGCGATGTAGTAGCAGGGCATTTTCAGCGCTTTGGCTAATATATCAGCACCGGTTTTCTCATCACCTTCGAGCTTCAATTTCTTAACCGCATCCAGACAACGGATTAGTGCTACACCTCCGCCGGGAACGATTCCTTCTTCGATGGCTGCCCTGGTGGCGTGCAGTGCATCTTCGACTCGAGCTTTTCTTTCCTTCATTTCCGCTTCACTCGCGGCCCCGACATTGATTTGGGCAACACCGCCGGTCAGCTTTGCCAGCCGTTCCTGGAGTTTCTCACGGTCATAATCGCTGGTTGTGATTTCTATCTCATCTTTTATTTGCTTGATTCGACCGTTGATGGCTTCCTGGCTGCCGGCACCTTCAACGATGATTGTATTATCGTTGTCGATGGTTACCTTTTTTGCCTGGCCGAGCTGCCTGACACCGATGCTTTCCATATCGATTCCAAGGTCTTTGAAAATCGGCTCTGCTCCAGTCAGTATTGCAATGTCGGATAGCATTGCTTTTCTACGGTCGCCGTAACCTGGTGCCTTTACCGCCGCGCACTGTAGAATGCCCTTTAGTTTATTGACCACAAGCGTTGCTAATGCCTCACTCTCTACATCTTCTGCAATAATCAGCAGGGGTCTCTTACTTTTGGCAACCTTCTCAAGCAATGGCACGAGCTTGGCAACATTGCTGATTTTCTCCTCGTGGACAAGTATATACGGTTTCTCCAGTTCGCATACCATATTTTCCGGGTTAGTCACGAAATGCGGTGAAAGATATCCGCGGTCAAATTGCATTCCCTCGACAAACTCGACGGTCGTCTCGAAGCTTTTGCCTTCCTCGACGGTAATGACACCATCTTTGCCGACCCGGTGAAAGGCATCAGCCATAATCTTTCCTATCGTAACATCGTTATTAGCCGACACCGAGGCGATATTTGTTATGTCGTTGGCTTTGGTAATATCTATCGGCTTCGCCAGCGAGGCGAGCTTTTCAGTTACGGCTTGTGCTGCCTTGTGCATACCACGGGCCAGTGCCATAGCATCTGCACCCGCTGCAAGGTTCCTATACGCTTCCTTGAACAGAGCTTCTGTAAGGACAGTAGCAGTTGTTGTGCCGTCACCGGCGATTTTCGAGGTCTTGCTTGCGGCTTCTTTTACCAGCTTTGCGCCGAGATTCTCATTTTTGTCAACAAGCTCAATTTCCTCTGCAACGGTTACGCCATCCTTGGTTACGGTTGGTCCGCCCCAACCTTTATCGAGAATTGCATTTCGGCCTCTCGGGCCGAGGGTTGGTTTTACGGCTGCTGCGAGTTTTTCTACGCCAGCTAACAGCTTAGCTCTGGCGTCAGATTCAAATGACAATTGTTTTACTGCCATAATTGCTTGCCTCCTACAAAACTTGTTAAATCGCTAATCTCCTGCTACATATAAATTTACAAACGTTTTTCGCATCCGTTTTCAGTCTTTGACTTCAATAAATCAATAATTTATATCAGATATGCAAAGATTATGCCAGCTTTTATAGGGCACGGGTAGCATATTGTGCAAATTGTCGTAAGTATTTTGTTCACAAGCAACTATGACCAGCAAAATTTGCATCAAGCAGGAGATTTTTTGCTTCTTAAACCCAATAAAATGCCAATCTTGACTGTCGTCAGACAATTTTTGGCATAAAAAACGGGATTAAGACGCCAAGTTGGCAGGATTTGAAATGATTAATGATAAAGGTAAATGATAAGCATCTGTACGCAAAGGATTACGGATAAATGGTGAATAAATAAATTGTGGTAAAATAATAATTTTAATTAGCTAAAATGGGTAAAATGCAGGACTTGAAGATGCAATATGACCACCAAAAATGGAGGTAAAAAGGAGTGATTTTGGACATTTAGTTATGCAGGAAAAAGGGATAAAAAGAGCATAAGTGCATAAGACATAAGAGCTTAGATGAAAAATGCAAAAATGACTAAAATTGACGAAAATACGCCAGAAACGAACAGAAATCGACAAAAATTGACCGGAATTTACATTTTTTGAACCAAAAGTGGCTAAGTTGAAAAACAGGCCAAAAGAGGGGGTTGAAAAGTCAAGAGAGAAAATTTGAAAGAATTTGAGAGTTTAGGCAATTTTGGTATGAGCATTTAGGTAAAATGGAATGTAGCGGTTATAACGGATATAGTAATTGTGATAATTATAGCAATTATAACAAGTTGGGTAAAAAAAAATCACCATAATTTTGAAATTTAGACAATTTAATTGTTGACGTTATAGCAAAAGAACCAGTATAGTCTCATAATTAGCAAAGCGGGCATATTTGTAATTGTTTGATTAAGGGGTGAGGGCTTTTTCTCCCGGCGATAAAGATTGGTGCTGGGCAGAAAGGGCCGTCGAGAGGAAGTCGGTGAGGTCGCGCAGTGGTCAATAAAAGAAAGGATGACCAAAATGAGGAGAGTGAGGAGCGCAAGGAGAGGTAGCAAAGCGCTTCGGGCAATAGTTCTTGTGTTTGGAGGCCTAATCCTGGCCGATATTGCGGCGGTCGAAGGAACCACCATTATTACGTTCTCCAATGGCGGCTACCACAGATGGGTCGTTGGAGAAGGGTCTTCGCCAATCGCCTTGAGTCACCGGGGTGACAAGGGCTTTTCGTCTGCACATCACAAGAACATCTCCAATGGAGACTTATTAGAATCCTGGTGCTACAGCAAGATTATGGGGACAAGTTTAGATTCCAAGCCCGATGGCTGGTCAAAAGAAGAAATTTCCGATGCGCCTGGAACACTTGGGGCGTTTATGTGTCTCGGCGGCCCGATGCTACTTCGCGTAAAAAACGCAAATAGAAAAAAATTAGAGCAAGTTAACAGGAAAAAAGACAGCTAATGATAAGACTCTGCATAATTTCGGTGATGATATTTAGACTGGATTTAGTTTTCTTTCCACCTGTCCAGGCAATAGAAGAAGCAGGGCAGGTCAAGAACACAAAAGACAGCCAGCTAATAGACAAGCGGGAAGAGCAGATGGCTGAGCCTTATAACCACAGCGGTCAGCTCGAAGAAGCCCGTGAAGGTTTTGCTAAAGTCACTGGCACCGACTTGACTGCAGCACCGCAGGGATACAGAGAAGAAGATTACCTGGCGAAAATAGATAGCGTTTTAGAGAAGAGACCCGAACCCTCACAACTGGCTAAAGCAAAACTGCCTGAAAAGACATCAGAGGCCGAAGGCCCAGAGAAACCGAAGGCAGAACGAAAAGACGTGAAAATCAATGAAGTGGCAGCAGAAGAAGAAAAGGTAATGGAAGAAATAAGTGGCTTAATCATTGAGCAGACTATGACCGGAATCGGCTATGGGTTCTACGAAACCTTTTTCGTTCTCTGGGAAGCACCAGAGGGAATTAAGGAATACAACATCTTCATAATCGAAAGAGCCAGCCCTACGTGGGGAAGCTGGGTTGAGGTTAATGTTGACGACACCACTGTTTGGAGCAACGTGCTTAAGCCCAGATTCGAAGAGATTGAGGAAGCGGTCAAAGAAGCTGTTGAAGTGGCAAAGATATATCTCCAACACTACGAGGAATACCAACTTCAAAGTGAAGATATGGTGGGAAACGGTATGTAGAAAAACATATATCCCGGCGTGCCGGGATGGAGAAAAGTGTAGTTGATTTAACGAAAGGAGATGCAAAATGAAAAGGTTACTAACGTGTGTGGTGTGCGGTGTTATTTGTGGCTTGTTTTTTATGCCGGCTGGTGTAGCCACAGCTACAGAGTTGATTTGGGTGCCAATAAATCCATCTTTTGGCGGCTCGCCATATAATGCCGAGTGGCTGATGGCTTCGGCGCAGGCACAGAACGAGTATGAAGAAGAATCTGATTACTCCTACGAGACAGACCCGCTGGCGGACTTTGAAGACAGTTTGAAGAGGCAGTACCTCTACGCACTGTCGAGGAAGATAATGGAAGAGGCATTCGGGGAAGAAGATGTCTTGCAACCCGGTCAAACTATTCTTGGAGATTACTCTATTGACGTTACGACTAACGGAATGATAACCGTTGTTATCACCAACCTTCTCAACGGGAATACAACCACTGTGGAAATACCGTATTATTAAAATTAAGAGAGGCATAAAAGATGAAAAGAACAGTGAATACTGTAATGCTGACGGCTATGCTGACAGGAATTATTTTACAGTGCGGCTGCGCTTCCGGCCCAATAGCTTATAAAAATACGAATCGGGCAACTATAGGATATACGACTGCTATCCACAAAGACCTGATTTCTCTACCTGAGCCGAAAGAAAAAATAGTGGTGGCGGTTTATAAGTTCAGGGACCAGACGGGGCAATACAAGGCCAGCACTACCACAACCACCTTTTCAACGGCAGTCACTCAGGGAGCTACTTCAATGCTGAATAAGGCCCTTGAGGACTCCGGCTGGTTCACTCCAATAGAAAGGGAAGGATTGCCGAACTTGTTGAACGAGCGGAAAATCATTCGTTCAACCCGGCTGGAGTATCAAGGTGAGGGAGGCGATAAATTGCCGCCCTTGCCGCCCTTACTGTATGCCGGTGTGATTTTAGAGGGAGGCATAATTAGCTACGAGACCAATGTAGTTACAGGCGGTTTTGGGGCCGTTTACTTTGGTTTAGGCGGTCACGCCCAGTCAAGAAGAGACCAGATAACTATTTATTTACGGCTTGTCTCCACTCAGAATGGGCAGATTCTCAAAACGGTTTCCACGACTAAATCGATTCTTTCGAGGGAGGTGGATTTCGGTATTTACAGATTTGTCAGAGTCAAGAGATTGCTGGAGGCAGAAGCCGGTTTCTCCACTAATGAACCGCCGTCGATGTGCGTCCTGGAAGCGGTAGAGAAAGCTGTTTATGACTTGATTGTAGAAGGGATACTGGACGGCGTCTGGAGTTTGAAAAATCCGGAAGATATTAA
>CAZKYA010000140.1:0-6009 GCA_964556725.1 uncultured Pirellulales bacterium
CTACACCAAACCCGTTACGCCGAAACCGCTGTTGGGGCTGCACAGAGGCAGGCTTCCAACTGCCAAAAGGGTGAGTTTTGCTTCTCGGCGTCACCGCACACGCCCAAGACGCTGAAAGAAGTTTTGGATAAAAATCAGCCGTAAACCTACATCGGTCGCCATTTATTTGCAAGCAATGGAGTGAATCCACTTTAATTCCTTATTTTTGCATTTTCTATTTGGCATACCGGTTTTTTTATATTAAGTATTAAGTAGAGAAAATCAAAGGGCTGTATTGGGGGGAGGACCGATAAATCCGCCTCCGGCGGATAAAAAATTTCCTTCATTGGAGGGGCTCTTAATGAGGGGCTGGAGAATCAAATTCATATTTTTGCTCATCGTCTATTTTGCCGGCTTTGCAACCGCAATCTATTGCATTGCACCGGCACCTGATAAACAAAGCTCTGAATCTTGCGGGAAAAGTCTTACATTTTCAGGATTAAAATCTGATGAATTCGCCAAATCTTTTAATGCGGGGATGCACAAGTGTATTGATTTTGGTAAGGATGCTGCCTTGCGTATAAGCAAGATTCTAAAGCAAAAGCTCGAAGAGAGACAAATTCAGAACGAGGGATAAGTAGCAGCGAGGCACATTTGCCTGACTGCTGTTAATTGCTGACATATACCAAAGTTAAATTGGGGGGATGTATATGTAGCAGCCGTTGGTCGTGGGTTGACCCCGCCGTTTGGCTTCACCAAGTAGAAATAGCGGGGCCCCACGGCCTTTTTTATAATGATTTTGCTTTGTAGAAACATTATCCTGTAGGCCGTCATTGCGAGCCCGGACAGAGTAAGGGCGTGGCAATCTCTGCTGGCTGGATAGTTGAGATTGCTTCGCGAGTTGGTTGCTCGAAGCAACACTCTGTATGGTTTTTAATTTGTAATTTTGATATTTGATTTTTGCTTTTAGATATGACCCAATTGTATGGCTTGATATTTGATGTTGACGGCGTCATTGCTGATACCGAGCCGGTGAATGCAAGGGTTACTATCAGGGTTTTCGAAGATATGTTCGGCCTAAAGGGTGTCAGGCCGGAGGATTTTGCTGCCGGCATCGGTGAGGGGGCGGAAGCATACGTTAAGGCGGCAGCCGATGTGCACGGGCTGCAACTAACCGACCAGCAAATTAAGGCTGCGGCACAGTTGCGCCAAGATTATTTCCTGCAGACCGTCAGCAAGGAACCGCTGCAGGCCTTTCCGGGCGTTCTGGAGCTGATGAACAATGCTTTACAGGATAAGCGATTTAGATTGGCAATCGCAACATCCGGCTCGCTTGAGATGTCACGGGCTATCCTGGAATCTGCAAAAGTCCCCTACAAAAGAATGGTTTACGTTACCGGTAGTGAAGTCAAGAGGAAAAAACCTGACCCGGAGCTTTTTCTTATTGCTGCAAGTCGTATAGGTATCAGGCCTGCAAATTGTGTGGTTTTTGAAGATGCTCCCGGCGGCGTGCAGGCTGCCAAGGCCGCTGGCGCCAGGTGCATAGCTGTCACCAACTCGACGGATGCCGAAAATCTTCAGCAGGCCGATTTGGTTTGTGACTCTCTCGAACAAATCAATCTCGATACGATAATAAACCTGATTGAGGGTAATATTTAGCCCCCGGTTTTACCGGGGGTTCATGATAAATCTATCACCTTGGCAGATGGAATTTTTTTCTTTATTATCTCTGTTGCCAGATTGACCCATTTCTTGCAGCCATCGAGGACAACACTGTCACTGCTGGCGATTATCATATCTATTTTCATCAGTTCATAATCCGGGCTTAGAAGAAGTTCAATCTCCCAGTGCCAATTATTTTTCGCAGCCAGTTCACCAATGAGTGTTTTTAATCGGCCGCTATTGGAAACCGGACTATCCAGGAGCCACCTGACTTTGAAAACACCGATTTCTTCGAGGAACTCGCCAATAAGCTGCACAGCAGGTATCGTTTCGGTAACTTTGCGGTATGTTCCGTGTATGCTTGCCAGGTCGCGGAAACAGCCGTCGCGTCCCTTAAAGATTACACCGCCGCTCATTGCTGCTTCAATCGTTATTAAAACGTTGTAACCGTCGATGACAATTGGCTGGTTGGTCAAATCGGAGATTTTAACCTCGTGCTGCTTTCGAGACTGTAACTTTTGGTCGGAGCAGGCGCTTCGCATAATAGCCAGCCGCTGTCTTTCTGTAAGAGAGAATCTGTCACCGGCTAATTTTAGAGCACTTTTTTCAGCATATCCCTTTGTCAATAGAAGTGAGAAATCGGCAAGTGCAGAACGCAAATCGCTGATTTTGCTCTCGGCAAACAACTTTTCATCTGCCGGATGTGGCCCTCTATGGGTTCGCTTATCAGGCATTGAAAAAAGTCTTTCATTATTCTTGACGTTGTGATTTCTGATACATAAGAAGGCCAAGGTTCTGTTTTAGCTCCTCGGCAGCTTCCGTTTGGCCGTTATCTGACATAAACTTAATTCCATCTTCCAGCACTTTGATTGCTTCATCGGGTCTATTTTGATATTGAAGGGCATCCGCCAGATTGTAGTAGTAGGATAGCTCACTTGGATTCAAAGCCAGTGCCTGCCTGAAAGCTTCTGATGCCGCTTCAAGGTCTCCTGTCATAGCAAGTGTATTGCCAAGGCGCGCATAGGCCAGGTGAGGTTCATCTGTCTCGGTTATTTCTATGCGAAACTGTTCAATGGCTTTGGAGAAATGTTCTCTGGCTTCCTTGGTTCTGTTCATTGCTTTAAGAGCTAAGCCGAGATTGAGGTGTATTGAGCCGGTTATGTTCTGCTTAGCTCCGGTTCGAGCGTGGTAGTCAAGGGCGCTTTGAAAAGCGCGGACTGCTTCCTCCAGGTTGCCCTGCCCGCCCTGAAGAACTCCTATTTGGTTGTAGAGCTTGATTGACATTGCGGGGCATATCTGAATGGCCTTTTCGTATTTAGCGATACTCTGGTTCAACTTGACCTGCTCAGTAAGCATCTCGGCCTGTTTGACATATTTATTAGCTAACAGTTCCTTGGCACTTTCACGCACTACAGGAGCAAGCATGTTCTCAACAGGGGCATAGTCATCTGTTAGTACGACACCGCCGGATTTTTCTTTGAGGTGGTTTATGTCGGATTTGCTTAAATACCATAGCTTAAGATTTTTGTCATACTTTGACATAATGGTCTTTGGCTCGAAGTCAAATTTGGCGGCAACGACCACATACGTCTCCCGAATTGAGGGCAGGGTGACGTAATTTACAATGACATATATATAAGGAAACGTTTGTTCTAATGTATTGACTACGGCACCAAGGAACCGGCCGCTGTCGAATGTGTCAATGACGTTTACCATATATACGCCATCGTCGGTCAGGATTTGTGCAATTTTGTCGTTGAATTCCTTGGTTACAAGCTGAAAAGGTACAGAATAATCGCTCACTGCGTCTTCGTAGATGAAATTATATCGCGGTATTTCTTCACCGTTGTGCTGTCTGTTCAGCAGGTCGTCAACGTAATTGCGGGCGTCTATGGAAGTTGTGTTAATTGAGGTGTTTCTATCGAGCCCAAAGGCCTGTATGGCGGCTTCGGTTACCGCCGGGTCGATTTCCACCACGTCTATATGGCTGCCAGGACGGCGTTTTTCAATGTACTGGGGATAAGCGTATCCTCCGCCGCCGATAACCATTATGGAGAGATTGTCCTTGGCGAGTCCTTCGGTTATTCCGGCGTAAATTTTCGTGTAGAAATATGACAGGTTCAGTACGTTATCCATCCTAATCAAACTGTGGATGAGTTTGTCCTCCATAAATTTGCGGATGTCCGGAATTTTTGATATCTGGTGGACGGCTATGTAGCAGTACTGACTTTCAGTCTCGTAAAGAATGCTCGGGTCGGGTGGCTTTCTCAATACCAAAGTTGAGCCGGCCGTCTCAGCCCATTTGGCATTTGCCATTCCCATAGTCATTAAAGCAATAAATATTACCGCCCACAGGTATAGCACCCAGAGTCTGGCCCAGTACAGAATGGCCATCAACAACAAAACAGCCGCGACCGTCCAGATAATAGCGATGGTTCCCAGCACAGCTATCAGGTAGAACCCTGTAAGAAACGTACCAATAATGCTGCCAGCAGCGCCACAGGCATATATGTCTCCAACGGTTCTGCCTGTCGGCAATCCTTTATCAAGAGCTATTTTCGCAACTACGGGACTTATCGTTCCCAGCAGTGTTGATGGCAGTATGAAAACCAAAGATACATGGATAAATATATGTGCTGGCCAGCTTAACTTCCATAACCACAGCCACTCACCCACAAGATTGTTCAAAATGATAACTATCACACATGCTACTGAAGAAATCCCCAAAAGCGCAGATAATGCCTTTCTTGCAGGGAAGCGGTCTGCGATACGGCCGCCCAGATAATTGCCTATGGTAATGCCTGCCAAAACTACGCCTATGACCGATGTCCATGTGTACAGTGATGACCCAAGATGACGGGCAATTATGCGGCCTGCAACCAATTCCAGCACCATTATACAGGCACTCGATATGAATACGGTAACACCGGGGATGAGAATTGAGAAAAAACTTCTGGATTTGCTCATATTTATCCCTTCTTCTTTTATGTCGGAAAAAAGTATAATGAACTTGTTTTCTGACAGCAAGTAAATTTTTCAAAGGAAGAAAAATAAAAGCATCGCCATCCAATCGTCAAAAACAGATTGACATAACAGACACTCGTTTCTACTATTGAGAAAACGAAAAACTTAAAACGTAAATCGTAAAATTAAAGAATTCTACGGTTTTTACTTTTAATTTTTTAACTTCTTATGGCGAGCCATAATTTAGCACAATTAAAAATTGACGATTTGGAAATCATCGGCTATTCGGTTGCGGGCGAAGAAACCGTGGTTGCAGTGCCACAATTGGACGTTTGCTTCGATATTGGCAAGGCCCCGGACCAGATTATTTCCATAAATCATATCCTGCTCACGCACGGCCATATGGACCACGCCGCAGGGATTGCATATTATCTGTCGCAGCGGAACTTTTGCGGCCAGTCTGCCGGCACAATACTGGCGCCTAAAAACCTCTTAGGACCCATACGGCAGGTCATCGACGCCTGGTTTCTGCTGGACGGCAACCAGATACCTGCTAATCTGGTCGGCGTAAAACCCGGCGACGAATATCAAATAAAACCAAATCTATTCGCCAGAGTGTTTCCAACAAAGCATACAAAAGGTTCTGTCGGATATAGCGTTATTGAAAAACGAAAGAAGCTCAAATCCGAATATCTCGGCCTGACGGGTCCGCAAATCGTTGAATTAAAAAAGCAGGGTGTTGAAATCGATTATCCGCTGGAGATTCCGATTGTTACCTATTTTGGTGACACCCAGTATGTTGATTTTTCACAGTTAGAATATATCGCCAATAGCAAAATTTTAATCGCCGAGTGCACGTTCTACGAGGGTGAGCATACTGGAAGGGCAGAAGCCGGCAAACATATGCACATAGATGAATTTGCAGGATTGTTAAGTAAGCTGAACAACGAGCACATTATTATCACGCATACAACCCAGCGAACCCCGATGCGGGAAATTCGTAAGATATTGAAAGACTCCTTGCCGCCGGAAAAGTATGACAAGGTCATCCTGTTTATGGACAAACGCTTCCACCGCTCGTAGTTGATACTTATTTACCGCCGAGACCGCAGAGCCCGCAGAGAAAAATTAGACACAGATTAACACAGACTGACACGATTAGAGGGTCGAGATTGGCAAACAGTGCAAGTCCGTGTCATCCTCTGTGGTTTTTTGAAATTTATATTTTGGTAATTCGAATTTGTCCTTCGACTTCGCTCAGGATGGTGAGCATGTCGAACCATTTCGTATTTCCACCGTTAGGTGTCCTGTGGAGTGCTTCGAATTTCGAATTTTTTGTCTCCGTGACCTCTGTGGCTAATTTTTATTTTTCACGGTAGGGCTGGCCGGATTTATATAGTTGTA
>CAZKYA010000141.1:0-5995 GCA_964556725.1 uncultured Pirellulales bacterium
TCGCTTCCTCCTTCGCTGAAGCTACGGAGGACTGGGCGGTCGGGATGACAAAAAGGCGGGCATACAGATTATAAGAGTTTGTCAACCTTTTCTGTGAGCTGTTTTACGTGGTTGAGGGATTTTTCAAACTCGGCCTTCTCAGAGTCGTTCAAGTCAAGCTCGACGATTTTCTCTACGCCATTTTTGCCGAGAACAGCAGGGACGCCGACAAAGAAACCAGCCACATTATATTCGCTATCACAATAAGCACAGCAGCAAATAAGAGTCTTTTTATCCTTCAAGATAGCTTCGGCCATTTGAACTGTTCCGGCTGCGGGGGCGTAATAAGCACTGTAGCCGAGCAGATTTACGAGCTCGATGCCGCCTTTTCGGGTCCTTTCAATTAGCTCAGCGATTTTCTTTTCGTCAAGCAGCTCTGTTATTGGTGTATCGCGGACTGTAGTAAAACGAGGCAAAGAGACCATATCGTCGCCGTGGCCGCCCATTAAGACGCACTTTATTGTTTTTACACCAACGCCAAGCTCCTGTGCGAGGAAGCAGCTAAAACGGGCGCAATCGAGGGCGCCGGCCATACCCATAATCTTGTTTGTGGCAAAGCCGGTTACTTTTGCTGCGGTGTAAACCATCGCATCGAGCGGGTTGCAGACAACAATTACGATGCTGTCGGGAGAGTATTTAGCGATTTTTTGGCTGACATCTTTGACAATCCTGACATTTTTTGCAAGCAGGTCGTCCCGGCTCATACCGGGCTTACGCGGCAGGCCGCAGGTTACGATGACGAGATTGCTGTCTGCGGTCTTTTGCCAGTCGGTAGTGCCGATGATGTTGGAATCGAAAAGCTGTAAGGGGGCGGCTTCAGCGATGTCGAGGGCCTTTCCCTCAGCCAGTCCCTTGACTATATCGAGCAGAACGATATCGCCGAGCTGCCCTGCCGCGGCGATGTGTGCGGTTGTTGCCCCGACGTTGCCGGCTCCAACAATCGTAATTTTATCCTTTGCCATTTATATTCCTCTGCGACGGTTCGTAAACTATAGAACAAAGACCTGATTATAAGCAAAAATCAGGATATTGCTAATAAAAAAGGCGTGAGCCCGATTATTCGGAACCCACGCCCCTTCTATCTATGAATGATTTAAGCTCTTGAAGTCGTAACAGCCAATTTGCGACGCCTAATTCCTTCTCTTAGAAGCAGCGATATAGAAGCTATTACCCACCATCCTTGAATAAATACAGCATATCTAATCGTGCGAAAAATGTCAAGAGAGATGTGGCGATTCGATGTTATTTAGCCATTAGCCAGTTACTCTATTATCGATTTTAACGATTATAACTGTTATTCTTCGGGGATATAATGTAAGTTAGGGCACGAGATGAGGTATGAATATTACCGTTATTTGCGACAATGAACCATACAAAGAGGGTCTGGAGACCGGCTGGGGTTTTTCGTGCCTCGTAACCGGCATGGAGAAAAGCATTTTGTTCGATACCGGCCCAGGCCGAGCTTTGCCCAACAATATGGAAAAACTGGCAGTAAAGCCAGATGAAATAGATATAGTTTTCCTTTCTCACATTCACGGCGACCATAGCGGAGGATTAAATAGCTTCCTTGAAAAGAACTCCGACGTTACGATTTACCTGCCGAAATCATTTCCGGAGAAGTTCAAAGGTAAAGTTCGTGACTCTGGAGCAAAGATAATTGAAGTAGAACAATCGTTGAAGATTTGCGAAAATATTTATTCGACCGGTCAGCTTGGGGGATGGATAAAAGAACAGTCTTTGATAATAAAAACAGATAAAGGGCTGGTCGTAATAACCGGCTGTGCGCATCCTGGGGTTGTTAAAATCGTAAACACGGCAAAAAATTTAATGAAAGACGAAGTCCATTTGCTAATGGGCGGTTTTCATCTGGAATGGGCAACGAAAGGCAAAATCGAAAAAATCATATCGACTTTCAAACAAATGGGCGTGCGGTATATAGCCCCCGCTCATTGCACCGGCGAAAAGGCAAGGGCCTTATTCGAAGAACACTTCGGTAAAAATTACATCAATATCGGCGCAGGAAAAGTAATAACTATTGAAAATTTATCGTGAATTTGGTATAATTGATACCGGTATGAGCGAGAAAGACCATAATAATTCACGCGCAAGGGAATGCCAGAAGACTGATAAATCTGACGATGACTTTATTCCAGATGATGCCTGGCCGCTTTGTCCGAAATGTCTTACTCCCTGCCATCCGTTGCAGTATTATTGCCACAATTGCGGCTCGAACCAGGCCATCAACCCGCTTACGCCATATATCGGGTTCGTAAATATCCGGTTTAACTACGATATATTCCTAACTATGTGGCGAAAAATCTGGAGCGGCAAAGATGCATCGATAATAAGCAGGTTGTTTTATCTGTTTATGATTACGATGTATGTACCTGTGTTTATAGTGGTTGGACTGCCCGCCCTATTAATTTATAAAATCTATCGGTCAAGCTTTCAGCGGATAACAATAATTGCGCTTTTTATTATTGCCATATTATTATTTATACTCTTTTTTCGTTACAAACTTTTCACCGGCATTGTTTCAAGACCTATTATTCGTCGGTAATCAATCCTGAATTTTGTTTTCACGGGCGCCAAGTCTTCGCAACCGGCAATCAAAACAGAATGTCAGATTGCATAACTATGCAGGCCGGGGAAGAATTTAGAGAGGTTGACCCAGAGCAATGTTATTACGATAAACACTAAACCTGCGACAGCCCAGACGCTGTTTATGCGTGGACGGGATTTGCCGAACATATAGCGGAAGTGAAAATATCCGAGGTAAACCAGCCAGGATGCGAGAGACCACAGCTCTTTGGGGTCCCAGCCCCAGTAATCCCCCCAGGCGAGCTTTCCCCAGCAACTGCCGAGAATAAGGCCGAGTGTCAATAATGGAAAGCCGGCACAAATCATTCGGTAGGTCGCTTGTTCATAGGGCAGAAGGCTTTCGTCAATGTTATGGGCGCGGCCTGCAAGCTGGTAGATGGCCTGGCAGGCGGCCTTTGCCATAAAGATATACGAGAGCATATATGCGGCGACGTGGGGCACAAAGAGCCAGCATTGCAGGGCAGGCGGCAGCTGCTGCGGCTGAGCACTGAAGATAAAACCGGCAGGGAAAAGCACTATTGCGCCTATAAGCATATCAGCCGAGTAGTCACTGATATGCAGGATGTGGCGGCAAAACAACGAGACAGGATAAATAATCATACCCAGAAAAAGAAATACTTCGAAGAGGTTCTGCAGAGGTATATGATTGGCACCGAACCAGCGGTAAAAAAAAACACAGCAGGCAAATATAAAGCCGAACAGATATAAAATATGCCCGGCTTTTTTGCAGCGCAATAGAGTCGCAAGAAAAGCAAGGACGTATGCCGCTATGGCAACATAAATCAGTAAGCCCTGAGTTGTGTATTTAATTTCCATTTATCTGGTTATTATTTCTTAATAGCGTCTAACAAAACGAACGAATGCCTATGCCTTGACAAAGGGAATAGATTGCCACGGCCTGCTTCGCAGGCCTCGCAATGACGTTTTGTTAGATGCTTTAAATATATGCCTCAACCAAAAATGCCAGAAGGCGCCACACCCTAACAATAAATATCCGGCATAGATGAGATTCAATCCGCTGTCAGAACAGACCAAAAGAACAGAATACTCGCCTGCCTTGTCGTCGTAAGAATGCTGATAAAAGTGGTATCCGCCGAAATGCAAAGGATGATTTACTTCGATACTTTTCTCGGCAAGGGTTTGGCCGTTGCTGATGATTTTGAGGTCGCTTATATAATCCCGAATGATTCTGCGGTAGTTTAGAATAAATTTGTCGTCGGGATGGGCATGGCCGGGGAAACGCTCAAAAACATAACTTTCCTTTACGGAGCCGTCGGGGAATCTGAACTGAACCTGCAGGGCAGCGTTGTAGCCGGGTTCAGGAGAATCGATAGCTGTTCGGTTATCTTCATCGATTATGATTTTGAAATTTTCAAAAGTCCTTAAAATTGTTATCGTGCCAAAATCATCGCCCAAATGAAATTCCGTGCCTGTTTCGACAGGGAATTTCCAGCTTTGGCCAGTGAGGGCCTGGACGTAAAGGTGCGCCGGCTTGTAGTGTTCCAATCGAAAGTCTTTCAGCTCTATATGAAAAGGCAGTTCTTTTATCCGGCTGCTGTTTTCGAGTGTAACAAGATTCTGACTTTGTCCTTTAAGGATTGTCATTGTACCGGAAGGAATTTTGTCGATGCCAAAAACTTGCTTCTGGAGTTTATGACCTGCCTGAGAGCCCCACATAAAACCAACAAGGACAAAGATACATCCTGAGTGCATCAGCAGCAAACCAGGAACACAAACAAGTCGATGAAATACTGCAAGGCCGGTGACCAGTAAAAGTGTCAGGACTAACCAGTAAATACTCAACGGCAGAGAGTTAAAAAATCCTTTTGCCCGCTCAGAGCCGAGAAAAGCACCATAAATGGATAGAAAAATCAGTAATATGATAAGAATTAGAGCAGCCCAGATTACAATACGCCTGAAATTTTTCATCGTTTCTCATTCGGACCATAAATTTGCATAACAATTGTTAATGTTATCACTTAATAACCAATTATCAACGGTAATAACCCTGTAATTAACCAAATGTTTATTTGACAAATTATGCCAAATTTAGGATAATGAAATAAAGAGATTGGTATTCCTATTCAGGCAGGAAAGGCGATGCGATTGCTTGTAAAACAAAAGGGGCGAACCGTCAATGAACTTCGATTCACCCGAGGTCCGGTTTATATCGGCAGACATGTGCATTGCCAGGTTTTTCTGCCTGACAAATCGGTGTCAAGACAGCATGCGGTGATTTTTGCCACGCAGGAGGGTAAATGGATGGTTGAGGACCTCGATTCAGCAAACAAAACGTATCTAAACGATAAGCAAATCCGCAAAGCTGAAATAAAAACCGGAGATTTTCTGAAAATCTTCGATTTTACCATAGAAATCAATCTTGAAGATGCTGCCGAGCCGGACGAAGCCATCCGTATGGAAGATACGCTTATCACGACTGTTCGTAAGCCACAGATTATAGTAAGAAAAGCGGACGCCGAACATGCTCCTGATATCAGATTACCAGCTCGAAGGGCAAGAGATTTTTTGGAGGCGACTGAGGCAATTTGCAAGGCCAATGGCCTCGACGAATTGCTCAAGGCCTTATTGAATGTTACATTAAATCAGTTTTCCGCTTTTCACAGCTGGTGTGCATTAAGAGACCAGCCGACTGGGACAATGGTATATCAAGGCGGCATAAGAAGCGACGGCGAGGTTATCGAACTGAATCAGATAAAGCTTAAAGCAAAAATCAATCAGGCAGTTGAAAAAAGCCAGTTTTTACTTTTGCCACGAGCTTCAAGTCAAACAGGACAAAAGGAAATAAGCTCTGCAATAATAGCACCGCTGGTTGACCCCGCGGGCTGTTTCGGCGTATTGTATGTCGATAACGCCATAAACCAGGAATGCTATAGTCTCAGTGATTTAGACTACCTGATGCTGCTGGCAATCCACACCGCAGCTATTCTGGAAAACTTCTGACCGCCAAAGCAGCAGCCAGTTACTTTGCAATTATAGCAAACGAAAGCTTGTCACTTTTTAATGGCCTCGGAGGAAACCTTGAATTTAATTTCTGGCATCTCCCTGCCGAGCCGTTTGTAAGTTGCCTGGAGCTCTTGTAAAAATTCCGCTGGCTTTATAATCACAACGCGGGCGTCCAAAAACAGAACATTAATCTTGTCGGTGCAAAACGCCGGGTTCTCATAAACAAGTATATTACCCGGCTCCATTGCCGTATTTTGTCCTTCAACATAAATGTAACTCGGCCCATCAAAATCTTCCGGCTTAAGCGGCGATTCGAGGTTCTCTGGTGACAGATTGTACTTCTCAACAAGCACCTGCAGATTTGGAGGGAATTTATCATCATAGTCCTTCG
>CAZKYA010000142.1:0-5986 GCA_964556725.1 uncultured Pirellulales bacterium
GCGATGATATAGTTGATTTTTATGACTTTTCGGAATTTGCCGAGCACTATCTAAGTTCTTCCGGCACACCGCTCTACGACCGGAAGTATGATTTTAATAATGATAATGTGATATCAATTGGTGATATATCTTATATCGTTGATGATTGGCTATGGATTAGGCCAGAGTAGTTTTCGCATAATAAAGCAGATGATTATGAAAAATATCGGTATTTACCTTTTTTGTCTGTTTTTGCTGCTTGGATTTAACAGTATTTGGGCTTGGAGATGTTGTCGAAAGATGCCGGATAGATTGTAATCATTATTGTCCGCACAATACCTTGGGGGTCTGAGTTCCTTCTGGATTATATCGAGCGCTGGTTGTGTTAGGTCGCTGAATATTTGCCGTTTTCCGCTAGACCTTGATATGAACAGGTCTTCGACCAGATTATCATTATTATTGTTTCTAACACTGTTATGGGCAAATTGCTATTTGAGGGGCAGGGCCTCTGTTACCATTAGATAGTTGATATTTGCCAGGCTGGTACTGGTTGTTCCTTCGAGACGTATGTCTTTTATTCCCTCTGTCAGACTTACCTCAACAGATACCGTGCTCCACGTGGTATAAGCGCCAGTAGGTGGAAAGCTGATGCTTGACACTTCCGGAGAGCCATTTATAAGCAGCATTCCAGGCCTATCACTCGACGAACCATTGGCGTATCTCCATTTGAAGGTATATGAGCCAGCCGAAGCGATATTTATTCTCCAGTCGATGCCGTTGCCGGCGGCATTTGTCCGTTTTGTCAGAAGCGCGGTTATGGAATAAGCGAATTGTTGATTCTACTCAAGCCAGTTCTGAGCCAGCACGGAAAATTCGTAGAAATTGATTATACAATCGCCGTTCAAATCCAGTTCAGCAGTCTCAATGCAGCCATCCTGCAGCCAGGATTCGACAAATTCAGGAAGGTCATTCATATCTACTATATCGTTACCCGTGAAATCGCCGTATAGGCCGCTCCACCAGGGTGACAGGTATGCGCCGTAAATTACCTGCTGACCGATACCTGGACCTTCCCATGCTACTGCCAGGTTGTCATCTCCGGTGTTTTCCTTGTGCAGAACTTCGATGTAATACTTTTGGTCGGCGTACAAATAAATCGGCAAGGACTGCTGGTCGGAAGGGTATTTGTCCCACTCGTGCGGGTTTGTCCAGCCGGGCACCTCCGCAATCAAAGAAGCATTTGCCGGGTTGCCGTCCGTACTAAGCCACAGCTCGCTGTTATCGTTGCTGGCAATCCAGAATGTGTAGTTGCCATCGGCCGGCGGATGCAGATACCCGCGAATATGCGTCCCATAGGAGTTCATCCAATTCGTCGGAGTTTCTAAACTTGCAAGTCGGTCACTTCCGGTTGGATTGTCAGGGAAATTGGGATCCGAGGTCAGGTTGCTGACCAGGCTACCGCTTATTCCTGTCCACCAATCGCAAAGGATAGTGCCGAGACCGGGCGGTGAAGGTGGTATGTCGCAGCCATCTGCGCCGGCGCCGATTTGCACAATGCTTGGAACGCTGATGGCACTGTCAAGCGGGTATGTATATGGAGGTGTGAAGACGTCGTCGATGCCGGGTTCGGTCTGGTGGGTACAGTTGACAAGGACGTTTCCCGAGGCCTTTATCTTTCCGCCATCTTTATAATATGGTTCGTCCACACCATTAAAGTAGTTGTTTTCAACAAGGCACTCAGCTTGTATGCGCGAACGGACACAGCAATCATTGCCTGGACAATTGTAATAGTTATTGTAAACATGGACCCGGCCATAACGCACCGAAGGCATCCTACTATTGCACAACGAGCCCCACCAATTGTGATGAAAGGTAACGTGAAGCTTGCCTATGTCACCAGTGTCATCGTCACTGGCGCCGACGAGGTTTACATTGCAATGGCCAGTCTGGTTGATATAGTAAAACTTGCACCATGAGACGGTGACGTAGTCAGATGCTTTGGTTATATCGAGACAGCCGTCAGCACAGTCATAGAAGGTGCACTTGGTTATGAAGACGTTGCTTACATTTGACTTTATGCTGATGCCGTCTCCGCTGGGGGTGGTGATATTTAATCTTTCGATGATTACGTTGGAAGCATAATTTGTGAAACCGAGTTGCCCGATAATCGTTGTGCCTGGACTTATACCTTTAATGGTCTTGTTCGACCGAATGTTGACTCCTCCGCCGACCGAATTAAGGTTGATGATACCAGAAACCTCTACGATGTAAGTTGAGCTGGATTCGACATAACTTTCGAATGCTGAAGCAGTAGTGGCGGTAACGGTAGTTCCGCCTTGTCCGCCGGTGACGCCTTCGGCAAAGCCGTCTGCTGCGAAAATAGCAGGTGCGAAATAAAACAAAGATACTGTAATTAATCCTGCTGCGAAAAATTCTTTTTTCATCCTTGTGCTTTTCATAAATCAATAAGCTATAATTCTACTTTTCCCCAAACGACAAGCCCTCCGTCAATTTTACATTATACCAGATTATGCCAAAAATTTCATCAAAAAAACATAGACAGTGATAATTATTTTTGAAGAATTTTACATTTTTGCTTAATAATTTGTTTTAAAAACGTAATGGGGATGATGTAATCTGATTTGTAGAGAATGTTTGGGTTACTGTTTTAAGGCTGAATCAAACGACTTATATTCAATTATAAGTTTGGTGATATCTTATATCGTTGATGACTGGCTATGGGTCAGGCCAGAGTAGTTTTTCGCAACAAGACGTCATTATAAAATCTTATTAGCGAACACTCAGCAGTTTGAAGGCATTCTCACCGCCATTAATCAGATGAATCAACGGCACAGGTCTATCAATACCTTCGATGAACTTCGGCCTGGCTGCCCAGGGTGTAACGCTTAAAACTCCCGTCAAATCCATCCAGTGCTCAAGACGAGCGACAGGTAAATCCCAGGTCATATGGAAGTGATTGGCCGGCGGATACTGTTTGTACTCAAACATACTTGCATACTTCGGCACGACAAACGTATGCGGCCAGGTCGGCGTGGTCAGGTTGCACATCGCCTGTCCAAGCTCTTTCGGCACATCGGTTGTGTGCGCTTCGTCCCATATCATACTGAATAGGCCGGTGGCACTACTGTAAGCTATTCGGCCTGCAATACCTTCAATCCCAGCCGGTGTCATAAAGGTAACTGAATTGCCTCCGCCGGGGAAATAGCCCTCATCTGCGAGAGGCATTCCCACTGCGTCCATAATTTCTTTGACTGATGCACCGCGTTTTGCCGCCCAGTCGAATGCAGCGCTACCGGAGTTGTCTCCATCAACCAGGCCTTTATTGTACCAATCGGCCTTTTTATCCAGTTTTTTGATGCCGATTTTTCTGGCAATTTCTTTTATCTCCCACGGCTCCCAGACCTTTCTAAAGTCCATAAATAAAGGCGGATTTCCGCCGGATAAATATGTCATAAACAGCATTGTCAAAAGTCCCTGCACGTCGGCTTCGGTAGCGTAGGGCAGCGGCGCCTTTCGGCCGGTATGGTCGAATGTGCTGTTAAATAGCGACTCCATCATGTCAGCCACAGGCAGAGGAATACCTCGCAGGTCGCTGCCCCATTCGAGCTGGCTCATAAACCCGCCGCCGACTCCATTTAAGTCAGCCATAAGGTCGCGAACTATCAAATACATCGCCAATTCCTGATTGAATCTTTCGCTGTCTGCCTCATCCCGAAGCTCTACCCGATTGCCGACATATCTATTGACCCATCCGCGCAATGCCTTTAGTTCTTTTTCATCGTAGGCCTTTTTATTTAGCATATCAGCCAAAAGCTTCATATCTAAACGAGTAATTTCCAACCCGAAGGTGTTTCTGATGGGAATAATATGCGCAAGTGCAGTTTCCATACCCATCGAGTCGTGACCAAAGATTACCACCCTTCGGCCGCGCAGGGCCACAGCAGTTACCGCAGCATAGCACCAGTCTATAAGACTTTTTGCTGTTTGCTCAGTCATCTTTGGGTTCATACCGGTATCCGGCCAGGTGCCGACGTTCAAGGCTACCATCCGCCCATATTGGCTGATTGCACCATTGAGAGCGTGAGCATAGACTACGCCCGGCTTGGGGCCGCTGTTGCCGCAGGTAATGTTTATGGGCGTATTGGATGAGAACTGTTGAAGCAGGGATATGGTCGTAAGCTGTGGAAATGCCCAGGTATCCGGCACACATACCAAGATATCCACGCCGGCTTTGCGAAATTGTTGTGCTACAATGTCGGCCTGTGCCTCGCCATCCACCAATACTGTTGAGTAAACTACCGCTATCGCTGTTTTATCAGGCAGGACTACGGAGCCGCTTATACAATCGGCCGCCATTTTTGCAATGTTCTGGCAGCGGGTTCGGCTTTCTTTGTCAATCCGCGGGTCGCTCGTAGCAAACACGCCAATAACCGGAACTTTAGGTGTGGCTTTTGCAATATTTGGTAAACGGACTGCTTCAACTTTCTTTGCCATTTCAATACTCCTTCGCATCGTTACGTATTGTGTGTAAAATGGTGACTCGTCCTGCCATCTTATCATCCTGATTGTTCAAATGTGGATATATCTTCCAGTGATTTTCTTACGAAGTCCAGAAACTGAGCTGCGTATGCCCCATTGGCGACTTTGTGGTCCACCGACAGAGTCATATTCATCAGTTTGCGGACAACCATACCTTTGTCATCCGGCACGCAGGTATCTGTTATCTGGCCAATGCCTAAGATACTGCACTGGCCGGGCACAACTATTGGGATAAAGGATTCTATCCCGAAGGCGCCGAGATTGCTTACGGTGATGCAGCCGCCTTCCAAATCTGTCGGCGCTAATTTATTGCTGCGGGCCTTCTCAACCAATGTCTTGCTGTCACGTGCAATCTGGAAGATGTCTTTTTTATTTACGTCCTTAACAGTCGGTGCAACAAGGCCGCCCGGCACAACAATAGCTAAGCCGATATTAATTGACTTTGACAACTGAATTGTGTCACCAACCAATTGTCCTGTCATAAGAGGAAATTTCTCCAGGCCGATTGCAACTGCCTTTATGATAAAGTCATTGTAGGAGACTTTTATCTCGCTGGTTTTATTTAGTTTGTTTCGTAATTCCACCAATCCGGTAACATCAGTTTTTACAGTCAGGTAGAAGCAGGGTATTTCGCGTTTTGACTGTAACATCTTTTGTGCGGTTATTTTCTGCAGGCGGTTGACCGGTATTTTTTCTCCGAGTTTTACTTCTGGCGCAGGTGCTTGTAGTTCAGCGGGTTTAGTCAGTTTCGAGGCAGCAGTATTTCTGACGTCCTCTTCAGTGATTCTGCCGCCGGCTCCTGTGGCGGTAACCGTTGTAAGGTCAACGCCGAGCTCCTCAGCTAATTTCTTTGCCCGCGGCGATGCCTTTACCTTATCCGCTGGTTTTATCTGCTGTGTGGTTGGTTCGGCAACAGTAATTGTGGCAGCAATTTCTCCAGTCGGTGCAGTGGGTGATATAACTTTTAGCGAATTGACGAAGCTCTGTGGCACTTCTTCGGTTTTCTCGCCGAGAATCAGAATAGGTGCTCCGACCGGCAGGGTCTGACCTACTTCAGCGAGGATGTGCTTTACAAAACCATCTGCCGGTGATTCCATTTCAAGAGTTGCCTTATCAGTCTCTATCTCAAAAATCACCTGGCCTTTCTTCACTTCATCATCGACACTGACCAGGCAGTTAACAATGGTTCCTCCTTCCATCGTTTCGCCGAGTTGCGGCAGTCTTACTTCTCTTGCCATTTATAAAATCCTCATTTGGTTCATATTGTGTGGTGTTAATCACACGATTGCTTTAACAGCTTCGACAATTTTCTCGACGCTGGGAATACTTGCCGTTTCTAATGGCTCGCTCATCGGCGGCGGCACGTCGGCTGCTGCCAGATTGACCGGGGCCGCATCGAGATAATCGAAGCCGTGTGAGCCGTCACTAAATTCGTATTCCATAAACC
>CAZKYA010000143.1:0-3405 GCA_964556725.1 uncultured Pirellulales bacterium
TAGAGTCGGGCAACTACCTCGTTCCCACTTTCAACGGACAAATGTGGGCCGACAAACCAATTTTGTTTTACTGGTTTATGTCTGTTGCGATTCGGCTGTTTGGGCCGACGGAGTTTGCCTGCCGTTTTTGGGGAGGTATTGGAACCGCAGTTACATGTCTGCTTACATTCTTCATCGGGAAACGTCTTTTAGGGGCAAGAGCGGGTTTATGGGCCATGGTTATTCTGGCGTCAACATTGATGATGCTTGGTGTCGGCACAATTGCGACCATAGATGCGGTGTTATTGCCGTTCATAGTGGCTGTGATGGCGATTTTTGTTCAATCGGCTATTTCCGGAACTCATATATCGCACATAATTCTAGCGGGCATCGCGCTCGGTGCCGGCATGCTTGCCAAAGGACCGATGGGCCTGCAACCCCTTGTAGTAATAGCAGTAGCTTTGTGGCTTGGCCGAAGAGCTGGGCTTGGAGTTAAGCGATTTGTCTGGCAGTTCGGGGCAGCCTTAATCATAGGAGGTTTGATTTTTCTTGCATGGGCGATACCAGCCAACAATGCCACGCAGGGAGAGTTTTTTCGTGTCTTTATTGGTCGGCACGTGCTCACCCGGGCAATTAAACCGATGGAACATCACGGAGGAAACTTTCTGCTGTATTTACCGTACTATCTGGCTGTTATCATAGGGGGCTTTTTCCCGTGGACACTGCACCTGCCCGGAGCAATTTCATCTGTGCTCGGAGGGCGTATAGGCGGTCGATATTGCCGAGCGTTGTTGATTAGCTGGGTCGTGCCGATTTTTATTTTAATGACCCTGGCAGCAACGAAATTACCCCATTATATATTGTTTACCTGGCCAGCAATGGCGCTTATGGTTGGAGGGACGATTGTTGCATGGCAGCACAATGTTTTAACTGAGCGAGACAAAATATGGCTGCGACGCGGAGTGTGGTTTTTCGGCCCATTTGCAATTTTGACAGCATTGGTCTTGATGGTTGGACCCTGGTTTGTTAAAATCCCCGGCTTGCGCTGGTCAGGTCTGGCATCGGGTATAGTATTGTCAGTTATGGCGATTATTGCAATCCGCTATCAACGAGCCGACAGGCCGCAGGTCAGTGCCGTTATTTTGCTTATCGGTATGTTTATTTTTGAGATTCCAATCTTGTTTGGTTTGCTGCCGGCAATAGAGCAGATAAAAATAACTCCTGCCATTGCCCAGGCCATCAAGGCCAAAACCGGAAAAGAAATACCTGTAGCAACCTACGGATATAGAGAACCAACGCTGAATTTTTATATTGGCCGCCAAATTGAACCGCTTCCCGACGAAAAGGCGGTTATTTCGTGGTCCCGGCAGGCAGGAGAGGGAGTGTTGATAATACCCAAAGATAAACTCGATAATATTCAGCAGAGTTATGGAACTTTGCCTTTAGAGGAAATCGCCACGAAAAAAGGATTTAACTACTCAAAAGGTAAAATAGTTGAACTAATGGCTTTGATTCGCAATGCGAGGAAGTAATGAAGGAAGACCAAATATCCGAATTACGTCTGCACCGGATAAATTTGACGATATTGATTTCTATTACTACCCTGAGCGTGATTGGTTTGCTCAGTTTTTTCTTAATTGATGGGCGTGTTTTTTCCTGGCTTTGTAACCATCCACATACCTGGCTCGATGGAAACTGGTTGAGAGTATTCAAGGGATTCGGCAAAGCATGGCTGCCCGTTTGGCTGCTGCTAAACTGGGTCTGCGCCACCGGTCGGCAGCGACCGGCCCTGGTTGGGCTGCTGGCCCTTATACTGGTTTCCCCAATGGTAACCTCGCTGAAACCTCTGGTACATAGACCACGGCCCAGGGAAATTATAGAAGCGTCCACGAAACCGGAAGAAGCGGAAGAAAATAACAACAACCGGCGGTCGCACCATCTGTCATTTCCGTCCGGTGACGTCGCAGTCGTATTCGCAGCAGCAACATCTTTAGCACTATTTGTCAGCCGGCCCTGGATGCTGTTATTTTTCGCCCTTGCAGGATTTGTCAGCATTCTGAGGGTGGCAGTGTTAGCGCATTATCCCTCGGATGTTTGCGGCGGAGCAGTAATAGGTATTTTTTCAGGGTGGCTCGCCTTACAAATAATCCTGCGATGGCTATCCGAATTTAAGCTGAGACGCGGCCACGCCGCTGCGGGCGCGATTATCGTACCAATCGCATTCGGTGTAGTTGAAGGAGCAGATAAATTGTTGTTTTGGCTGAAGGCATACGGTGTGCTGGTCGCAGGCATCTACCTGATTAATGCCGGTACGTGGTCGAAGCGGCTGCGAAGACGTGATGCCTGCAATCATTAAGATAACGGTCTGCAATTTCGGAGGTATTTGAAAAAGGTAACACTTACGATTCTATGGTTATAAACCAAAGAGTTGATTCGACTCCAATTTTCGGCAGTTGTTTCGTGAAGCGTATATCGTATTGCGTTCCTTCGACTATGCTCAGGGTTCTTACCAATATTACTTCACAATACATAGTTGATAGATTTTAGGATACTGGAGAATTTTCAGTGGATCAGAAAGAGGAATTCAGACGCACAGGACGTTGGCTGTTCAGGTGGAGAAGCTTTCTGCCACTGTTGACCACAGGCCTTTTTCTTATCGCCCTGCGGGATTCCGCATACCCACGCGGCAGCCATTTGTTAGACTCACTTTGGGAAGGATTTTGCTTCGTCATTTCACTTTGTGGATTAGCAATTCGTATTCTTACCATCGGTTATGTCCCCGGAGGCACGTCCGGCAGGACAACGAGCGAACCCAAAGCAAGTGTGCTTAATACGGCGGGGATATATTCCATCGTCAGACATCCATTGTATCTTGGCAACTTTTTCGTCTGGCTTGGTATCACCATGCTCGTTCGTTCTTTAGTTTTCAGTCTTGCTATGGTGCTGCTTTTCTTTTTGTATTATGAGCTAATAATCTTTGCGGAGGAAGACTTTCTGCGTGAGAAATTCGGACAGACGTTTGTTGAATGGGCAGAGAAAACGCCTGTGATTTTTCCGCGTTTTAAGAACTGGCAAAAATCTGCTTTGCCTTTTTCTCTGAAAACCGTCCTCAAAAAAGAATACTCCGCATTTTTCTTTATAATCGCTACATTTACGTGCCTGGAAGTAATCGGTGATTTTTACTATACAGGTAAATGGCAAATCAGCTGGTTTTATTTCGTGTTGTTCTGCCTCGGCTTAGTTGTATATATTGTTTTGCTTATCCTGAAGAAAAAGGGTATTTTAGATGTTGAAGGACGATAAGAACGATGGATGAGGGAAGAGGAACGATGGATGATAAGAATAAATCCTAATCTCTAAATTCTAAACAAATTCAAATAACCGAAGTACGAAATCCAAAACAAAATGGACACAGATTTGCTCTGA
>CAZKYA010000143.1:3505-5895 GCA_964556725.1 uncultured Pirellulales bacterium
ATTCAAATAACCGAAGTACGAAATCCAAAACAAAATGGACACAGATTTGCTCTGATTAACACAGATTTTTATAAGGAAATTGGCAGGCTGAAGCCTGCCCTACAGTTGCCTCCTTCGGCAGTTTGATAGTATTGCGTGAAAAACGAAATGCGTGCGAAAATCAAATTTTGTCGGAACTTTCAATTTTGTTGGCGATTTTTTCAACTGCACGGACAAGGCGGCCAATTAACAATATGATATAGACGTACACACCGAAAGAGGCTATCATTATCAGTGCAGGGAGAATTTGTGACATGCTTGCCATTATCATAATTAACACCTTTCCTTAAAGAAATCTTTGCTATTGATTATGTAAATATAGCCTGCTGCTCACAATTGTAAAGACTTTTGGTTACTTTGCTACAAAAGGAGAGAGTTCGCGGAGGCGGTTGATGATGGCGGGGAGTTTTTCGATGGTGAAGTCAACCTCTTGCTCAGTGTTATATCTTGATAAGCTAAAACGAATCGAGCCGTGAGCGGCTGTGAAAGGCACGCCCATAGCGCGCAAGACGTGGCTTGGCTCCAGCGAGCCGGAGGTGCAGGCAGAACCGCTGGAAGCACAAATGCCGTATTTATCGAGCATAAGCAGGATAGCTTCGCCCTCAATAAACTCAAAACTTATATTAGTGGTATTGGGCAGACGATTATCTCTGTCGCCATTGAGGCGGGTATCGGGGCAGGTTTGCAAAATGGCGTTTTCGAGCTTGTCACGGAGATACTTGACTTTGTTATTTTCCTCTTCGATATTTTGGCCGGCAAGCTCGCAGGCCTTGCCGAGTCCGATGATGCCGGGGACATTTTCTGTGCCGGCCCTTCGGCCTGCCTCCTGATGGCCACCCTCCATAAACGGAGTTAATCGCGTTCCCTTTTTTACATACAATACGCCAACTCCCTTGGGGGCGTGGAGCTTATGGCCGGAGAGACTGAGTAAATCGATATTGCTCTCCGATAGGTTCAAAGGGATTTTTCCGACGGCCTGAACAGCATCGGTGTGGAAGACTACGCCTTTGTCAGCTACCATCTCAGCTATTTGAGCGATGGGGAAAATTACGCCTGTCTCATTGTTTGCATACATAATTGAAACGATAGCAGTGTCATCATCGAGCTTTTCCTCAAGTTCTGCCAAATCGAGTCGGCCAAATTTATCCACGGCCAGCTCGGTAACTGAGTAGCCGTGATTTTCCAAATCGCGACAAACCGAAAGAACAGCGGGATGCTCAACTCTGGTAGTTATGATTTTGCGTCGATTGGGATACGCGGCGAGGGTGCCCTTGATGGCGGTATTGTCGGATTCGGTGCCGCAGCTTGTGAAAGTAATCTCGGCTGGGTCGCAGCCGAGTAAGGCGGCTACCTGCTCGCGGGCTTTGCAGATTTTATGGCCGATTTGGCCGCCAAAGGTGTGCATACTCGAAGGGTTGCCGTAAAAATTACAAAAATAGGGTTTCATCTCTTCGAAAACTTCGTCGGCAACTTTGGTGGTTGCGTTATTGTCGAAATATATGGTCTTCATTTTCAAAATCCGAAATCCGAAATTCGAAATCCGAAACAATCCCCGTTTTCACGGGGACAAGTATCGAATATCGAAAGTCAAATGTTCAAAACAAACATATCATTAATACTTTGAGTTATTCTCTGTGATTGTGCGGTTGTTGGGCGGAATCTTTGTCCTCTTCGACGAAAAGGTCTTTAGAGACAAATTCCCTTAACTTTGCTTCGACGACGTCCTTCATTGTAAATTCGGTCAGGCGACACTGGGCACACATACCCCGAAAGGCAACGATAACTTTGTTTCCTTCGACATCTATCAGCTCGATATTGCCGCCGTGAGCGCGCAACGCGGGGCGAATCTGCTCATTTATTGTCTGCTGAATCATTTGAATCTTCTGGATATTAGTAAGTTTTGCTCCCCGGCGAGGTGCGATTGGGACGAGCTCTTTTACTTTATCACCCTGGATTTTTTCAATGAGCTTTTCGATTTCGCCATGGCATCCGCCACAGCCGCCACCAGCTTTACAATAGTTTGTCACCTGCTCGACGGTTGTCAGATTGTTTTCGCTTATCACCCGTTCGATTTCCTTATCGGTTACGCCGAAACAGGTGCAGACGACGTTTCCTTCGAGCTCGTGTTTTTTCTTTCCGCCGGTTCGGTAATTTTCAATGGCAGCTTCGAGGGCCTCTCTGCCCATAACCGAGCAGTGCATCTTCTGCTCAGGAAGGCCGCCGAGATAATCGGCGATATCCTTATTGGTTACCCTGGCAGCTTCATCGAGTGACATACCCTTTATCATCTCGGTCAAAACCGATGAGGTGGCGATGGCACTTGCACAGCCGAAGGTCTTAAATCTTGCATC
>CAZKYA010000144.1:0-5891 GCA_964556725.1 uncultured Pirellulales bacterium
AAGCCGCCGTGCGGCACCGAGCCGTATTTTCGCAAATCCAGGTACCAGTTGTAATTTTCGATGTTCAAGCCCTGTTCTTTAATCCTCGCAACCAGCCGGTCGTAGTCGTCTTCCCTAACCGAGCCGCCGATGATTTCACCAAAACCTGCTGGGGCGAGCAAATCGAAATTCAAAACGACTTTTTCGTTGTCTCTGTCGGTCTTCATATAAAAGGCCTTGGCCAGTTTGGGATAGTGGGTAACGAAGACGGGCTTATCGTGCATTTGCGAGATAATGGTTTCGTCCGAGCCGCCAAGGTCTTTGCCCCATTGGAATTCGGCGGCTAATTTGCCGTGCCTGGGATTATTTTCAATTTTTATATCTACCTCTGATAAGTCTGAACGCAAATCGATTAGCTCGGCGGCGATTTTATCCTTCTGCCATTGTTTTAATTGGCCTGCCTGCTGTTTTTCAAGTTCACTGATTTTGGTTTCGATTTGCTGTTTTTGATTTTGCAGCTCCTGTAATTCTTTTGTGAGGAATTCTTTGGTTTTTTGGCCGGTCAGGATGTCAACGGCCTCGGTGTAAGTGAGTCGATAGAAGGGCGGCTTGATTTTTTCGAGTGCTGCGATGTCGGCACCAAGGGTTTCAAGCTCGTTTCTATTATTTTTCAGGGCCTCTATGGCTATAAATGAAACAAAACTTTCGGCAAGTTCCAATAGGCCATCAAGGTCGATAAAGGCGACCTCGGGTTCGACCATCCAGAATTCGGTGAGGTGTCTTCTGGTTTTACTTTTTTCGGCTCGAAATGTCGGCCCAAAGCAATAGACTTTCCCGAAGGCCATTGCTGCTGATTCGAGATGCAGTTGGCCGGTCTGGGTAAGAAACATCGGCGTTCCGAAATAGTCAACCTCGAAAAGAGATTGCTGGTCCTCACCTGCCATTGACATCAGGATAGGTGTATCGATTAGGATAAAACCATTATCGTTGAAGAACCTGCGGATGGCGTCAATGACGGTATGGCGGATTTTGCCGGTGCACCATTGACGCTGTGAGCGAAGGTGTAGATGTCGGTTTTTGAGTAAAAAATCAGTGCCGTGTGATTTCGGCGTTATCGGGTAATCGGTAGTAGGCGAGATGATTTCTGCATTAGTTACTGCCAGCTCGCATCCGCCGACACTTCTTTCGTCAGCACGGATGGTGCCGGTTACAGTCAGTGACGATTCCTGGCCGAGATGTTTTAACTGCTCGAAAAGCTCGTCTGGGACATTTCCTTTTTCAACGACACACTGGCAAAGTCCGGTGCCGTCACGGATAATTAGAAACAGAATCTTGCCGCTTGCCCGGCTGTTATATAGCCAGCCGGCAAGGGTAATTTCTTTTCCTATATAATTTTTTAATTCGGAGATATAAGTTTTATTGCTGTTCGTCATTAGTTTTTTCCTTTTGGCTTTTGCATCTTTTTGTAGGCCAGATTAGCCAGTCATCGGCTCCTGTTTTTTCTTCATCACATCTATCACGCTTTCCACCTTCGTTGATATTGTTCTTGCCCCTACTATAGAGTGTGAAATTTTCATCTGTTAATTTATAAATGAAAGAACCACCGTTTATTGGGTCAATAAAAATTTCGGCTGGAGCGAGAGATTTTATCTCATTGAGACTTTCAGGCCAGCGGTTGTTATCATTCTTGTAGCGTCTTAATGCAATTATGAGCAAGCTGCCTCTTTGCTGTGCGATGGTTCGAAGATATAAATCGTGAATCAGGCAATAGGAGGAAAAAGTCATGCTTGTCATACTCTCAACCCAATACCGGTAGTTGAATCTAAGCATTGGAGAGGACTCTTCTGGCTCTTTTTCCCAATCGAAGTTAGGCTTAGCCATTGGGTAGTTCTTTTCATAGGATTCATCGATAATCTTACTGATTTTTTGGGGTGAGGCAGGCAGAAAAAACCATTCTAACAGAATAGAGACCTTCGCGAGTTTCCTTTGCCAATACGTTAGCTGTGGCAGTTCTTCTCGGCATTGAGACCTAATCATTAGCATCGGGTTAGGGCTTCGTCTTACTTCGCCTTCTGGATTTATTGCATAATACATCCCCCAAAGATTCTTAACCAATAGCTTTTCGCCTTCAAGAAACCTGGGGAAATCACTGCTCCAATCGTGTTTAATATCAAATAGAGCTTGTTCAATAACACTTAAACTCGCTTCTGTGACATCGCCGGTGACAACGAACCTGTTGAACTGTTCGGTTGCAAGGGCCTCTATAGAAATCCCGACCCACATATCAATCATTGTTGTTTGCTGGCAGAGGTGTTTTCCCATTTGAAGTATGATAAGGTTCTTTTCAATAGCCTGGTCGATGCGGTTTTCGCCAAGGTCATTATTAGCTGCACGGCTGAGCAAAAATGCCCAATGGCGCATCGGAGCCAATATTTTCATATATTCATTAAGAGCCATCATATCGGTAACTATCGGGAATCGACATTTTTCTATTTTTGAGGCTTCGGTGAGCTTTGCTATCGTGTCCTCGTGCTGTTTAATCCACTGTGCAAGCTCAGGATAGTCTCTGCCTGACCAAGGCTCATATCGGGTTAGATATTCAAGATTAGGATCCAGAAAATTCGGCTCAAATGTATTCGAATCATAATTTTTTAATAACCGGTTATAGATTATCGCAGCGTTTTCTTCATCCGGTATTGCGTATTTGGCTTCGAGGGCCACGAGTTCTTCGTCAAATGTATATGGTCGCCAACCTTCGTTATCCTCGGGAAAAAAGACCCAGATAATAAGCGCTATTATGACGATAGCGGCTGATAACCAGAACCATTTGAGATAAGGTTTGGGTAGAATGGTGCAGGCAATAAGGATAATAGTAATCAGAGTTGTTACTTTCCACGGCGCCTGAAAGATAAATGCTGTGATTAACAGAAGCGCAAGCAATATCAGGCCAATCAACCGGAGGGTTCGCTTGATTTTGGCAAGTTTTTTCTTTTGCTGTTTTTCTTCAGCCATTTTACATGTCCAGCTTTTCCCGCAAATATTGTTTCACCTGTTGCCATACTATACACCACAAAGTGGTTTTGGGAAAGCACATACTTGGGAGTTCCCGGCACTCCTAGAATCGCTTGACACTCCCGAAAACCAGGAATTCAGTTGACGGAACATCTCGACAAGGGTATCAATGCCAGTATTGACCGCAACAGAATCAAAAGAAAGTATGAGAAACAAATTGGCGCTGGAACCAACGCCGGTTTACACCTTCAGTTTCCCTTGGAGTCTGGTGTTAGTTTATGGTCTTCCGTTTTTTGCGTTGGCGGTGATTCTACTCGTCCATAGTGGTTGCGAGAAAAGCCGACCCACTGCCAATAATGTTAAGACCTATCAGTACACCATTCCGGAAAAGATAAATGACGGTTGGGAAACTGCTCATTTGAGCAGTGAGAACCTCGACGCCAATTTGATCGGTGATTTGATTGAACGGATCAAGGATAATACTTATAAAAACATTCACAGCGTACTCCTCGTCAAAAACGGAAAACTCGTCGTAGAGGAGTATTTTCCGGGCCGGAATAGTGATGGACAGTATCAAGCGTACCAGCGGGACACACTGCATGAACTGCACTCGGCAACGAAAAGTGTGAATTCCATTCTGATCGGGATCGCGATATATCAGCATCTGATTAGCGGCGTCGATGAAAAAATTTCTGCCTTCTTCCCGGAATATTCCGACATATTCGCGGATAGCGAAAAAAACGCGATTTGCCTTAAGCATCTCCTATCTATGACGGCAGGTCTGTCATGGGACGAGTGGACGTATCCCTATACCGACGCCCGCAATGATCATGTCAGTATGAATCGCAGCAAGGATACTGTTCGATACGTCCTTGAAAAATCTGTAGTTGCTGAGCCTGGTACAAAATTTGTCTACAGCAGCGGCATTGCCATAACGCTGGGGGAGATCATCTATAAAGTCTCGGGGTTGCGGGCGGACAAATTTGCTGAGCGATATCTTTTTGCACCACTCGGCGTCTCGAATTACTATTGGTTGAAATATCCCAATGGCGTCGTTCAGACAGGAGGAGGTCTCCAGTTGCGGCCACGCGATATGGCCAAAATCGGTTACCTCTTTTTGAATGACGGTCGCTGGCAGGGAAGACAGATTATCACTGAAGGTTGGATCCGGGAAGCAACAAAAAAGCAAGCGCCGGATCGTGACTATGGATATCAATGGTGGCTGGGACAGTTTCGCGTGCGTGATCGAGCGGTCACGGCATATGGCGCACAAGGCAGAGGTGGACAATTTATTATTGTCTTTCCGGAGCTGCAAATGGTTGCTGTATTCACTGGCTGGAACGACAATACGTTATGGGATCAACCAATGGATATGTTGCAGCGATATATTTTGCCGGCTGCTATTCACAGTTAACAGTGCTCCCTAAGCCCCACATTGACCGTTTCTCGCTGGACGTTCACTATATATCCAGTTTTTCCCGCAGGTGGCTTAGAAGCTTGTCGGTCGATATTCTGATTTGTTCCATCGAATCTCGCTCGCGGACGGTTACGGTGTTGTCCTCTAATGTTTGGCCATCGACGGTTATGCAGAAAGGTGTTCCCGCTTCATCCTGTCTGCGGTAACGCCTGCCGATTGCGCCTTTCTCGTCATAGAAGCAATTAAAATGCTTTTTCAAATCGTTGTAGATGTTTCGAGCTATTTCCGGCATTCCGTCTTTTTTGACCAATGGAAAGATACCGGCCTTAATCGGTGCAATGGCTGGGTGAAATCGCAGAAGGTTTCTCTGCTCGCCTCGCACCTCTTCTTCATCATAGGCGTCAACAAGAAAGGCAAGGGCGCTTCTATCTATGCCGGCACTCGGCTCAATTACGTAGGGTATGTATCGTTTTTTCTGCTGGTCATCGAAATAGGATAACGGGCCTTTACTGTAACCCTCGCTTTCCTCGGCTAATTCGATTTTTGTTACATCCCGTTCGTTTTCAAACCATTTATTGAGTGTTCTCATACCTCGCTGATGCTGCCGCAGGTCGTAATCGGTGCGGTTGGCGATGCCTTCAAGCTCCTGCCAGTCGCCGGAGCCGAAGGGAAATCTATACTCGATATCGACGCAGGCCTTGGCGTAGTGAGCCAATTCATCGGCTTCGTGCTCGCGGAAACGAAGATTGTCTTTGTTCAGGCCCAGATTGACGTACCAGTTGAATCTCTGCTGCCTCCAGTGCTCGAACCACTGGTCGTCTGTGCCGGGTTCGCAGAAGAATTCTAATTCGGCCTGCTCGAATTCCCGTGTTCTGAAGATAAAGGCCTTGGTAGTTACCTCGTTGCGAAAGCTTTTGCCTATCTGAGCGATGCCGAAGGGTATCTTTACTCTGGTGCTATCGAGGACATTTGCGAAGTTGGCAAAGATACCCTGTGCGGTTTCAGGCCGGATATACAGTGTCATTGAATCGTCCACATTGGCGCCCATCTGCGTCTCGAACATCAGCTTAAACGGCATCGGGTCGGTGAACTGGCCGACCGTGCCGCAATTGGGACAGACCTTATTTCTCAAATCGTGGGCTTTTGCCATAGCTGCATCGATAGCGATATGCTCGGTGTGCTCCTCGGCCTGCTCGGCGGCTTTATCCTTGAGGTGGTCAACACGGGTGCGGACATTGCACTTTTTACACTCAGCAACGAGGTCGGCGAACTGGTCGGTATGGCCGGAGGCCTTCCAGACCAGTGGGTGCATCAGGATACTGCAATCCAGACCTACGATGTCATCTCGCATCTGCACTACCGCCTTCCACCAGGCGGCTTTGACGTTATTTTTCAGTTCTACGCCGAGAGGCCCATAGTCGTAGCAGCTTGCCAGCCCGCCGTAGATTTCGCTGGACTGAAATATAAAACCCCTTCGCTTACA
>CAZKYA010000145.1:0-5863 GCA_964556725.1 uncultured Pirellulales bacterium
AACCTGTGGGCCTCGGCTGGCAATGCAACGGCTGCCCTCGATTGGGCAAACAATAACGAGTCCGACCTGGGCGGCTACAACCTATATCGTTCGACAACTTCGGGCGGCAACTACAGTCCGTTGAACAGCTCGCTTTTGACTAATTCCAATTACACCGACAACAGTGTTACAAACGGCACGATGTATTACTACGTCGTAACAGCAGTAGATACCAGCGAAAACGAGTCCAGCAACTCAGTCGAAGCGTGCGCTGTGCCCGGCATCGATGGCAACAGCATTACACTTCAGGAACATGCCACCGGCTTCTGCAATGTTGACGGTATTGTTGATAACAAACATGCAGGTTATACCGGTTCCGGTTTCTGCGATACAGAAAATGCGACAGGTAGCGGCATTGACTGGAGCATAGATATCGCCGCGGCTGATACATATACGCTCAGCTGGCGATATGCTCACGGCAAGACCGACGACCGCAGTGCCAGGCTGCTTGTAAACGGTTCACCTGTTATATCGAGCATCACGTTTCCGCCTACCGGCGCTTTTACCACGTGGAGCACGGTATCTGTTGACGTAAGTCTGACAGAGGGAATAAAAGATATACGTCTCGAAGGAATAACCAGTAACAGCTTGGCAAACATCGACTATCTGATGGTAACAGGGCCTGACCCTCAAGCAGCAAGTTGTCCATAACAGCGGTAAAGACGGCGATAGCAATAATCTGGTAGAAGACTTGTTCATATCAAGGTCTAAAGCCAACAGGCGGACAATGGCAAATATTCAGCGAACTACCACAATCGGCGTTTGATACAATCCAGAGGGAACTCGGACTCTGATGTAACTATGTAGACAATATTGGTTACAATCCACTAATGACCCGTAAAATTCGACAGAAGATACAATATTCAGCAGAAGCACTCCTTAACGATTTTTTTGCGCCAACTTTCGGCTTTTTTTTGCAAAAAAACCGTGAATCTGTTCGGATTATCTTCAACAGTTTTCTCTATCTCTGTTTTTTTAGATGAAATTTCCGGCATTATCTGGTATAATATAAAAAGGAGCGGAGGGTATGCTGTTCGGGAGGAATATTTAGGATTACAACTTATCGTTCTTTCGAAGGCAACAACAAGATGAAAAAAGTATCTTTCATACTGGGATTTATAGTTTTTCTATTCTGCTTAGAACCTGCTGTCTTTGCCGCAGATGGTTTTGCTGAAGGTGTAACCGGCGGAGCAGGCGGAGCTACCGTTACCGCCACCAACGCCACACAGTTCAAAAGCTACGTCGAATCTTACTCAACGTATATCGTTGAGGTATCAGGTACCATCAACCTTGGCTCGGTCGGCGGGGCAGTCGAGATTCGCTCGAACAAAACAATTAGAGGCATAAACTCAAGCTCAACGATTATAGGAAGACTCCGCTTCCAAGATGATGCCAGCAACATAATCATCGAAAGACTAAACATTACTAATCCCTATGCCGGCGACGCATACGACGGTATCTCTGTAAAGGACAGGATAACTAATGTCTTTATCACCCACTGCACTGTCTACGACTGCGGTGACGGATGTATAGATATAACCGAAGCATCCGACTATGTTACCATCTCATGGTGCAAGTTTTACTACGAAAACCCCCCCGCCCCTGACCATCGCTTTGTAAATCTCATCGGAGCAGGCGACACAGCCTATGGTGACAGAGGCAAGCTTCACGTTACTTTCCACCACAACTGGTGGTCGACCCTGTGTCATGAGAGAATGCCTCGCGTCCGTTTCGGCCGCGTCCACATCTATAACAACTATTATGACTGCCCAGGAAATATGTACTGCGCTAGTTCAGGCGTAGAAGCCGAGTGTCTTATTGAGAACAACTACTTCAATCGCGTGGACGACCCATATTATATCAACATAACAATTCCCCCAGACGGCAAGATACGGGCATCAGGAAACACCTTTGTAAACTGCACCGGTATAATCTACCCCGGCGAAGATGATGTCTTCACGCCTCCATATTCCTACTCGCTTGACGACGCTATCATTGTTCCAAGCATTGTGCAACTTGGCGCTGGCGCAGACGGCAGCGATATACCACCTACACCGCCTGGTTTCGGCACTATCCTTTTCGAACGGTGGACAGGAATAAGCGGTGGCCTGGTCAGCGACCTGACCTCAAATCCAGCCTTCCCTGACAATCCGACCGGAGGTTACAGGTTTTCGACCCTGGAAACTCCGACGAATTGGACGAACTCCTATGGGACGCGCATTCGCGGGTATCTGCATCCGCCGACCGACGGCAGCTACACATTCTGGGTCGCCAGTAATGATAATAGCGAGTTATGGCTGAGCACGGACGGCAATCCGGCAAATGCCTCCCTGATTGCCAATGTACCCGGCTGGACAAACCAGCGAGAGTGGGACAAGTATCCTTCCAACCAGCAATCCTCGCCGATTTATCTTAACGCCGGGCAAAAGTATTACATCGAGGTACTGCATAAAGAAGACACCGGGGATGACAACCTGGCGGTGGCCTGGGAGGGCCCGGATATCAGTCAGCAGTTGATTTATGGCATATACCTGTCACCCTGGTTTAGCGGTTTCTATGGTGACTTTACAGATAGCAAAATGGTAGATATGAATGACCTTTCTGAATTTGTCGAATCCTGGCTGGAGGACGACTGTGGTGAAAGCGTTGAACTGGATTTGAATGGCGATTGTATAATCAATTTCTACGAATTTTCCGCCCTGGCAGATAACTGGCTTGAAACAATCCCAGATTCCATGTTACCATCGATACCGACAGACTTGTGGGCATCAGCCGGCAATGAAACGGTTTGGCTTGACTGGGACGACAACAGTGACAGCGACCTGAGCGGATACAATATATATCGTTCGACAACTTCAGGTGACAGCTACAGCCAGTTGAACACTTCGCTTTTGACTAATTCCAGTTACACCGACAATGGGGTTACCAACGGCACAATGTATTACTATGTCACCACAGCCGTAGATATGCTCTTGAATGAGTCCAGATATTCGGTCGAAGCATGTGCCGTTCCCGGCAGCGGCGGAGGAATCAACATTAACATACAGGAAAACGCAACCGGCTTCTGCAATGTAAATGGTAACATTGAAAATGAGAATTCGGGATATACCGGTTATGGTTATGCAAATACAGAAAATGAAAGCGGCGCTTACATTATTTGGATGATAAATATCCTTTCGAGCGGCACATATACATTTACATGGAGATTCGCCAATGGTTCGAGCGACAGCCCTGCAAAGCTTCTTATAAATAGTTCCACAGCCGTACCGAGCATCAACTTTCCATCCACCGGTGCCTGGACAAACTGGAGCGAAGTATCAGAAAACGTAAGTTCAATAAGCACGGGTTATAAGTACATAATTCTTGAAGCAACAGGCAGTAATGGTCTGCCCAATATCGACTACCTGATGGTAACCGGCCCTAATCCTCAAGTAGCAAGTTGCCCGGTAAGATAGTGTTGGCACAGTAAGGTCCGCGTCTGAACCCGCAGGTAAGAGATGGCAAGTACCTGTCAACGCATCGTAACACATGCTCGCTGCTATCTAAAACGAATTCGGCTCCTAAGACTGCTGTGCTGTCAATAATCACTACTATCCATCCGCCATCTCTCGACAACATATGTCGGCCCAAGCATTAACCCAAATCATCTTGACAAGTCGTGCTATAAATAATATACTTCTTCCGCTCACACGATTTTTCCGGGTATAGTTTATGTCCTCGAAAAAACTAAAAAATCAAGTAATGACCCTAACGATTTAAGATGGAAGAAAAAATTAAAATAGCCTTTGCACATAATAATATCAATCCAAACACCCAGGAGCTCATGGCTGGCATTACCGAGTATATTCAGAATAAAGGGGACTGGCAGTTGATTGTCTGGCCAAATAGTTCACAGCAATCGTTATCGTTCCTCAAGCAAAGGGGCTGCAAAGGTGCTTTTGCAAGCATACAAACAGCCACAGAGACCAAAGAACTTCTGCAGACAGGTATGCCCATAATAGCAGTATCAACACTGCAAAAGATGTCCAACCTGCCTTTTATCAGTGCCAACTCCGAACAGGTCGCTCAGATAGCTTGTGAATACCTCCTGAAAAAGAAATACGAAAATTTCGCATTTTTCGGCCTGACACAGGAAAGTTGGTCCTACGAAAGAATGGAATATTTTTCCAGCTACCTTTCCCATGCAGGGCATAAGACTTACGTGTTTAAGAAAAAGCAAATACCGATTACAAATGATATCACCTCTTTTATTAAGCTATGGATAAACACAACACTAAATCCAGAACAACAGGAGCTGATAGAATGGCTCAAGCAACTACCCAGGCCAATAGCCATACTGGCCAGTTGCGATATACTTGCCTGCCATTTGAGCAACGCATCAAAACAAGCCAGTCTCAATACCCCCGATAAAGTTGCTATCCTCGGCGTCGATAACGACCAGGCGATTTGTAATATTTGTGACCCGCCGTTGTCAAGTATCGCCCTTGATTTCAAAAAAGCCGGCTACGATGCAGCCAAATTACTTGATAAAATAATCTCAGGCCTGGAAACTATGCATGGACAGTGTATAGACATTCAACCAACGCATGTTGAAACCCGCGGCTCAACAGATGTATTTGCAATTGACGACTCCGATATCATACAGGCACTGAAATACATCAAGCAAAACAGTAATAAACCCTTGCAGGTAAACGATGTCGCCAACCAGGTCTGCATAAGCAAACGCTCGCTGCAATTGAAGTTCCAGAAAGTACTCGGCGGGTCGATACACCAAGAGATTGTGCGGGCCCACTTTGAAGTTGCCAAAGCCATGCTGGTCGAGACAGACTTACCTATTGACGAGATAGCCGCGAGGTCGGGCTTTCAATATACATCCAATATGCGGCGTGCCTTCAAGCAAATCACCGGGCTGCTGCCTCAGAAGTACCGCCGGCAACACCGCTCCCATTAGACTGCATCTTATGCAAAATCGTATCATATCATACGACAACACATTACGATTAGCACCTCGAATCTCCAATTTGAGAATATTGATGGGATGATTTTGACACTTCACGAAACAGAATATAAAATATCCCTCGATAGTGATTATACTCCTAATATGTTATAGTTTGAACGTATCGCTGATTAACAACAGCTTTGAAATACGCAATGAATTTAGCAATGATGCTGCTCGCGGTAATCCCGAAGGAAGAAACGACAATTACAGCGAAAATCGAAAAAACACTGCACGCCCTCCAGCTTCGAGAGCTTCTACCGTGCTTATCCGATGTAACGGAGAGGGCGGGATTCGATTTACTCTCCCTCCCGGAAGTAATGCATCATCCTCAACTAAAATCTTAACGCAAAATAGCGTTGTTGCAAGGGTAGAAACTGGTTATATTGAAGAAGACCGATAGCACTAAAGCACCTGCGAGGAATCCTGATGAATCAGGATGTAAATCAAATTAGCAGGATACTTTTGGACAAGCACTGTCAGAAAAATGTGTCAATGCGAGGGATAAAATGAAAATACCTTTTAAAATGCCGAAAATTACACGTCCTTCTTTCCCGGATAGAACGATTGATATCCACGACTATGGGGCTGTTGGGGATGGTGTAACGGTGAATACCAAGGCTTTTGCCAATGCCATAGCCGCCTGCGTTAAGGCAGGCGGCGGGCGAGTGCTGGTGCCGACAGGAATATGGCTCACCGGAGCAATCCACCTGAAAAGCAACATTGATCTTCATATCCAGGAAGGTGCAGAGTTGCGTTTTAGTGACAGATTTAGTGATTACCTGCCTGTAGTTTTTACACGGTGGGAAGGTCTCGAGTGTTATAATT
>CAZKYA010000146.1:0-5861 GCA_964556725.1 uncultured Pirellulales bacterium
GAGTTATCTTGAACAAAACTCCACAACCAACTGCTCCTCAATAGGAATCTGGACATCGTCGCGGGTAGGCAACGCAACAATAGTCGCTTCAGGTTTTTCACGGACTAACTGCAACCAACTTTGCGTGGTAAAATTCGGGTTACTTTCCAACTGCTGCTTTACTTTTTTGACACTTTTATCAGAATTTTTTACTGTTATTTTGTCGCCGACTTTCGTAGTGTAATCGCCGATATCAACTTTGCGGCCGTTCACATAAATATGGCCGTGAATAATCAGCTGTCTTGCGGCTTTGCGCGAGGACGCAAAATTCAGCTTATATACAACATTATCCAAACGTCTCTCCAGCAATTGCAGCAGGTTCTCACCTGTATTACCCCTTATCCGCTCGGCTTTGTGGAAATACCTCATAAACTGCTGTTCCAGAACCCCATAGTATCTCTTGACTTTCTGCTTCTCACGCAGCCGAACAGCATATTCGCTTGCTCTGCCTCTGTGCCATCCGTGCATACCTGGGGCAAGGTTACGCTGTTTTTTTTCTATTGGACACTTAGCCGTCTCGCACCTGATTCCCTTTAGCATAAGCTTCATCGCTTCACGACGGCACTGCCTACAAGATGGACCAAGATAACGTCCCATCTTTCTACTTCTCTCCAAAAAAGTTTTTGTTTTAGACTCTTCTTCGCTTCGGCGGCCTACAACCATTGTGAGGCAGAGGAGTGACATCCTCTATCGAAGCGATACGTAATCCAACCTGTTGCAGGGCTGAGATAGCAGATTCACGGCCCGAACCCGGGCCTTTAACCTTGATTTCAACCTCTCGCACGCCATTACGCAAGGCGGCATTGGCGGCACGCTGAGCAGCCTGCTGAGCAGCAAAAGGCGTGCTTTTGCGTGAGCCCTTGAATCCAATGCAACCCGCTGAACTCGAGCAAATCGTATTGCCGTCCGGGTCAGTAACCGTAATCAAGGTATTGTTGAATGTCGCTTTTATATGAACAATAGCCCTGGCGATATTTTTTCTAACTTTTCGTTTTGCACTTTTTGCCATTATTTTTCTCGTATCATGTATATCGTATTGTGTATAACACTAATCATTTTGCATGGCCTGTTTCAACACAGTACAAACTTATTTTCAAAAAACTTACTTATTTTTTAGCGTTTTTCCTTTACGCCCTTTTTGCCTGCGACTGTTTTTCTCGGGCCTTTGCGGGTGCGGGCATTACTTCGAGTAGACTGTCCCCGAACAGGTAACCCTTTTCTGTGACGAATGCCCCTGTAACAGTTTATATCGCGCAGACGAGCGATATTTTGAGCCACCTGTCTGCGAAGTTGTCCTCCCACGATGTAATTGCGGTCAATAATCTGAGTTATCCGGCTAAGCTCATCTTCGCTGAGTTTGCCGGCCTTTGCACTTTTCTCGACTCTTGCCTCCTTCAAAATCTGTTCTGAAGTATATCTGCCTATACCAGCAATATAAGTCAACGAAATCCATATTGACTTATCGTTAGGAATATCAACACCAACTACACGAGGCATATCAGCTCCTCATTATCGCTCAAATAATGAAAATAACATACAATTAACCCTGACGTTGTTTGTGTCGCGGGTTTGTGCAAATCACGCGTACAACGCCCTTGCGACGAACAATCTTGCAATTTTCACATATACGTTTTACAGAACTTCTAACTTTCATCCTCTACCACCTGCTTTAACAGCTGTGGCCTAATGCCTGAGTATTATACGGCCTTTATTCAAATCATACGGTGACATTTCAATTGTGACCGTATCGCCCGGCAAAATCCGAATAAAATTCATGCGCATTTTGCCTGAAACATGCGCCAAAATCCTGTGGCCGTTTTCCAACTCCACATTAAACATTGCGTTCGGCAAAGCATCGATTACCTTAGCTTGTAATCTTATTGTGTCTTTCTTTGCCATAAGCGTTTACTTTACAGTTAGCACCTCACAACCATTTTCCACAATTGCAATTGTATGCTCAAAATGAGCCGACCACTTACCATCTTTTGTAACCACTGTCCAGCCATTATTTAATGTCCTCACGGCACTGGTGCCGGCATTAATCATCGGCTCAACCGCCAAAACCATTCCTTCGGTTAAGACAATATCATCGGAGAGCAACTCATCGCTGACAAAATTGGGCACTCTCGGCTCTTCGTGCATTTTTTTGCCGATGCCGTGGCCAACAAAATCTTTGACTACAGAAAAGCCAGCTGATTCAGCGTAATCCTGCATCTGTGCGGCTATCTGGCTCCATTTAACACCCGGCCTGGCCTTGTCTATTGCTATATCAAGAACGTGCTTTGTCACGTCGAGAAGTCTGCGTTTGTCCTCAGAAATCTCCCCTATAGCAATCGTAACAGCAGCATCTCCACAATAGCCATCCAGTCTGGCACCATAATCAATGCTCAGTATGTCGCCGGCCTTGAGCTTAACATCATCAGAAGGAATCCCGTGAACGACCTGCTCATTTATGGAGGCGCAAATTGCACCCGGAAACGGGATTTGAGCTACCTGGCTGCGAACACCTTTAAATAGTGCCTGTGCTCCGGCATCGGCGGTCATTTGCGAGGCCACAGCATCCAGCCAGCCGGTAGTTACTCCTGGCTCAGCAATCTCTTGCAGTTTTGAGAGAACATCAGCTACAACAGCACCTGCTTTGCGTATTAACTCAATTTCTCTTCGGCTGCGAAGTGTTATAGCCATTTAATTTCATATCTAATAACTTTATGTTTTGACAAGGGCATCCAACTTTTCAAATATTAAGGCACTAACCTCGTCGGCGTTTTTATCGGCATTGATGTTATAAACTCTCGGCGAGCCGGGATTATTTTTATAGTAATCCAACACCGGCTTTGTCTGCTTGTGGTAGGTTTTAAGACGATTTGCCACCACAATAGGAGCATCATCAGGCCGCTGAATGAGCCGGGTGCCATCATTATCACATACGCCTTCAACCTTCGGCTTTAAGTTTTCAACGTGGTAAACCGCTCCACATTGAGGACAGCTTCTTCTGCCGGTCATTCTCCTGGCAACTATCCGGTCATCTATTTTCAGGTTCAAAACAGCATCTATTTCCTGATTAGCCAGAGCCAATGACTTATCAAGCTCGACCGCCTGATTAACGGTTCTCGGGAAACCATCAAGCACAAAACCGGCAAGAGGAGCTTTCTTTATCGCATCAATCATCATCTCAACTATAATTTCATCCGGCACAAGTACACCTGAATCCATAAAACTGCCGGCCTTTTTTCCCAGTTCCGTTCCTTCAGCCCTGTGTTGTCTTAAGATATCTCCACTGGATAAATGGAGCAAACCATACTGGGCAACAATGCGCTTACACTGGGTTCCTTTGCCCGCACCCGGGGCACCCAGCAACATTATTCTCATGTATAAGCTCCTTTTATCCTGCCTGTTTGACTGAAGCCCTCGTAGCTGCGCATCAAGAGATTGGCCTCGATTTTCTGCACCAGGTCCAGCGAGACACTGACAACTATCAATAAACTTGTTCCGCCCAAATACGTTGCTACACGCCAATCAATTCCCAATAATACTGAAACCAGAGACGGCACAATAGCAATTATGGCCAAGAATGCGGCACCAAAATAAGTAATCCTTGTCATCACCGTTTCCAGATATTCAGCGGTTCTACGTCCTGGCCGAAGCCCGGGGATAAAAGCCCCTGAATCCCTCAAGTTTTTGGCCATCTCTTTTGGCTGAAACTGCACCGTTACCCAAAAATAAGCGAATAAAACTATCAGCAGCATATATAAGACATTGTAGGTATAAGAATGGTAAGCGAAAGCCTCTTTAAGAGCATCAAGAACTCCTGATTGAAACCTGCTTGCCAGCTGGTCAATTATAATCGGCGGAAACATCATAAAGCTCGATGCGAAGATTATCGGCATCACTCCACCGTGATTGACGCGAAGCGGCAAATAATGTCTCTGTCCCCCATAGAGCCTTCGTCCCCGCATTTGTTTGGCCTGCTGAATCGGTATTCGGCGCTGACCTTGCGTTATTAGTATGGCGCCAGCAATGACGAATACAAACGCTGCTATCAGAAACAATATTTTAGCCGGGCCATATTTGTCAGGCGATGGTGCCACGGTAATATCCGCATTTTGCCAAACCTCCATCACCGCCCAAGGCGTTCGAGCTATAATGCCGGCCATAATTATCAAACTGATACCATTGCCTATCCCGTATTCATCTATCTGCTCGCCGAGCCACATCAAAAAGATTGTGCCGGCTGTCATTCCGATAACTCCCATTATAAGGGCCTGATGGTACATACCCGCATAAGTCAATCCCTGCCCCCCCAATAGTTTCATAAACATTAACGACTGAATAATGCATACCCCTACTGTCAAATAGCGTGTGTACTCCTGTATTTTTTTGTAGCCGGTTTGTCCTTCCTGGCGCAATTTTTTCAAAGCGGGAACAACCTCACCGAGCAGCATAAGAATAATCGATGCTGTAATATAAGGCATAATCCCCAGGCCAAACAAGCTGCTTTGCTGCAATGTTCCACCGGTAAACATCTGCATATATTCAGCGGCCCTGGCCAAACTGCTCTCGGTGTCTCTTGTTTCGGCTATTTCAGTTATCTTTGATTGGTCAAAGCCGGGGACAGGGATATGGAAACCGACCCTGTATATTATCAGCAGCACCAAGGTAAAAAGAATCTTGTTACGCAGATCCTGGATTCTGAATATGTTAAATATTGTTCCAAGCATCTCTATATTTCCTGATAGTTCTTCACACTATAAAGATAAAACTCTTTATTTTATCACTTTTGCTAAGCCACCACAATCCACAATTTTCTGCTCGGCGGTCTTACTGAATTTATGAGCCGTTACCTGTAACTTTTTTGTCAGCTCGCCATCACCAAGTATCTTGACTTTACTTGTGCAGCTATCAATCAGTCCGGCATTGGATAGTTGCTGCACACCAACATCGGCGTCATCGTCGAATCTCTCCAGCTGTGACACATTAACAATTTCGAAGTTTGTTTGGAACCTGTAATTATTAAATCCGCGCTTGGGAAGACGGCGAAACAAGGGCATCTGGCCTCCTTCATATAGAGACCGTAATGTTGCGCCAGACCTGCTGCGACTCCCTTTATGTCCTCGGCCACAGGTTTTGCCGTGGCCGGTGCCAGTACCTCTGCCAACACGTCTGCGATCTTTGTGTTTACCTGCGACGGAAGTTATTTCATAATTCAACATCTCCATCACCTGCCTGTTAATCGCTAATTGTTATTCCACGCATAGACTCAACCATTTCCTTACTGCGCAATTTCAACAACCCATTCATAGTGGCTTTTACAACATTTTTAGCAGAGGTGCTTCCATAAACCTTTGTAAGAACGTCCTGAACGCCGGCATATTCGAGAACTGCCCGTGCGCTCGAGCCAGCGATAACCCCTGTACCTGGGCTGGCTGGAACCAACACTATATCTGTAGCACTGTACTTACCATTGATTTGGTGCGGAATTGTTCGGCCGTCTAAAACTATCTTGTGCAGCGATTTTTTGGCATCCTTAATGCCTTTCTCAACTGCCATCGGTACTTCATTTGCCTTACCATACCCAATACCTACTGTGCCTGCACGGTCACCAACTACAACTAAAGCCGCAAAGCTAAACCTGCGGCCACCTTTGACCACTTTGGAACAGCGAAATATCTTTACGACTGTATCTTCTAACAGCTTTTCTTCCTGGCCAGACAGTGTAACTGCTTCCTTTGCCAAATTTTCTCCAAACCTGATAAATTTACTATTTATGTTTGTTTGCAAACCCAGATTTATGACATACCCTTCAATAACCAATTAAAAAACGA
>CAZKYA010000147.1:0-5844 GCA_964556725.1 uncultured Pirellulales bacterium
TTGATGACTGGCTGTGGTCAAAGCCGGATTAGTTTTTGCTGCTGACGGTTTTGGTTAAAATGCTGCAGTCGCAGCGGGTGGCGATGGTATTATAAATCGATTACAGGATGGTGACAGGAACGGCCCCTTTAATTGCATCCTGCCCATAAGTTATAGACAAAAAGTGTAAATTACAAATAAAAAGCATAAAAAAATTACCAAAAACTTTTTAAATTCACGAAAAACATAAAATGAAATTGCGCAAAACTATCAAAACAAATAAAATCAAACAATTTGTATGATATAATATAAGCAAACGATTAAAAAACTTATTTAGACTTAGGAAAAAGATTATACAGCAATGTTTCTTATTTTGGAGGTCATAAAAATGAAAAGAAAATTTGTAGTGACGATTGTAACCGTATGCGCATTTTCCACTTTATCATCTATTGCTTTTGCAGCAGATGGCTTTGGGCAATACGCAACGGGCGGAGCAGGAGGAACAATTGTTACTCCTACTACCGCTGCTGAATTTAAAACTTATGTCACTTCTACCAAAGCTTATATTGTCCAGGTTATAGGAACAATTGACTTAACTCTTGTCGGTGGAAAGGTCGATATCAGGCCAAACAAAACTATCAGAGGTGTAGGACCGGGCGCAACAATCCTCGGACAACTCGACTTTAATGACGACGGTGGGAACGTAATTATCGAAAGGCTAAACTTCACAAATGCAACTGGCGGCGAAGGTGATGCCATTGCAGTAAAGAAAAATATAACAAATGTTTTCATTACGAAATGCACCTTTTATGATTGCGCCGACGGTTGTGTCGATATAACCAGAGGCTCCGACTATGTCACTGTTTCATGGTGTAAGTTCTACTTTGTCAACCAGACTGAACATCGCAACCCGAATCTTATAGGAAATGATGACGATGAAACTAGCGATATGGGCAAACTCCACGTCACTTTCCATCATAACTGGTGGAGCAGTGGTTGTGACCAGAGGATGCCTTCGGTACGTTATGGCCGGGCACACTGCTATAATAATTATTACGATAGCGCCGGAAATCGTTTCTATTGTATACGCACCCGACTTTACGCCGAATGCCTGGTGGAAAATAACTATTTTAATGAAGTTCAAAATCCCTGGGAACGATATATCACATCGGCAGGCGGTGACCCCGGTCTGCTCTATGCCTCTGGCAACATTCTTGATAATGTCACATGGAACGATACGTATGATTCGGGTATAGTTCTTATTGACGGCAACGATACGGTCTTTACGCCGCCTTACTCATATACTCTTGAGGACACCAACCTCGTTCCGGGTATCGTTCGATATGGCGCTGGCGCTGACGGTAAAGATGGGTATCCCCCTCATTGGTACTTCACGTTCTACGGCGACTTTGACATCAGCGGTTTTGTAGATATGAACGACTTTGCACAGTTTGCCGAATACTGGCAGGTCAACGATTGTAACCAAATCGCTGATGCCGATTACGACGGCGATTGCGAGGTCAATTTCTATGAATTTTCCCTCTTTGCCGAAAATTGGTTGTATATACCGCCTGATACTACACCCCCGGCAGCACCAACAGGCTTATCTGCCACCGCAGGCAATGCGACAGTTTCACTCGACTGGGACGACAACTCTGAAACTGACTTGGCAGGCTATAATGTTTATCGTTCGACAACATCCGACAGCGGATATAGCAAACTCAACGATTCGCTTTTGAGCAGCTCAAATTATACAGATAGTAATGTTGTCAACGAAACAGCGTATTACTATGTCGTTACCGCCGTAGACACGGGTTCAAATGAATCCAGATATTCCAGTGAAAAATCCGCAATGCCGAGCGCCGGAACTTCAGACCTTACTATTCAGGAAGATACTCCTGGGTTCTGCGGTGTGGATGGTGCCGTTGAAAACGAACATTCCGGTTATACCGGTACGGGTTATGCAAATACAGAAAACGGCAGTGGATACGGTATCGACTGGACCATTAACATACTTACAGAAGGCACTTATACCTTTACCTGGAGGTATGCGCACGGTTCAACAGATACCCGGTCCGCAAGATTGCTTATAAACGATTCAGAAGTCATATCAAGCATAGACTTTCCACCTACAGGCGCCTGGACGACATGGACCACGACATCGACCAATGGTGTATATTTAATCGAAGGTGTAAAAACCATACGTCTGGAAGCATTAAACAGTGGAGGTCTTGCAAATATCGACTATATCAACGTAACAGGACCAAAATTAATGACCGCAAGCTGTCCATAATAAAATAAGTTTTTGGTAGTTTAAGAGTAATGAGAAGAATATCTTTTTTTGTCGGACTTACCGCAGTTTTATGTTTGTGCCTTACATCTAATGCCTTCGCAATAGAAGAAGCAGACGGCTGGGCAAGTCAGAACGGCGGCACTACAGGCGGCGCAGAAGGAATGGAGGTGACCGTCACGACGCCCGCGGAGCTTATCCAGTATTGTACTAATTCAGGCGATACTCCGTATATTATCACCATCGCCTCGAGTTTCACTATAACCGGCGGCGTCGGTGATGGCGGCGGTGCGGTCTATATTCACTCCAACAAGACCATCCAAGGCGTACCCGGCGTCATCCTTACCGGCACCCTCGACCTTGGAGCCGGCGGCACCCACAACGTGATCATCCGGAATTTGAGCATCACTAACCCTGCCACCGCTGAGTACTCGACCGGCATCGGCAGGGGCGATGGCATAACCTGCTGGGCGGCAACGAATATATTCATAACTCACTGTACCATCTTCGACTGTGCTGACGGCTGTTGCGATATTACTAGAACGTCGGACTATGTCACGGTGTCATGGTGCAAATTCTACTACACAGACCCGGATGCCGACCATCGTTATGTAATGATAACGGGCAATGATGACACAGCAAATCCGCATACCACTCTCCACCACAACTGGTGGGCGGAGAACTGCGACCAGCGAATGCCGTCGGGCAGTTACTGCACCGTCCATATGTATAATAATTATTTCAGCTGCACCGGCAACGACTATTGCTCAAACGGCCGCGAAGGCTCGCAGATGCTTAGCGAGAACAATTACTACAACACTGTAGAGGACCCCATCGATGTAAGGGACGGCGGTTTGTTGAAGACATTAGAGAATAAGTTCTATAGATGCACAGGTTCGCTGCAGTATGGCACTGATACGGTCTTTACGCCTCCGTATTCCTATACTCTTGATAATGTGTATTTAGTTCCTGAGATTGTCCAATACGGCGCCGGCGCCGATGGCGTTGATCCAGTTCCTCATTGGGCGCTGAGACAATACGGCGACTTTGATCTCGACCATTTTGTGGACATCAGGGACTTTGCTGCTTTCATTGATTACTGGCTGGCGGAGGACAATATTGGAAACGCCGACTATTATGCAAACGGGAGAGTCGATGCCAACGAGTTTGCATTGTTTGCGTCCCACTGGCTGATTGACGAAAGGCCCGCCACAGTTGTGAATTACGCGGACCAAAGCTGTAAGACGGAAGGAGGCGGAAATGCGGACAAAAACATGCACGATGCAAGCAAACTCACGGTTTATGCTGGCAGCAACGGGAATAAATCCTGGATAAAATTTGATACTGCCGTTCTGGATATCGAGCACATATCCGGGGCTACTCTGAGAGTTACCCTGGCGGGAGCAAGGTCCGGTTCCTGTCACTTTGACGTCTCGGCTGTTAATGATGACTGCACTACGAACATCAACTGGCATGACAGAAATCTTACTTGGAACAACGCGCCCGGTAATCTGACGACGTCTTTATCCGCTCTGGATTCGAATTCTACCACGTATATAGGAACTATTAATTTTACAAACGGCACTGCAGGCCAGCAATTTACCATAGATGTACTTCCCTATTTGCAGGCCGACACGGACGGGATTGTGCAGTTTGTTTTACATAATGGCTCCGCTTTAATGAATTTTGCAACGCATGACCATACAAGTGGTGAGGCATATTGGCCTGCGCTTATTGTAACGTACTCTTATTAAGAGCTAAACAATGAAAAAAGGGTTGTTGTTTTTGTCCATCCTGTTTTTTTATGTGAGAACCGGTGCGTTTGCTGCGGACGGATTCGGGCAATATACCACAGGCGGCACATATACTTTGACCTGGCGATATGCCACAACAGACGACAGGCCGGGAAAGCTTGTTGTAAACGGCTCGACAGCAATTCCGAGCATTACATTCCCGCCAACTGGCGCTTTTACAACATGGAGCACGGTATCTGTTGACGTAAGTTTGGCTACCGGAATAAATTACATCAGGCTTGAAGGCGTAACAAGTAATTCAACTGCGAATATTGATTATATAAATATCGCTGGCGAAAATCTGATGACCGCAAGCTGTCCATAATATGATAGGGTAATTTAACTCGTTAATTTTCGGGAGGTTTTGGGTATGAAAAAAACTTTTTTGGCTAGCTTTTTGGTCTTTTTATTTCATTTTGCATCTAACGCCTTTGCTCTGGTACCAGCGTTTCCCGGAGCTGAAGGTTCAGGTGCATTGGCGACGGGCGGACGCGGTGGCACTGTTTATGAAGTAACCAACCTCAATAACAGCGGCACCGGCTCAATCGTTGACGCTTTGAGTCAGGGCAACCGAACGATTGTTTTCAGAGTATCCGGCACAATCGAACTGAATGGCGTTATGCTGTACCCGAAATCCTACACAACAATCGCCGGTCAAACCGCCCCCGGCGACGGCATTTGCATTAAAGGTCGTTTTCATATAAAAAACAATGTCCATGACATTATAATTCGCTATATTCGCATCCGTGTGGATGAAGGCGCGCCCAATTCCGATGGTGACGCAATCGATATTGATTACGGCTATAATATCATCATTGACCACGTAAGTGCTTCTTATTCGCGTGATGAATCAATTTCCTGCCAGGAAGATTCTGACAACGTTACTGTTCAATGGTGCATTATGAGCGAGGCTGTGACTAATGAAAATCACAGCTATGGTTCTCTCGTACGCGGTGAATACGGACAGGAAAAAACGTATCATCATAATCTTTATGCACACAATTACAGCCGAAATCCAAGGCCGGGAAATTATACATCCGGGAGCTCTGACCCTGAAGGCCTGCATTTTGATTTTCGCAACAATGTAGTTTATAACTGGCTGAAAACCGCTCCCGGTTATGGCGACAGCGGCGATGAAGTCAGCCGATATAATTTCATTGGCAATGTTTATATCACTGGGCCGGAGTCAACAAACAATGGTTATGGTTTTCGTGAGAATAGCCCTGTTTCTTACGGCTATTTTGCCGACAATTCATACAATGATGTCGTCCCCCCGGACCCGTGGAGAATAGTTTTATTTGGTATCAGCGCCAGTGAAATAACCGCATATAAGGCACGTTCCTATCTTATTCCAATGGAGTCTGTAACGACCACTTCACCGGCCCAGGCTAAAATCGATGTGCTCGCATCGGCTGGTGCAAGTTTTCCGACTCGTGATATTGTAGATGCCCGTATCGTTCAGGACGTAATCAACAAAACTGGTCATTCAATAGCTACTACTGACGACCAGCCTGAAGGCGCCTGGCCAACACTTAATTCACTTCCGGCTCCTGATGACAGTGACCACGATGGTATGCCGGATGAGTGGGAATTCGCACTTTGTCTTGACCCCTGCGACCTGAACGATTCCAGCGACGACCGCGACGACGATGGCTATACCAATATCGAGGAATATATCAACTGGATGCCGCTGGGAGAGCCGATGCCGACCGTGACAGACCTCAATTGCGATGATATAGTTGATTTTTATGACTTTTCGGAATTTGCCGAGCACTATCTAAG
>CAZKYA010000148.1:0-5796 GCA_964556725.1 uncultured Pirellulales bacterium
TTACCTTTAGAAAAAAGTAATTCGTTTCTCAACAACGGAATGCGAGCGACGATTTATGAGGGGCGAGGGATGAATTTATGAGCCAACTTTTTGAAATACTCGGCAGGGCGATAACTATCGACACCGCCGATTTGATATGGCACTGGTTAAACACTGCCAGAATCCCAAAGCATAACAGCGATTCTATGTGGTGTCAGCCGCTAAATAAAATCATTGACCTGATGGGCGATATGAAAATCGAAGCTGCCACCGAGCAGCTTCGCCTGTATCTTTTTGAAAATTCATCCTGCATATACGGCCGATTGGCGGCAGCAGCGGTTTGTCTGCACAAAAACCTCCTGCACGAGGCAATCGAAGAGCTAAACTCAGTTTATATGCGACATCCTAACAACACAATGGCACTTTACGCCCTCGGTTATTGTTACGAACGGCTCGGCAAGGAAGCACAGGCCATCGAATTTTACCAGGATTGTCTAAAGTTTAAGAGCTATTTGCAGCTTCCTGCACAGCGACTCGCTGCCATTTATTTCAAAAACGGCCAGCTGGAAAAAACTATCCAGCAATATGAAATGCTGAAAAATGAATATCCTGACGATATATCAACACTCGTCACGCTCGGCCATTTATATATTACGTGCGCCCAATATACAAAAGCTACCGAAGCATTTAACACAGCGATTTTAATACACCCGGACAATTTCCACACTCAAGACGATTATCTGGACCAGCTCATCGCCGATGGGCAGCTTCAGGAGGCACTCCAGCAGCTTGAGGACTTATCGCAGGACCAACCCGAAAGTGCCGACATGCTCGTCAGGCGCGCCGATATTCTCGGTATGTTGGGAGCCACTGCTGAGGCCGTATCGCAATATGAACAGGCCATTCGTATCTGTCCTGATTTTCTGGAAGCAACTATAAAGCTCGGGACACAATACCTGCAGATGCATGCTGAGCAGCTCGCTGCACAACAATTCAATAAAGCTGTCGAGATAAATGACAAAATAGTTGATGCCTATATAGGCCTGGCCATTGCCCAGAAATTAGCTGGCAGCAACCCTGACGCCTTAGTAACACTATCGCTGGCTGCGGCAATCCAGCCGAATAGTTCGTTGTTGTTTGCTGAGACAGCTATTTTGCAATTTATGGCCGGCTTTGAGCAGAATTCGTTCGCTTGCGGTGAAAACGACAATACCAATCTAATCAATGCCGTCATCGCAGCTCATCAGCGTCAAATTGCTCATCATCCACAAAATCCGGATTTACACTATCGCCTCGGGATTTTAATGATGTATATTGGAAAGTTTGCAGAGGCAATTATGTCATTTAAAGCCGCTTTAGAGATAAATCCTGCTTATCACCGGGCTAAAAGCAAACTTGCTGTCTGTCTATTCGAAATAAATCAAAAACAGCAGGCACTGGACCAGCTCATCTATTCTGACCATCAGCTTGATAATGATACTCTCGAGTTGCACTATAAAGTTGCGTTGCTTTATTGTGATAAGGTAAAGTTTGCTTCGTCACTTATGAACCTCGACCGTTTTTTGGAGAATAATTTGACCCATACGCATGCAACTTCCAACATTTCGATAGTTCTTCAAAATTTAGGTCTTTTAGATAGAGTTGATTTAATGTGGGACAACATCGTAGATACAGCTAATCAGGCCATAAACACAGAACCGCCTATTTTTTCATAAGCTGTGAAAAATCTCCTCAAAACCCCAAAATCACGAAAATACGCCTCTTGACCTAAAAAAGACCTGAATGAAACATAACATATATTATAGGACGTTGTTTATGGTTTGATTTTTAAGGATTATGTTTTCGAGAAATTCAAAGATTTATTTGAAATCAAACAATTTTATCATCTGGTATACGCAATGATAAGGGCTTGCCTAAGATTTCATAATGAAGAATCGCCCTTTTTAATTCATCAGGGTCGGCGTAATCCAAAAAAATTTCATCTAAATACTTTCCTGCCGGAACCGCAGGACTAACCAGCTTACCCTCCGGCTCACTGATAGCTTTACCAATAAACTCCGGCAGCTTCTGTATCTCGACTTCACTTTTTGGAGATTCCAAAATGTCGAGATGAGGTTGTGGAATTGATACATACAATCTTGATTTTGACGGCGGTTCTGTAGAGGGAAAACGGACAGGTCTTTCGGCTTTAGCAGCTATCTTATCAACAGCAGGTTGAAGACGAGTAATTTTTCGACGTTGCGGCTGCGACACAGGACTGGCAGGACGAGGTCGCATTGGTTCTTCCTTCGCCTTTTGCGGCTCGGCCTTTTTCATTTTCGCTTTAAGAATACCGCTCAACGAATAGACAACTACCATTGCAATGAAAACCAGAATTTGCATCCAGCCTTCGAAATCGTCCCTTCTTGCCGCAAGAATCAATCGTCCCAAAAATGCGTTCATATTTCCTATCTTTGATAGCAAAAGTTGCCAACAATCGAGCATCCAGTATCGAATATCAAGCTCATTCTTTTTTCTTCGGTTGAGCGATGGCTTCCCGCATTGACGTATCGGCGCCTATATTTTTTATCCGGTAATAATCCATAATGCCAAGATTACCCTTGGTAAAGGCCTCAGCTATAGCCAGCGGTACCCTTGCCTCGTTCTCAACGACCAGCGCTCGCATCTCCTGCTCGCGTGCAACGGCCATTGCCCGGCGTTTCTCAGCTTCTGCCTTTGCTCTTCGCATATCCGCTTCCGCCTGTGCTGCCTGCAGTTGTGCACCAACATTCTCGCCCACATCGACGTCGGCAATATCAATAGACAAAATCTCAAAAGCCGTTCCTGCATCTAATCCCTTTGCAAGAACGGCCTTGGATATCCTGTCTGGGTTTTCAAGGACACTCTTATATGTTATGCTGCTGCCAATCGTCGTTACTATTCCTTCGCCAACACGGGCAATAACTGTTTCCTCCGTCGCTCCACCGACAAGCCGTTGAATATTTGCACGCACCGTTACCAGCGCTTTTGCTCTCAACTGAATGCCATCTTGAGCAACGGCATCGATTTTCTCCTTGCCCTTCTTGGGGTCCGGACAATCAATAACCTTCGGATTGACGCTCGTCTGCACTGCATCGAGGATATCTCGGCCGGCTAAATCAATCGCCGTCGCCGTCCGCAATGACAGGTCAATATTCGCCCGATTGGCTGCAATCAACGCTCGAACCACATTCGGAACACGCCCCCCTGCCAGATAATGACTCTCCAAATCCCGCGTCGTCAACGTCAGCCCCGCCTGGACCGCCGTTATTTTACTAATAACTATTATTCGCGTATCTACCTTTCTTAACCACATCCCGATAAGCTCGGAAAATTTCACATCAGCTCGGGATAATTTCGCCTGGAGCCATAACCGGAAAAACTTTAGAAACAGCAAAAACATCACAAGGACTACAAGAATAAGCGCAATTACAAGTGCCACTCCAATAGCCCTTGCAGGATTTTCTGCAGCTAAGATTGTATTTGTTAAGCCATACATTTTTTGTCCTTTCATTAACTTTCTTTTATTATGCGAACTGTTAGCTGTGTGCTCTGCACACGGATAACCTTAACCTCTTTGCCTTTATCAACGTAACCGCTTTCAGCCACACATTCTATTCTCTGTCCTGAGAAATCACACATACCAACCGGCCGAAGTGGCGTCATAACAATACCAACAGCGCCAAGCATGTTTTTCAATTCAGGCGTATCGGGAACTGCATCGCCCTGCGGCCTTTCAGGAGGTGTCAGCATCACACTTTTACCGAATCTCGTTTTAGGAAATACCTTGTAAGTAATAATCAAAACCGATGGTATCATTACAAGTGCAACACCTATGCCTATCATGCCGGCAGTAGTGCTGTGATGAAAGAATATCCCAACCCCCCCTATCAAGCACACCAGAGCACAAATGCTTATCAAACCTCCGCTCGGCACAAAAACTTCGGCTATTATCAAAGCCGCACAGGCAAGATATAGAAAAATAGCAAATGCCAGCCACCAGCCCATTTATATTTCCTTTTATTTAATCAGTGTTAATCTATGTCTTTTTCCTTTGCCTTGACAACAACTCTATTGCCACGAATCTCAATTATCTCAATCTTGGTGCCTTTGTCAAGAAAATCACCTTCGGCAACCACATCAACTATCACATCACCAAATTTTGCCTTTCCTGTAGGCCGCAGTATTGATACTACCTCGCCAACGTCGCCTACGTTCACAATCGCAGTCTTACTCTCGGGTGGAGCAGTCATACTAGCTTCAAATTCACTGCCCTTCTTCGCAGCCGTTGGAACAAGTATAAGCCCGCTTAAGAACTGAAATTTAGGCAGGTATTTCGTCAGCAGCCACGCCAGAACAACAAATCCTAAAAATCCCGATGCCAGACCCACAACGCCCCAGGTAAAATCACTCCAGGCAGTGACATCCTGTGGCCAGGGTAGCTTATCCGGCGGATTTCTGACTAACATACCAAACAAACCCGCCAGTATGCATAATATCCCTGCAAAACCTGCGATACCAAAACCTGGCAGAACAAAGATTTCAATCATCAATAATAGTATGCCTATGACAAATAATGCTACCTCAACCCAGTTCGCCATTCCGTGCAGATATTTACTGCCGATTATGATTACAAAGCATATAACCGCAACCAAGCCAGGCAGACCAACACCGGGGGCATTAAACTCAATATAGACCCCTAAAAGTGCTATCATAACAAGCACTGCCATTACCGCCGGTGAGTTCAGCCAGCGAACCATTTCTTCCGACCACAGTGTCTCCAGCACCATTGGCTCACCGGCAAACGTTACGCCATCTCGCTCGCCCAGAAACTCAAGAACACCTGCCAAATCTTTAACCTGTGCCCTCGCTATCCCGTATTCAACGGCATCGGAGGCAGTAAGTGTTAGCAGTTCTTCGCTGGTAACAATCAGTTCTTTATTTTCCAAATCGTATTCGTTTGCGTCCTTAGGCAGCCGCAAACCCTCAAAAAACTCATACTCTTTTGTCTCAAGATTCTTTATTCTATAGACTTCAATCTGCATCGTTACCATTGCTTTAAGAAGTGCCTCAGGATAGCCGTTTGCCTCCGCCGCCCGCATAAATGCCGCCCGAGTAAAGCTCTCAACCTTTTCCCGCTCGATACCCTCCAGTTTGCCGCCGAGCGCTACGGGAGCACAGTCCCCTATCGTTGTATTCTCCAGCATTATGATATCCTTGCAGGAAACACTTATCATTGCCCCCGCCGATATCGCCTCGGTCGTTATATACGCAACCGTGTGGGCCTTCTTGCCAACATCAAGGATGAAATACTTGGCGATATCATCACCAGACTCTAAAAGTCCCCCATACGTGCCTATTTCGTATATCAGGTAATCAGCTCCCTTATCAAGTGCCATCTGGGTTCTGCGCCTGATGGACTTGTAAAGCCCATCGTCAATCAGCCCCTTGCAGATTATCACTGCTGCTTTTGCAGTCGGCATCTCTGTAGAGGCATTGTTCGACTCATATACCCCAAGCGAAGCTTGAAATAGCAACAGGCACAACAAAACAACCGTTGATATTCGAAGAGTGTCCTTCATATTGAGGATTTTACCCTCAAGCTCCCTATTTAGCAATACTCCAATTTAATTGGATGAATTGAAAGGAATTTCCGGCTCGGCACCCCCCATTACAGTCTTTTACAAGAGATTGCGTCAGTAAAAGCGGTCAGTTTGAGTATTTAATTTCATTGCGCTAATCTGCGTAAAATTTCAACCCCCTGCCGAATTTTATCGTCGCTGGTTGCGTAGCTTATCC
>CAZKYA010000149.1:0-5791 GCA_964556725.1 uncultured Pirellulales bacterium
GTGCGATTTTGTGGCTATCAAATCGGCAGGGTTACTGAGGTCAAGCCACCCAAGGCTATGAGAGACCTGAACACCGGCAAGTTTTATCATCAGACTCAGGTTTGTCTCAGTATTAACAAGAGATACACCGACATTCCTGAAGATGTTGAAGTAAAACTGATGACGCGGGGTTTAGGCAGCAGTTATATCGAATTAAATCTTACTCGTTTTGATGTCAACGAGCCGACGGGGCCTTTTTTGGTCCGGGGCAGTGTACTACAGGGTTCGACCAGTGTAACCAGCGAGTTTTTTCCGGCAGAAAGCCAGAAAAAACTGGATGAGCTGCTTGAGGGCTTAAAAACTCTTATAAGCAACACCAATGGCATCGTTGGCGACCCGAATAATAAAGAAAATCTTAGGCAGACTTTGGCTAATCTGGCTGATGCGTCACAGCAAGCCAGCGCGACGATAGAAGAGTTCCGCCAATTTGCTGCTGCCGGGACCAAAACCTTTACTGCTATGGTCGGCACAAGCGAACAGTTAAGTAAAGCGGCGGCACAGTTGCGGTTAATTTTGGAGAAAATAAATAGCGGCGAGGGCAGCGCTGGCAGACTTGTAAACGATGGTCGATTCTATGAGAATCTGCTTGAAAATACCCAGCAGATGCAGCTTTTGCTGGAAGAGCTGACTTCGTTCATAGCCCAAGCTCGTGATAAGGGCCTGCCAATGAAGTTAAAGTAAGTGGTGATTAGTCAGTGGTGAGTAATTAACTGGTTAACCATTTAGCCGCCCTTTTTGAGGGCGGTTTTGATTTCAATTTTACTTTCCGAGTAGTTGAAAAACTACGCTTTCGTTCAAAAACATAATTGAACTTTCCCATCGATTACAGACTTCTTCGTCAATTTATTTTTTTGATGTCCGACCGATAAAAATGATGATATTTAAGAGTCTGTGTGGGATATCCAGAATTGCTTTCTGCTTCAAAAAACTGCGCTTGAGAAAGAAAGTAACCTGTTCAAAAAAATTTAGAAAAAAGAAATCAATATGGTTCAGATTGTCGATATAGTCAAAGTTGAGTTAATATAGCAGATATCATTAAAAATGGGGGTTTTGTTAAACCAGGCATTTAGTCGGCAACAATTTTTCCGGTAAAAAGTGTTTTCTGGGAAAGTTGAGGGTTTTTAACAACCTGCGGTGTTAAAAAATCCTAACAAATCCCTAAAAAAAATACAGCGAATGTATAGAGTGGGTCTTATGAGTCTTTGTTATCAAAGTGTAACGTTTTAGAAAGATATTTGGTTTTGGAAAATATATAAGAAATTTGAAAGGAAGTAAAAATGGGCGGGACTAAATTATTTTGGAGCAGACAGAGTTATTTTTTGATATTGGCATTAGGTTTACTGTTATTATCGTTTGGTAGGGCTTGCTGGGCAATGGAAGACGAGAGTGTGCAGCACTACAAAATGCTGTCTTCTGTGGAATATTCCGGCCAGGGGCAGTTTAGGAATCAGGTAGAGACGCTATTAACAGTAAGGAAGGAGTTTTTATCAGACGATAAAGTTCGGTATTTTATTTCTTCAAACGATTTTGACTTGCTTAGGGATAATCTCGATGCCGAGCGGCAGTCGTCTTCCAGCGGGCTTTCATTCATAATTGATGAAAAAACCGGCCGTATGTCAGGGGAAGGTAAGGATTTGGGATTTCTTGAAAGGGTAAACAATCACTGTGTAAGTTCGCTCAAGGAGGTAACGAAAGACAATATTGGAAAAACATGGAAACAGTCCTTCAGTATGCCGTTCCTTGAGCATTTATTCACCGGTGAGCTGAAACTTACCTTGACGGCGATACAACTGAACACCGAGGCTTTCGGTGACGTGATAGCGGTAAGGGCTTTATCGGAGCCTTTTGTTTTTAAGGCCTCTGCGGCAGAAGGCAATGTTGGAGATGTTAAAGCCAAAATCGGCGCTGTTTATCTTTTTGACCCGGAAATCGAGGATGTATATCTGAGCATATCTGTCTTCGAGGCGACTACGAGTATTAATGGTTCGAAAGAACAGCTACGTCATGAGGTCGGAACGTATATGACCGATGCGGCGGGAACATCGGTGAATTTAAGTGGTCTTGGCAAAGAATTTGAGAAACTTGTACAAAAAGTGGGGCTGCAAAATAAGGGTCTTAAGATTAAAGAAGAGACTCCCTTGCCTCAATGGGCCCAGTATGAAGGATTGGCTGCTGGCCAGGTGGCACATATATGCGCTGCAACGGCCTGCGAAGGTGCTCCAAATCCGGTAGCGACAGTTTGCATACCTACAGCCCGCACAGTTGCTATGCAAAGCCGTGGTATATTAGCTTCGGTTGGTAAGGTAGGAACGGTAAGTGGTGCGCTGGCGACTAATGTTGCTGGTATTGGAGCTATGAAAATTGCGGCTGGGCCTATGATAATGGGAGTTAGCCCGATGACCGCCGGTCTCATCGGAGGTGGAAGTGCCGCGGGGGTTGCTGCTGGAGCCGGTGGCGGAGGCGGCGGTGGTGGAGCCCGTAGTCCATCGAGTTAGTTTAAGTAAGGGGCTTATATATTGGAAGACTGTGTTGTTAAGACAGCTTCGGTAAAATTGTATTAAGTGGTTGCCGAAGTATGGTGTGTTATCGGGTGAAGTTTATAGACTTGTAGAGGTTATTTGCTGATGGCTTTGAGGGGACTTCACCCACATTAGATTCCGCTCAAAGTCGAGAACCATTACGGTATCGCGAAAATACTGCATTCCAATCAATCCCTCACAGTTTTCCAAAAGCGGGCTGTCATCCGGGAAAATTGAAACTTTCGCATTTTTAATCGTTCTGTTCCCGACGTCAAGTTTCGGGATAATAGTCTTTTCGCATTCCAGCGAGCTGATATATGGGTATAGTTCTCTTCTCTGCCTAAGTTTTGCATGCTGAATTTTCTGTCGCATCCGCTCCCACAGCTCTTTCGGGATGGACAGCCCATTTCCGCTGCCGGTATCAAGCTGTAGTTCAATCTCCTCGCCGGCAATAGGAATCTTTACAAACAAATATGCATTGCCGCCCAGGAACTCTTCAATTGTTAATGGATATTTCGCCCAAAGCTGCGGCTCTTTGACTTCAAACACCTTTTTAGGTGAGAACTCAACCTCCTTTTTTATCCCGTCGAAGGCAATATACTTAAATTCCTGTAGGGTTGGCAGTCCTACAATGATTGCTTTGTCTTTGGCGAGAGGCAATCCAAATAGCTGCAGTTCTGCGTGCTGTCGTCGGTAGTAACAAGGCCAGTTGGACAGTGTTATTTCTCCTATGTGCAATTCTGGAAGAAGGCAGGTTCCCCAGCCGGCGGACTTGTTGTTGTATTTTAACGGCTGAGTCACCAGGTTGTTTTCATTGATGTGAATATCGTTAACAAACAGAGCAGGTGTTGCTCCTGTATCGAGGATGACCGGATATTTCCTGTCATTATTCAGCTTGCCCTCAACCACAACCGGGTGGTTTTTAGAGTAAAGAGGGTGATATTTAACGCGGCAGAGATTGCCGTATTTTATATCCTTGTCTAATGCCGAAGGCATCCTGTCGGACTCTTCTATTGGTTTTTGCTCTATCGAAGTTGAAACTTTGCTGACTTGAGGGTTATTCATTATCGCCGTCTGAACGGGTTGAACCGAACATCCGGCTGCAAATAGAAAGACAGTAGTTGCGATGGTCCTGAACCAGATGTTGGTTTGGCTTTTTTCTTGCATTGATAACACCCTTCTCCAAAAACCCTCGTGAAATTTGGCATGGCTTAATGCCGCGAGTCACCCTCGAAATGGCATCGAAGCCAACATCACCCTTCAAAGTGTCAGCCCCATAAGTTTGAATTATTGTATCATTTTGGGCTTTCTAAGTCAAGTGTTTTCTGCAGGTTAAGGCAGGAAGCTACCCTGGAGGGATAGACTATGTCTGTTAAAATCTGAGTCAGATTTGTCTTTTAGGTCTTACTTGTAGTGAACTTGTCGAACCTATTGAGGGTTTATACCGACTTTTTCGGACGTGAAAGCTGGATTAGTTTGTTACCTTTTCCTTCTCAAGACCTGTCCTCCGTAAGGAGTCCCTAGGACTGAGCGAAGTCGAAGGAACAAACCGCCTAAGCCGAGAAGCAAAAGCGTTGCTGGTTCAGGGACCCTGACTTCAACGTAGTCGAGCGCACTCTGGTCACGATATAGAAATGAACCTATGTACGTGAAATCCGTATACGACAGGTCTGTGTTCATGAAAGAGGGGTTCATAGTATTACCATCCATCGTCAGAGCCCAATTCCCCGCAGCGTCTCGTGAAACCACATACGTGTGCCAGTCATATACTGCATCACCTAGAGGGTAGTTTGCCAATTCCTCATAGTTATCGCCACCAGAGAGACTCCATTTTAAGACCTGGAATCGACGGTTGCCCTCTCCGTAGATTTGGAAGCTATATCCGGTTTCCCATTGACCATGACCTCCCCATGATGCATCCAGCAGGAATACGGTAGCTTGGTTGGGCCAACTCGGACCTGACTGCCCACGAAGAGTGACTTCCAATGTCGTGGCCGTGAAGGTTAAGGGCTCCACCATCCACGTATACAGTGGGGGTGTGTATCCCGAACCAATACCCCGCGCAACTCCGCCACTTACATCTGGCAGGCCAATGTAGCTATCGAGTACATGCTTTGGAATTGGTGTAGCATCCCAGACAGCATCATAATCATCGCTGAAGACCGTTATCATTTCGGCTTCTGCCTTAGCCAATCCAGATATAAGAGATGAGTAAAACAATAGACCAATTCCAAATATTCTTAACCAGCTCATCTTCTCTCCTCCAAAAATTATTACGTTATTACGTAACAAACGTATCGAGAAAGACCGCACTCGAGTTATTAATTTATATCCTTAAGTTTATTTAGTGGGGAAAACCTGAGGAGGAATTAAAAAGTCTTCTCACCACACCTCCTTGAAAATAACAAATATACACTAACTGACAGTGAAATGTCAAGGAAAAAGTCCTATATAAACTGCATTTTTTATTAAAATCAGTATAAATCCGTATTTTTAGGGTGTAAAAGCAGTAGATTTTTTATCCCTTTTAGGCGGAATTAATATGCTGTTTTTACTCGAACTAACTGACTCAATCAGTGGTAATAACCGTAACTGCTTTTTTTATAAGAAAGTATTGTAGTTTGTCATTCTGAGCGCAGCGAAGAATCCGGCTAACGCACGTTATATTTCCTTCGATACCCAGATGTTTCGCTTCGCTCAACATGACAGGAGAAAAGGGACTCAACATGATGAAACATAAATAATCTGCGGCAGAATGGTAGTTTGTCATTCTGAGTGAAGCGAAGAATCTCATTCATACCAATCCTTGCTAAGGTCGTTTAAATCGGAATTTGTTGTTTTGATAAGTTCGAGCTTTTTGCTGCGCAACCATCCCTTGAGTGTTTTCTCTCTGGCAATAGCAGAATAAATGTCACTGAATGTTTCAAAATAAACCAAACTTGTGATATTGTATTTTTTGGTAAAACCTTCGACAAGTTTACTCTTGTGTTCAAAAACTCTCTTTTTGATATTATTCGTCAGGCCTATATAAAGAGTTCCGGATTTGTTTGTCATAATGTAAACATAATATTGAGTGTCATTTTGCATGTTTTCCATAGTAACGTAAATCATATTCGCAGGCCAGTTCCTTCGGCTGCGCCTCAGGATGACAGCAAAAAAAGTTTTGTTTGTAAGAACTTACTCACGTAGATTTTTAGAAGTGGCTAATGCAATCACTCGGCCCTGGTCGCCAA
>CAZKYA010000150.1:0-5785 GCA_964556725.1 uncultured Pirellulales bacterium
AGATACGGATACTCTGCCGGATTATGATTTTCTCGATGAAATCCTGAAGGGCTACGTCGAAGAAGACAAATCCCCGCAAGAGCTAATAGCATCGGGTCTGCAAGAGGATGTGGTGCATAAAGTCATTCGTATGGTTGATAAAAATGAATACAAAAGACGGCTTTCTCCGCCGGGCATAAAAATTACGCCGAAGGCATTTGGCAAAGACCGGCGACTACCAATCACAAACCGCTACACCGGATTTTTCAATGCCACAGAGAGGTTAGACACTGATTAACACGGATTTACACGGTTTTTATTTAACCACTGATTGCACGGATTAGAACGGATTCTTCAGCCACGAAAAGAAACAAAAGGATTCAAGACAGGTATCGCAGAGAGCGTTGTGCGTATAGTTGGAACGTAAAACTATGAACAACGAACCAACTATTTTGTTTTCAAAGAGACATCTTTTTCAACAGCCCCGCTGTACCCCTTATCCTCCCATTATCCTCATTATCCTATCAGTTATTTGACTACTTGCCTCTTTTCTTCCTCTTTTGTTTGCAGGTATTGCGATAGTTCTTTAAAGCCCGCCTTCAATGCTATTTCTTTTGGAGTTTGATTATTATTATCTTTTGCAAAAATATCAGCACCATTTTCAACCAGCGCTTTTGCTGCCTCTATATCGTTGAGCATAGCAGCTTGATGTAATGGGGTGTCATTATCATCATCTTTTGCAGAAACATCAGCACCGTATGAAATTAGTATGTTTATTACTTCTTTACCACTATGCATAGCAGCTTCATGTAACGGGGTTCGTCCAAAATCATCTCTGCAATTAACTTTTGCACCATGCTCAACCAGTGCTTTTGCTGCCTCTATATTGTTGAGCATAGCAGCTTGATGTAATGGGGTGTCATTATAATTATCTCTTGCAGAAACATCGGCGCCATATGAAATTAGTAAATTTACCACCTCTTTACCACTCCATAAAGAAGCTTCATGTAATGGCGTTTGGCCAAAATCATCTCTTGCAAAAACATCGGCGCCATATGAAATTAGTAAATTTACCACCTCTTTACCACTCCGTAAAGAAGCTTCATGTAATGGTGTTCGGCCAAAATCATCTTTACAATTAACCGTTGCCCCATGCTCAAGTAATGTTTTTACAGTGTTATAATGTCCAAATTTTGAAGCTTTTGCCAGTGGCCTTTCATCCCTATCATTTCCTAATTCAATATCCGCGTTATAGGCGAGCAGATATTCTACCATTTCAGTATGACCTCCGGCAGAAGCATAATATAGCGGGGTCTTGTCCATATTGTCTCGAATATTTATTTGTGCTGGGTCCCTTTCAACTATTTTTCTTACTTTCTCCAAATTCCCTTTATACGCAGCTCTATGTATAGGTTTTTCTCCAGTAATAAAACGACAACCAACGAAAAAAGTCAGGGGAACAACTATCAAACACAAACTAACGGTTTTGAAAATAATTTTAGCCATAGTCTTAATCCAGAGAACAGTGAGAATAGTTAGGACTGTGGAGGCGTTGAAAAACCTCAAATGGAACGTTTAGAGATTGCCACGCCCTGCACCATACGGTGCGGGGCTTGCAATGACGCAAAAACCGATTGTTCGTCATTGCGAGGAGCGAAGCGACGAAGCAATCTCGACTTTTTCAACAGCCCTACAGTAACCCGTTTTTGTTCTCCATTTTAAGTTGTTTTGCCAGTCTCGGCAAGGCTGAGCCTTGACAGGCTCTTTTTTCCACGCCGATTTTCTGGATTCCCGCTCCTTTTGTTCTGAGCCTCAGAGTCAAAGACAGGACAAGTTGCGTAATCGTAGCACGGGCTTCCAGCCCACGCTGAAAGACACGGCCAAGATGGCCGTGTTACCTATTATTTCCCTGCGAGGGTGTCTGCAATGGCCTGGCCGAATGTAGCCGCAGCTAACGGCCCACTGGCGGTTATTATAAACCTGTCTCTTTCGACGGGGACGCCGGTATATATAGCGCCTGCCTGCGCCAGCCGGGCCTGTTCGGATAGAGCGCTGGTGGCTCTTACACCTGTGAGCACGCCCGCATTGGCCAAAACCGTAGGTGCGATGCAAATTGCCGCAACGACTTTTCTCCTGGCTGCCGCCTCGCGGGCGATACTCAACGCAATCGGATTATTAAAATATTCGGCTGAACCCGAGCCGCCTACAAAAATTATCGCATTATAGTCATCGACCCTCAATTGGTTCAAAGGAATCCTTGCCTCGGCTGTACCTCCGAGCATACCCCTTATAATGCCTATCCTTGAACTTGCTATAACTGTCTCCACTCCCGCAGCTTCAAGAACACGCTTTGTATCGAAAAGCTCCTCATCTCGGAAATTATCCGCGGCGACAATCAAAACCGCCTTTTTTATTCCTGTGCCGATTTGCTCCGGGCTTGTTGTCGTTGTCCCCTCCGGCGCCGGGTAACCAACGCAAATTATATAAATCGGCTCCAGTTCCCTCGACAGTCTGCAAATCCTGCCGATGCCCCTTGTATCAAAATCACCAACTGCCACAGAGCCCAAATCCAGACAGACCGCCTGCAGTTGAATATTTTGGGCGATGTGGCCTGCTTCCAATAACATAAATGTTTCGCCTTTGTCGCGGAACTGAGCCGTTAGCTTTCTTACAGAGCCCGTAACAATAATGTCGCACGCGGCGTTAGCCACCACTTCCGGCGTCGAAGCCGTTGCCGATAAGTCGTTGCGGACGTCCTGTTCCAGAATTTGTTCCAGACTATGTTGTTGCGGCTGATAAACAAACAATCCTTCTTCGGTGGCAAAATATAACTCTATCGGATAAGTCGCCCCAGCCGATGGCGCCGTTCGTAAGCCCCCTTTCGGCTCTGTTATACCCTGACCGGCCCAGGCCAATTGGCTTATCTGCGCCTGCTTCAGCGCCTGGCCGCTAAACTGGCGCACACTTCGTCGCTTGGCCAACGCCTCCTCAAAACTGACCGAACCTTGCAGCTTCGGCTCGGTAAGCTGAATCACTTTGCGCAGCGACACTCGAGTTTCCCTGCGAGGCGGAGCCACAGACCTATACTGGCCAAGGCAAATGGCCACAAGACCAGCTATTATTGAAAGAATTGTCAGACGTTTCATTTTTTTAGACCTCCAAATCAGTTTTGAAATGGCAAATCACAAACTATTCACATTATACTCCTAACTCGGTCCAAGATTAAACCTTATTTTTAGCATATAACCTTTATTTTATGGCTTTCAATAGCCGATTATAAAAGGAAATTGATAATCAAGAAACACAGAATATTGGGGCGATTTCGATGGCTTTATCACGGCGACAAAAGCTCATTATAGGCGCGTTGATTTTTTATTGGCCGATTCTCTTTATCCTTGCACACATACCCATCCCGCAATTGGTCCGAGAAGCCCACGTGTCTGACAAAAGTCTTCACTTTATTGCTTATTTGATTTTGGTTTTTCTGCTTTGGTTTGCGCTTAATCCTGACCGAAAGGTAAACTGGCGCAGAGCTTCAGCTTGGTGGGTACTTTTAGTAATGGCTGTTTATGGAGTGGTTGATGAATTGCTTCAGGGCTGTATGGCGTCACGTAGCTGTGATATTAGGGATTATGCCGCAAATTTAGTGGGGTCGCTTACAGGTCTGATTTTGTTTTCATTCCTAAACTTTTGCTTAGTATTGCTCATAGTTGTCGGCATTACCATCTTTACTTTAACAAACGTCGCACGAGCAAATCTGACGGACCTGGTACCAATCACAAACGCAATGTTTCATTTTTTTGCTTATGGTCTTTTCACTGTTGTATGGATTCAATATATACATCTTCATCTTTTACCAAAGGCCCGAGGAAGCAAATGGATTGTAGCAAGTTTGGCGCTGCCGATAGGCCTACTTTCGAGTGTAAAGTTATCTTCCATAATCCTCGGCAGAGAGCTTATGGTACAGGACGTGGTTATCTCTGTTGCAGGAATCGTAGTCGCCGTTTTTGTAGGTTACCTGATTGGCTTAATTCGCAGGCCACAAGAGCAGTTTTAATCTCTTCCGATGGTTTTTTTGAAAGGCCTATAAAGCGGGTCGCCTATCAAAACCAGCTGCCACGAATTAAATGGGTTTGTATGGTAGAATGCCTCGACAAGACAGCTGCCCTTGTATAATTCCAGGAAAAATTCCCTTGGCTGCGGAAATGCATGAAGGTACGGCTCGGCTACCGCACCGAGAGTTGCTGTTATGCCATCGGTGAGCATAGCCGGACACCACTGGCTGCTATTTGGGTCACGAAGGTCAATCGCTTCCCAGCTCGATATGTGATACCCTATCGCTCCATCGACAAAATCAAAGGCGTCGACATATTGTTTCAAACTGTACCAGCCGCAATAAATGGCTGTCTGAGGACAGGAATTTGGCTCGAACAGTTTTTCTGTTTGTTCCTCTTCAACGGACATCTCCGTTTGCAATCTTGTAATCACCGCCAGGTCCCGCAAAGACTGGTCAAAATGACCATACAAATCTTCTTTTACAATACCCCGTGAATCGAAGTAAGCGATGCCCTTTAACCCTGTTTTCTCTGCTGCTATCGCCTTATCGATAAGGCCTTTGACTATTTCATACTTTGGCCCATCAAGCCGGCTGACCATAAGCGTATTAAGACTCAAACCCAGTATGTCGCCCTTCAGCGCATTCGGCTGCCACCGATACAGCTCATAGCCCCCGTTCAACACCATTGATAATTCGCTGTCAACAGATGCATTTGTCTCTCTGCCGTCGATATAATCAATTTCGGATTGTAACCGAGCCAGCTTGTAGGTGCTTTGCTTGTGGTCAAGCGAGTTGGTTCGGCCGTTCTGCGCTAACTGCTCAATCCTCTTTTTCTCCTGCTCAGCTAATTCTTTTAATTCTTTCAGTTTCCCCTCCATACCTATTAACGTACCACGCGGCCCTACCTTGATTGGCACGCCGTAAGTTGTCAGCAGACATCTTATTTTGCCGGGCTGCTGTTTAGTGAGCAATTCTTTGAGAATCGGCTCTGCAAGCAATCTTTCATAATCCCCCCTTGTAATCGTATCACTTAGAACCGTCCCTAAGGACAGAGTGAGGATATTATCCTCCGGCACTTCTCGTTTTGCGCAATAATATCGGGCAATCCGTTCGGATATTGCATTATCGCCATTGGCTATCACAAGAATCTCATCTGGTTGTAATGCTAAAACTGCTATGTTCTGTAGAAATAGCATCAGCAATATTGCAGTGAAGAACTTATGCATGGTTAGCTCTCTCACCTCGCGTATGTTCAGTCTGTGAATAGCTTTTTTCGTAGATATTTTTTCGCTTAAATACATTGGCAATGGTTGCTAATATTATCTTGAGGTTCAGCCAGAGATTTGCTGTTTCGACATATTTAACATCGAGTTCAAGCTTTTCTTCGCGTGTTAGCTCGCCCCGTCCTGATATTTGAGCAAGCCCTGTCAGACCCGGCTTAACCAGAAGTCGCTTTTTTTGCCGCTCGCTCCATTCAGCCATTTGCAAGAGATATAATGGCCTGGGCCCGATAATGCTCATATCGCCTTTTAATACATTAAACAATTGTGGTAGTTCATCAAGCGAATATTCGCGAAGCAATCTCCCAACCTTTGTCAGCCGAGGGTCTCCGCTGGATTTCGGACTCGGCCCAAACGGGTCAACGCCAATCTTCATCGCTCGGAACTTATAGAAGATGAACGGCTTACCATTTTTCCCCACCCTTTCCTGCTTAAATATCACCGGCCCTTTGCTTGTCAGCTTTATAGC
>CAZKYA010000151.1:0-5710 GCA_964556725.1 uncultured Pirellulales bacterium
GCCGGCCAGATAAAGCACATTGACGCAATGTGTGCAATTCTCTGCCCGACTGTAAACTCGTATAAACGGCTGGTTTCCGGTTTCGAAGCGCCGGTTTATGTTACCTGGGCTGGTATGAACCGCTCGGCCCTTGTGAGGGTGCCAAAATGGTTCAAGGCCAAGCCGGAAGCTGCCAGGGTTGAGCTGCGATGTCCGGACCCAACCTGCAATCCATATCTTGCCTTTGCCGTTATGTTAACAGCAGGTCTGGATGGAATTAAAAACGATTTGCAACCCCCCAAGCCGGTTGAAGAAAATATCTATGAGCTTGACGGCGAAAGCTTAGTGCAGAAAAATATCACCCTTTTGCCGACGTCGTTAGCCGAAGCCCTCGACGCCCTGAAAAAAGACAAGGTTTTACAAGAGACTCTCGGGAAACATCTGTTTGAAAGATACATCGATGTAAAAACCAAAGAATGGGACGAGTTCAAAAAACAAGTTACCAACTGGGAAATTGAAACGTATTTGGATATCTTCTAAACCATCAAGGTAGGGTGTGCTGTGCACACCCTACTACTACAAATGCAAAAGCATATCTGTTCGATTGTGTTGGCCTCCGAAGCAAATCAATTATTTGACTCCTGCCATCTTTTCTTCCTCTTTTGTTTGTAGGTATTGCGCAAGTTCCTTATGGCCCGCCTCTAATGTTATATCCTTTGGAGTTTGATTATTATTATCTTTTGCAAAAATATCAGCCCCATGCTCAACAAGCGCTTTTGCTGCTTCTATATTGTCCTGCATAACCGCTTGATGTAATGGAGTGGAATTATCCTCGTCTTTTGCTGATACATCTGCGCCGTATGAAAGTAGTAAATTTATTACTTCTTTACCACTATGCAGAGCAGCTTCATGTAATGGTGTTATACCAAAATCATCTTTACAATTAACTTTTGCCCCATTTTCAAGTAGTATTTTGACAACATTATAATGCCCGAATTTTGCGGCCTTCGCCAATGGCCTTTCATTCATATCATTTCCTAACTCAATATTCGCACCATGTGCGAGCAGATAATCCACTATCTCAGTATGCCCTTTCATAGAAGCAAGGTATAATGGAGTGAAGCCAAGCCAATCTTGAACATTTATTTGTGCAGGGTCCCTATCAATTATTTTTTTTACTTTCTTCAGATCCCCTTTATATGCAGCTTTATGTATAGGCTTTTCTTTAGTAATAAAACGACAACCATCAAGAAAAGTGAGAAGAAAAATTACCAAACACAAGCTAATGATTTTGAAAGTAATTTTAGCCATAATCTTAATCCCTAAAACAATCAAATAACCAAAATATCGGCCTCCGCTTTTCCCTCTTAATAATCTGCCATTCCATCCTTAATATCTCTGTCAATACCGAATTGGCCGTCTTCGAATACGTCCCTGCCTTGATAGTAATGTAGGGTGTGCTGTGCACACCTTAAGTCTCTGCATGTGCATTTTATAGATTTACGGCAATCCCGCGACCAGCGAGGTATTTTTTAATCGGGCGGTTCCGGTATAAGTGGGTCAAACAATTTAATAAGCTCTGGAATATGAACTGTTGCAACTGACCAGATGCGTTCGTGTTTAATCTCACCGTATTCATGTGCAAGGACGTTACGTTGGGCGATAATCTTGCTCCACGGAATCTGAGGATGCTTGGCTTGGAAGTCAGCGGAGACGCTTCGCGCGGCTTCACCGATAATCTCTATATGGCGTTCGACTGCGCCACGCAAAAGACGGTCAGTGTTGTAGTCATTAAAAGTTTTGCCGACAAGAAACTGCCGGATGGCCATTGATGCATCGAGCATATCCCACAGGTATGAGACGTCGCTGCTTTCAGGACGCATAGACCACCTTATGTTCTCGAAGTATCTCGTGTTTGCGGAAGGGATTGCGCAGAGCATCTTTCTCTACCAGGTCAACATCTCGACCAAAAAGCCCTTGCAGCTCCGTTCGCATATCAAGTAAGTCCCACATGCTCCAGGGAGCATTGTCCTGAAAGGTAACGAGGATATCGATATCGCTATCCGGGCCGAAATCATCCCGCAGCACAGACCCAAACACCGCAAATTCGGTAATCTTCCACCGCTGACAAAAATCTGCAATTTTATCTTCCGGCAATTCTATACTATGAAACCTCACTGTTATTCTCCTGCTTACATTTACTCTAATTCAGCCTTCGTAGCCGTAGGCTACTACGGCGAAGTAGGCTATCCGTGTCTATAGCATAATCGCCTACTTTAGTCAAGTCTGCAGTGAGCAGGGTTTTACAGATTTACCGGTATTCCGCGGCTGGCAAGGTATTCTTTCATTTGTCTTATAGTATAATTTCCGAAATGCGTAATCGAAGCCATAAGCACCGCATCTGCTCCGCCGTCAACGATTGCATCGTATAGATGTTCGAGTTTCCCCGCCCCGCCGGATGCAATTACCGGGATATTGACCGCATCGGTTACGGCTTTATTCAGCTCGTTATCATAACCGGCTTTTGTGCCGTCAGCATCCATACTCGTTAAAAGTATCTCTCCTGCACCTGACTTTTCACCCTTCACCGCCCATTCGACAACATCAATATCCGTCGGCTCAGTCCCTGCCTTTACACATACCTTCCATTTCTTGATTTTTGTTTTTGACGACTCGACTGAGCTTGTCGAAGTCCGACGGGCGTCAATGGCAAGGACAACACATTGACTTCCAAAACGCTCGGCTGCTTCTGTAAGAATATCGGGATTTTCAACAGCAGCGGTATTTACAGATACCTTATCTGCCCCGCTTCGCAGTATTTCATCCATTTGCTCGACTGTTTGTATGCCGCCGCCTACCGTAAAGGGAATAAAAACATTTTCCGCAACCTTTTCGACAAGCTCCACAAGTGTTTTACGAAACCGTATGGTAGCGGTAATATCCAGAAACACCAGCTCATCGGCGCCGGTGTCACTATATCTTGCGCCCAGCTCCACCGGGTCGCCTGCATCGCGAAGGTTCACAAATTTAACGCCCTTAACCACCCGATTGTCTTTGACATCGAGACAGGGGATAATTCTCTTCGTCAGCATAAATAAATACTTTTTTACCTCTCAATTTCTCTCAGCGTTCTCGGTGTTCTCTGCGGTTAATCATCTTTTGTCACAGATTTCAGCAAAATTTTGCAGGACTTTCAAGCCGGCTTTACTGCTTTTTTCCGGATGGAACTGCACACCATAAATATTTGCCTTCTGCACCGAAGCTGGCATATCAAAGCCGTAATCGGTATAGGCAATTTTGGCCTGAACGTCGGTAACATCGGCGTAAAAAGAATGTGCGAAATAAAAATGTTTTTCTTCTTCGAGTCCGGCGAATAAATCCATACCTTCCGGCAGGTTCACCAGATTCCAGCCCATATGTGGAATTGTTCTTCCTGCCGGAATACGAACGACATTGCCACGCACCAATCCGAGACCTTTGTGCTGACCAAATTCGCTGCTTTGGTCGAAGAGCATCTGGTAGCCGACACAAATACCTAAAAGCGGCTTACCTGCCAAAGCAACCTCTTTTACCATCTCGGCAAGAGTCCCCAGAGCGTTCACTGCATAGCCGAAGGCCGCAACACCGGGAAGAACCAGGCCGGCAGCATCTTCAATCTCTTGCGGCTGGCTGCTAAGTTTTACATCACAGCCAATATGGCAAAATGCATTGCATACGCTTTTGACGTTTCCTACATTATAATCGATAATAACTATCATAATTTCTTATTTGACTATTTATCATTTATAATGATAATGGTCGAACACAACGGCATAAAAAATAGTAAATAATAAATCGAAATTAGTAAATAATAAATATGAAATAGTAAATAATAGACTTGTAGTGAGCTTGTCGAACCTATGTGTGGCATAGTAGCATATCTCGGCAAAAAAGCAGCGCAACCAATCCTTATAGAGGGATTGAAACGCCTTGAGTACCGCGGTTACGACTCCGCTGGTGTGGCGCTGCTGGGCAGCGGCGCTATAAAAATAAAGAAAACCAGCGGCAGAATCAGTGCTTTGGAAGAGATTTTAGACCCCCCTGAAATCGCTGAGACATTCGGCATCGGCCACACACGCTGGGCCACACACGGTGAACCAAACACCGTTAATGCACATCCCCATCTGGACTACACCGGCAAAATCGTCGTCGTTCACAACGGAATTATCGAAAACTACGGCACACTGAAAACCTGGCTGCAAAATGAAGGGGCTATCTTCGCAAGTGAAACCGATACTGAGGTGATAGCGAACTTAATCGGCTATTTCTATGCAAAAGCTGACGAGGACGAAGGGACAAATCTGTCCAAAGGTCAAAACAAATTCGAATGGGCGGTTCAGCGAGCCCTTCGGGAGCTGCACGGCACTTACGGCCTGGCAATCGCCTGCTCAGATTTTCCAGATATGCTCATAGGAGCAAAAAAGGGCAGCCCTTTGATTTTAGGCGTCGGTGATGATGAATATATACTGGCCTCGGATGCCGCCGCTATCGTAGAGCATACCAAACAGGCAATATACCTTGCCGATAATGAAATGGTCACCGCCACACCGGAAGGATTTAATACCAAAACTATTGACAACGTCACTGTCACCAAAGACCTGATGCAAATTGAGTTTTCCCTCGAACAAATCGAGCTGGGCAGTTTCAAGCATCACATGCTCAAGGAAATTTTTGAGCAGCCCCAGGCCTTAAGCACCTGTATGGGTGGCAGAATTGACAGGCAAAATGGACAAATCAGACTTGGTGGCATAGCTTCGTTCTTACGTGAACTTACTCATACAAAACGACTCATCCTGACCGCATGCGGGACCGCTTTTCACGCTTCTCTGGTGGGAGAATTTCTGTTTGAGCATCTGGCACGTATCACGACAGAGACCGAATACGCCAGCGAGTTCAGATATCGCAACCCAATCATCGAAGACGGCACTGTTGTAATATCGATAAGCCAGTCGGGCGAAACAGCCGACACTCTTGCGGCAGTGGAACAGGCAAAGGAGCGGGGAGCAACGGTTCTCGGTATTGTCAACGTCGTCGGTTCTTCTATCGCCAGAGCCACAGATGCAGGCATATATTTGCATGCTGGGCCGGAAATCGGCGTTGCCAGCACAAAGGCATTCACCGCCCAGGTGGCTGTGCTGACAATGCTGGCGATTGAATTAGGCAGAAGAAAACATATCAGCAGCACCGAGGCAAAAAGGTACATCGACGAGCTGTCCAAAATACCAGACAAGATAAAACAGATACTCCAGCAGTCCGACCATATAAAAGAGATTGCATCTGCAAATATAAAAAAGGACAACTGGCTTTTCCTCGGTCGGGGCTTTAATTATCCTGTTGCTCTCGAAGGTGCTTTGAAGCTAAAAGAAATAAGCTATATTCACGCTGAAGGTATGCCCGCTGCGGAGATGAAGCATGGCCCGATTGCCTTGATTAGCAACGGCATGCCCGCCGTCTTCATCGCCACAGCCGGGCCGCAATATGAAAAAATTATGGGTAACATCGAGGAGGTCAGGGCACGCGGCGGAAAAATCATCGTCGTTGCAACCGAAGGTGACGAGAATATCAAACAGCATGCCGACCATTTAATTGCTGTCCCTGATGCCCCGGAGCTTTTACAGCCGATGCTGACTGTTGTGCCGCTGCAACTGCTGGCCTACCACGCCGCCGTGCTTCGCGGCCACGATGTTGACAA
>CAZKYA010000152.1:0-5700 GCA_964556725.1 uncultured Pirellulales bacterium
GCGCACAGTTGCAACTTCTGGTTTTTGTATATAAAAGCAGCCAATTACAAAAACCAAGCTAATCACAAATAAACAAACATTTTCATATCATACCTCCCGGGTCGCCAGTTCTATTTGCCTTATCGAACTCGGTCTCTTCTTTGCGCAGTCGTTTTTCTTTGGCCTCGTTCACGTCTGCCTCTGTTTCCTCGGGTTTAATCGTCCTTCCATCCTCCTTAACGGAAGGCTGTCGTTCTTCCTGCAACTGTTTAGAATCCGAAGAATTGTAGTTAATGATCGCTGGACTGTTGGGTCCGCTTATTATAATCCCGGGAGATGAATCACCACTTGTTGTTACTTCTGAACTAACGTTTGAATTATTGATGTACCATCCAATAATCGAGACAAACAAAAGGACACCAGCACCCATCAGCACACCTTGAATTGTGCGGTCTTGGAAAAACTTTCCTATTTTACTTTTAGCAACTGATTTTTCCTTCTCAGACAATGCACATTGGATTTCTATTTTTTCCTTTGCCCTTTCTAACTCGTCAAGAATTCTTTTTTGAAAGCTATCCAGAGTTGACTGCTGAGCTAATCCAGCTTTGATCAGGAGCGAATTGGTCTTGGGAATCATCCTCTTATACTCCGTATCCAATATGGCGACTAATTTATCTTCGCAATTGAATAATGATAAATGACGAAATTTTTCTTCCAGCGACCCTATAACATAATTAACCAGGCCATCCAAATACCAGAACTCAACACCCATTTGCTCAGCAACCATACGTGAGGAGTTAAATAGCCCCCGATTAATAAAATCCTGGTTTATGCTGCTAATCTTGCGGTTCAGTTCACTTCTATATTTTGCGAAATATTCCTTCACCAACAATTCAACAACATTTTCGCACTCACCTCGTCGGGATTCATTCATGTGCTCGTTCTCCCTTTTAAGTTCTCCGTGGAACCCTAATTTCCAATTGTAATTATATCCTTTTTTGCCTCCAGCGTAAAGAGTTATCTTATGTGGTCTCACCAGAGAATTTCAAGAAAAGCTGCTGATAGTGATTGTATCAGCGAAGAACATTTGGTATTTTAGGCGAAGAATAGTTATCTCGTAAGGGAAATTCAAAAATAAGGAATGCCGTTATGTATAAGATTTTTATGCTGATTGCCCTGCCGGTTCTGGCAGTTGCGTGGATAATATACGCGCTCTGGGAACGTAAGATGCGGATTGAGGAAAAGAACCAGCCAAAACAGGTATCAGAACACCTTAAGAAAACCAGAAGCGAAGTGTCCGACTGGGCCAAAAAGATGGCACAGTTTCAGCCACCAAAACACGAAAAACCGCCCGACCAGGATAACCAGAGCAAGCCGCCATAACGGACCAAAAATTTGAAATTTGGAATTGCGAACAAAGTTGCTGGAAATTGAATATAATGAGGACAAACGTGACGTTATGAAGCTCCGGAAACAACCGGGCGATGAACAGAAAAGAAAGATTTCCCGGCGTGATTTTTTGGCTGGCGCTGCGGCAGCGATACCTGCCTTTGCTATGGTGCCGCGCCATATTCCGCCGACTGAAAAACTTAATATCGAATGCATCGGCGCCGGTAAAATGGCGTGCGACTCGCATAAATTTGTGATTTCAAATTCTGCCCGGCATGGAGGACAAAAAATGCCTAAATTTATAACAGAAGATTTTCTCCTGCAAACCAAACCCGCAAAGATTCTTTACCACGAACACGCTGAAAAAATGCCTATTTACGACTATCACTGCCATCTGCCGGCTGACCAGATTGCCGCCGACCATCGGTTCGACAATATCACACAGGCCTGGCTTTACGGCGACCATTACAAGTGGCGGGCTATGAGAACAAACGGCATAGCGGAAAATTACATCACCGGCGAAAAATCCGATTATGAGAAGTTCGAGAAATGGGCCCAGACCGTTCCATATTGTCTGCGGAATCCGCTCTATCACTGGATACATCTGGAGCTTAAGCGTTACTTCGGCATCAGCGACAAATTATTAGGCCCGGACACTGCAAGAGAGATTTACCAAACTTGCAGTGAGAAGCTAAGAACCCCCGGATTCAGTGTCCGAAATTTACTGCGTAAAATGAACGTCAAGCTTGTCTGCACCACTGAAGGGCCTCTCGATTCATTAGAGCACCATAAAAAAATTCGGGAAGACGGCTTTGAAATCAAGGTCCATACCGCCTGGCGTCCCGATAAGGCGATGGCTGTTGAGGACCTTCAAGCCCTGAACGCTTGGATTGATAAACTCCAGGCCCTTTGCGACATCGATATAATCAACTTCCGTTCATACATTGCGGCGCTCCGCAGCCGTCACAACTACTTCCATGAAAACGGCTGTCGGCTCTCTGACCACGGCATTGAAACCGCTTACGCAGAAGATTATACCGAAAGCCAAATCAAAAATATATTTGACAAGATGAGGTCGGGAAAAGAGCTGGATGGATTAGAGCAGCTCAAATTCAAATCAGCGATGATGTTTGAATTCGCCATGATGGATTATGAGTCCGGCTGGGTCCAGCAGCTTCATCTCGGAGCGCTGCGAAGCAACAACACGCGAATGCTCAAAACCCTCGGACCTGACACCGGCTTTGACTCAATCGGCGATTTCGAGATAGCCAAGCCCTTGGCTAAATTCCTCGACCGCCTGGATTGTCAAAACGAGCTGCCAAAAACTATTTTGTATAATCTAAACCCCAGGGACAACGCCCTGATTGCCACTATGGTCGGCAATTTCCAAGATGGCACCTCCATCGGCAAAATGCAGTTCGGCTCCGCCTGGTGGTTCCTCGACCAAAAGGACGGGATGGAAGAGCAGTTAACTGCACTTTCCAATATGGGACTGCTGAGCCGTTTCGTCGGGATGCTGACGGATTCAAGGAGTTTTCTGTCATATCCGAGACACGAGTATTTCCGCCGCATACTTTGCAATATGCTCGGCAACGATGTCAAAGCCGGTCTTTTGCCGGACGATTTAGACCTGCTGGGAAAAATGGTTGAAGATATCTGCTTTAACAACGCCAAAAACTACTTCCCAATGGAGCTGTAAGCTATTGACTTTGTTTGGCTCTTTGTTTCTAATTTATTCCAGAGACGCATCCCGAACGACGAGCGACGAAAAAAGGGTCGGTGCCCGAGTGGACAAAGGGGACGGGCTGTAAACCCGTTGGCGTAAGCCTACGTTGGTTCGACTCCAACCCGGCCCATTATACTCACCAAAACGCTCTGCATCTCGCAAAGTCGAGAACATCACAGAAAAAGGAAGATTAAACAGGTAAAGAGAGGCAAATCACATCAGAGAATCTAAGCCATCGGAGTTTCTCAAAAAAATATGGCCGGCTCGGATACTGCTTTCCAACCTTACGAGCAGCGCGCCTCTGAAGGTTCACCCGCAGCGGAATCTTGCAAGCTCTCCCTTATCTCAAAACCATAACCTGACTGAAGGCCGGTCCTTTCTGCCAGCTCCTTCATAGCCGCGCACTGGATATCCTTGCCGTAAAGATTACCCTCATCAATCGCATATACCCTGAGCGTATTGCTGTCTGCCACACATAGCTGTCTTCTCCTAAGGAGTTCATTAAAACTAAGCTTTCGCATCACCACCTCATTTTCATCACCACTTTCAGTTTTTTCAATAACACTCAACAAAAAATCAAGCTCCAACATTTCCATACCGCTGCCCAAATCCCTCTCTCTCCCTTTACCTACCTTATTTTTTCTTTTCTCGCGGCGATTTCCAAAATCAAATACCGGTCCTTCAGTAACTGTCCTGGGTTGTGCTGTTTTAAAGAAAATACCAATGCCTTTATCCTTCAGCTCTTTGAGGGTTTTGGTTTGCCGATGGTACCAACTATTTTGGCTGTGGATACCCTCAGGGTAACACTGCTGCTGTTCCTTCAATCTGTTTGCTCTTGCTTTGATAAGACCGCCAATTCCAACCACAACCGCCAGGACAACCAGCACCAGTATTTGCGACCAGAACGTATCCTCCCCGGCCCCGCTGCTGGCGACTATGATTACTTGTGCTAAAGAATAGCTCATACTTGCTTCTTACCTATAAGCCGGATTCTTCCATTCGCTTGGAACATCACCACTGCCAAATCAGTCACAACAAAGACCCGCGAGTTGAAGGAAAACTTCAAGACTCCCGCACAATCAGGCCGACACTGAATAACCCTGCTCAGTTGTTATCTTTAACCTTGCGCGTGGTCCTTTCCGCCAACTTCTTCATTGCCTCGCACTGGATATCCTTGCCGTAAAGATTACCCTCATTAACCGCGTACACCTTAAGTGCGTCGCTGTCCATCGCATCCAGCTGTTCCCTCCTAAGGAGTTCATGAAAAACCAGCTTCCGCATTATCACATCATTCCTGTCAGCACCTATGGTATTCTCAACAACGCCCAGCAAGAAATCCTGCTCTAACATCTCCATGCCACCGGCCATATCTCTGTCTCTGCCCAGCTCGACTCTCGACTGTGCATCGCCGGAAGCATCTTTGACTGATGTTCGCACTTCCATTACTTTATTCGGCCCTGTCCTTTTTGTCTCGCCCTTCTTTTCACCTACACTCCAGGCCATTTTTTATACCTCCAATTTCAATAAAAACCCGATTTTAATAATTTTATCTACACACCCCCGCTTCTGTCAACAAAAACACTTAAAAGCAACACTATCATATACTCATCTTATCGGCCGACCAATGAAAACCGCTCCAAAAATTTTCCTTCCTTCAACCGCACAGTAGCAAAGTGATAGCACAACCATCAAAATATAATTTACACAAAGCCAGGTTTAATCTGAAAAAACCAGGTCTTGTAACAGTTGCGCTATTCTTCCTTTTCCTTTGGCTTTAAGAGTCCTTTCAGAGCACCTGTTGCTGCTCCTCCAACATCCTTTCCTGTTTCTAATGCTCCTTTGCCGGCATCTTTTCCTGTTTCCAGGATTTCGCCTCCTTCTCCAATCAAAGTGCCGGTTAAATCCCCGATTCTCTTGAGTTCCGATGCCAGAGAGCCAATCATTTCTTTCGGCAACACGCCGGCTCCTTGTTCGGCAATCCCTTTGACAATCGCCAACAGAACCTTGCCGGATAAAGCAGCGGTATTTAACTTATTATCACCGCCTATGTTCGTCATTTTGATTGGCGCAAGTTTCAATGTTAGGGTATCTGCCTTTCCAGGAATGGGAAGTAATTTCACGTTGACTGTTGTATTGGTAATTTCAAGATTATCTACATGCAATTTTTTCCCGGATGGCTCGGCTGGCTGTTTATCCTTCTCGGGGATTGACTTCATAACATCCTTGATGTTATTGGAAAGACCTTTCTGTTCAAGGACAACGTTTGCTCCGTCGAGTTTGATTTCCTTTATCTTAACCGTGTCACTCAAAAGCGACCAGACATCAACCTCAATTTTGGCAGATTTCAGCTCAAGTAGTCTGTCATGTTGATAGCCCGGTGGATTGTTGATAATAAGGTTTTGAAGGCCAACCTTGCCGCCTACAATCGAAAGGTCCACATCAGCCACGCTCACCCCTACATTCAAGGTTTTAGTTGCGGCTTTCTCTATCCCCGTCTTCAATGCCTGATTGCCAAAGATATGAACTAAAACAACGACAACAATGACCAGGACAATAACTACAAACAAAATACCGTAAACGATTTTAAGTGGAGTTTTCATTGTCTC
>CAZKYA010000153.1:0-5636 GCA_964556725.1 uncultured Pirellulales bacterium
TGCTGATATGGATTCATATACTTTATTATGGCCGATTCTGGCCAAAAATAAAAACAAAATCTGGCTGATGGTCAGGTCCTGCAGAAAGTTCACTGTCCCCCATAGGCGGATTTTTCCGATGAACTCAAGGCACAAAGTGGTTCCGCCCCGCCGCGGCGGATTAGAAACCTCTATCCGCGGAATGACAGGTGCCTCAAGCACAGGCGGCTTTACTCACTAAAATCCACCTGCCAGCAGTCCAGATTACACACAGGTCGCAAAAAAAATTTTCGGTTTGCCAATTTTTTTGTTGCATTTTCTGACTTTCTTGTTACACTGCGAGAACATACAGCTATTAGTGATAGGAGGTCATTTAAACCTACCTGTACACGAGGATGGTGTCAAACATTGGCTTTTAAACTGAACTTTTGTCGATTGAAGTTGTAGCGGATTTTGCGTCAAATCACGGGCTGGGGTTTTAAACCCCTCTCACTCTCTCCCAGCCCCAGCCCGTTTTTTGTTCCGTAAGTCTAAGTTGTGATTAGACTTATTTGTGTGCTCAATGGGCTGAGGTTTTACGCTTCCACCTCCTTCTCCTGACCTCAGCTCATTTTTATTCGATGCCCACAAAAATGGTAAGTGGTTAACTCGTGCTACGTAGCACTTCGCAGAGTAGCATTGGCGAGCAGTTAAACAGCAAGGGGTAAGCGATAAATTAACCAATTATGAGTATCAAGTATCGCATCACAAGCCCTTACAACAAGGCGGTGCTGAAATAACGTTCCGCCCTATCCGGCAGGACGGTTGTGATATTGCCATCGATGGTTTTCGTTAATTTTCGTGCCGCCCAGACATTAGCACCTGAGCTGATACCAACCAAAAGCCCGAAGTCTGTGCCAAGCTGTCGTGTGGTCTGGATGGCATCTTCATCGCTGACCTCCACCACATCATCAACCAGCGAGACATCGAGCACGCCTGGAATAAACCCGTCGCCTATGCCCTGAATCTGATGCAGGCCTGGCTCGTGTCCCAATAGGGCTGAACTGCCTTTGGGTTCGACAGCCACGATTTTCGCGTCCTGCTTGTGTTCTTTAAGGAACTTGCCTACACCCTGCAGTGTTCCACCGCTGCCGACACCTGCGACGAAGCAGTCGATGTTTCCTCCCATCTGCCGCCAGAGCTCTCGTGCGGTCTGCTCATAATGGACGCGAGGGTTTTCCGGGTTTTCAAACTGCTGCGGCACAAAAATCCGACTATCTTCAGCGGCCATTTGTTCAACCGTCCGCACAGCACCCGCCAAGCCTTCTTTGTCAGGTATAAGAACAAGCTCCGCACCGAGAGCCTTGATAAGTTTCTTTCGCTCCTCGCTCATACCTTCGGGCATAACGATGCGGACGCGATAGCCCATCAATTGGCCGACCAAGGCCAGGCCGATGCCCGTATTGCCGCTGCTCGGCTCAACAATAATAGAATCGGGCTTTAGCTTGCCATCTCGCTGGGCCGCTTCGAGCATTGCCAGAGCCACGCGGTCCTTGATACTACCTCCCGGATTGAGAAACTCGGCCTTGGCGAAAATCCTCTCCCCTTTTAACTGCAATAGCGGCGTATTTCCGATAAGCTCAAGAATATTGTCTGTAAGCATGGGCTAATTCTAAATCTTCTTGCTCTTTTGCCTAATTTTTGAACGAAATATACCTATCGAAACAGATATTTTATATATTACCTACCAAAATATAAGATAAACATCAACTTAGTTTCACCTGCGCTTGCCAGCAAGCTGTTTTTCGCCTTGTACTTTTTTTTAAAAATGAACATTTTTTTTCAAAAAAAGTATAGACATATAGAACTTTTTGATATAATATAAATATACAGCTGGGTATTCAACTTAATATAAATGTTTTTGAGCATTCAACAGGGCTGGGGATATCTCGCTTTTTCCTCTCCCTCCGCACCCAGCCCTGTTCTCCTTTTAAACCCAAATCAGGTAAATTCTTTAATCATCAACACCCAACAGCGATGTAATCGATATTATCAATATTATCAGCAACATCCTTATTAGTGTATCCGGAACTGATGAAACGCAAAAAATTATGAAAAGTAGCCAGTGGACCTGACTGATGGAAGATTTGTTAATACTCGTTGTTCAAAAATTTTATTAGGCCGTCAGGAACATAATCGTCGGCAAAAGCAAGGATATCATTTATTTCGGCACTGGTCAGATTGTCTGTGGCCTGAAGATTATTAATATCGACGTTTACAATCAGGCCGAATCTTATATCTTCATCAACAGCTCCGCCCGCTTTGCCGGTGCGCCTTGCGTGGGTCGGCCTGATTTCGATATTGATATTTTTATCCTGTGTCGGGGCCTGAAGGCGAATAGTCAGATTTTTTACCCTTTCTCTCCAGAGGTCGCCTTTCAGGTTGCTGGTGAGAATCTGCACGGAGTTCAATTCGCCGGTGTCAAAAACAAATTCATTAATCACGCCGACACGCGGAACCTTTTTGTCGGTAAATATGTTTCTTAACTGCTCAAGGGCTTTGCGGAATATTTTATCCTTTTCGGGGATGATAATATCCTGCACTTCGTTAATGAACAGGCGCTGCGGGAAAGTGAAGACAGGGCCTCGGCCGGTTAATAAAAAAGTCGGCAACTCGATTTGTTTTCCACCAGCAAGGATAAAATTTTTCTGCACCCGCAGCTCCTCTGGGCCGGCAATGATGGTTTCAAAGGCCTGCGGAAACTGCTCAATCAGCCAGTTGCAATAATCCTGCAGCTTTGTCTTTTCATCCTTGATATCTATGGCCGGGCGAACATCCACACCGTATTTAACCACGTGTTGCGAAATGTTCTCTTTGTCAAACCGATAGTTCATACTTTTACCACCAAAGAAACTATCTTAAAACGCAAGATGTCATTCCGAGCGCAGCGAGGAATCCCATTTTTGGAGTAAGCCAGACCCTTCGCTTCGCTCAGGGTGACAGCTATATAAGGCATTGAGTTCTCATAGTGTATAAGAGATTTCATCACAAGTCAAAGAAAACCAAAGGAGGCAAAATTATAGTTTTCAATATCTTCTGGAGGTTATTTTGGTAGCGTGGGTGTAGTTGATGAAGAAATATCGTCGAGTGAGTTAATCGAGACCTTTGTTTTGAATAGAGTCTATCTGTCCTTTATGAATCCATCTCTCGCGAAAATCTTTGGTATATTGCCAGCCCAGGTTGCTTTTAGACAGGCCAATTTGATCTAAAATCTCCTCTAATGAAATGCTTTGTTCGCCTTTTCCGAGTAAACCAAGAACTTGGTAAACCGCTTTATCACCAGAACATAAAAGCCATTTCTCGGAAGAATCAAATAGAAATGCCAAGGTTTCCTTTTCTCCAGCGTGAATTCCAGCTTTGTATAATTCATTAAATCTATCAAGAAATGATTTTGCTAAAGAAGGGTCAATATCAAAAATGTTAACTTTGTCTTTGTATGCTTCAAGGTCTATTCTAATATCTTCGAATTCCTGGCTTGCCCATTTAGCTTCATTCGCCACTGTTTGTGAAATTGAAACATCACATTTTTTAAGAAACTCGTCCCAGATAGCACGCTCAAAGAGTTTGATAATCGGCCCAGCATCAAGCAACAGAAATTGAAATTTTTTCATCCGTGAAATCCTCATCTTCTGTTAGATACTCCTGGGCCTTTTTATAACTTATACCCATATATTTAGCAAACTGCATAAGAGACAGTTTTCCTTCGTTAAGAGCTCGCAGAGCCAAATCGCAATATCTCTCAGGCAATCTGGCCGGCTCATATGATGGTCTTGACTTATGTGTTTGCGCAAGTCTTTTAGCAGCATCAAGGTATTTATCAGTATCTTCCTTCGGAAATTTGAAAATTCGAGCTATTCTGTAAACAAGCGCATCTAAAGAAACATCAAACTCCCTTGCTATATCGTCCAGTTTCTCCAAGCTTGTTTGACCTTCATCATCTAGGCTTTGTTTAACTCTATCTTTAATAGATTCTTCCGGCATTAGAAGTCGACTTGCAAATGCATTTGCAAGTTTATCCTCATCAACATTCGCAATTTTATTCTTTCCTCTAAAAATATTCCAAGTCAGAATATGAAATAGTTCATGAGCAAGATCATAGCTTCGTCGCCATTGTTTGTTCTTAGCATTAAGAAGGATAGAAGGACCAAATTCTTCTGATACTACCGATATAGCACTTCCAGAAAAATCCAGATAGAATATTTTTATATAGTAGACTTCCTCCAGTATTTGTTTAAGAGATGCAATAGGCACGTCACCAAGACGAAATATATCCTGTACCTTCTTCGCGAATAGTTCCGCCTGGTCATAATCAAATTTTTCAATCTCATTAATATCTGGTGCTGGCAATTTAGGATCCTTGACTTCGTCCATAAGTATTTCAAGGTCACGATATTGTTTGCAGAGCTGTTTAAATTCTACCTCAGTCTTTTTCCTTTCTTCATCAGTACTCGGTTCATCACGCCAAAGCATTATTTCTTCCGGCAGTAATTTATCCATCAAAAAGAATTCTATCGTTTTTCTATAAACCTCTGCTAACTTGCTAAGCTGTGAAAATTTCGGCTCGCGCTTGTCGTTTTCGAATTCACTAAGAGACGACTGGCCAATACCACTTTCCTTAGAAGCTTTCTCTAATGTGTAACCAATAGACTCTCTTGCAATTTTTAATCTTTTGCCGATTTCCATATTTGACCTCCAGCTTCTGTTTCCCAGAATATTATACGTTATTTTAAGGATAATTCTTTAAGAAATTTTCTGAAATACAGAAAATTTTAACCATTTCTGCGTTTTTCCTCAAATTTTCAAGTTTTTTTTCAATATCTTCTGGAGGTAGTTTTGGTAGCGTGGGTGTAGTTGACGAAAAAATAGCGCAGGGCGTCGATAGGATGGTCGTATAGGCCGTCCTTTAGGGGAAGCTCATTACTCTCTGTGCCAGCGTCAGGATAATGGTAACACTGAAGCGCTTCAATCAGGCGAGTGCATCTGGGCGAAATGATAAGAGAGCTTTTGCCATCGCCAGCGCGAATTGCCCTTTGGATAAGCTCAATGCCCTCAATGATACCGCTTTTGCGATAGCGAACGTGCAAGCCGAGTGAGCGCAGCTCGCGAACGATGCTCGTGCCGGTAACATCGTTTACACCTGCACCGGCTGGGTCGCAAAAGGTAGCAGTAACTTTTCCCTCACTAACAGGAATTCGATTTTTCATCTCTGTGGCGTGGACATCAATCGTAGCCCGGCTGCGGATGTATTCATCAAGCACCCGCACGACGCCGGCGCTATCAACCTGAATCCACAAACACACAAAGGGATTTACAAAGCCGAAATCAAGCGAGCGATATAAAGGCAGATTCGGGTCATAGTCGATGGGCTTGACGTGCAGGGCAGGGTCGAACTCGTCAAAGACGACATTTTCCAGCGAAGGTCTTTTGCAGAGCATCTCTGCCTCGAAAGCCGCCCTGCTGGCTCTGCGCATCTGCGTGATACAATCGTCAATCTTCAGATAGCCGTCTGCCTGTTTTGCCTTGCCATGACAATCGCACCATAGAGGACACTGCGAACAGCTTCTGTCAGTGCATTTTTCAATCACCTCCCAGACGCACCATTTAAAGACCGGCGTGCC
>CAZKYA010000154.1:0-5625 GCA_964556725.1 uncultured Pirellulales bacterium
GTCTTCGTGGCTATTTCCTTTCATTCAAAACCGCATCGAGGATATCAACGGCCTGGTCAATTTGTCTCTTAGTAACAATCATTGGCGGCATAAAACGCAGAACAGTATCCTGGGTGCAGTTTATACGTAAGCCCTTCTGCAGACATTTATCGACTATTTCACTGCCGGGGCCGGTCAGCTGAACTCCAATCATCAGGCCAACCCCGCGAACACTATCTATAATAAGATGTTTTTCCTTCAACTGCAGCAGCTTATCCTGAGTGTATTGACCAAGTTTGGCTGCGTTATCCAGCAACTTATCTTCTTCTATTGCCTTAATAACGGCAATTGCCGCAGCGCAAGCCAGAGCATTGCCGCCGAAAGTCGAGGCGTGCTTGCCGGGCGAAAGCGAGGCAGCAATCTCTTCTTTGGCCATCATTGCCCCTATTGCAACGCCACCGCCGAGCGCCTTTGCCATCGTTATAATGTCCGGCTCAACGTCGAAATGCTGGTAGCCGAACCATTTGCCGGTTCTGCCTATTCCCGTTTGAACTTCATCTAAAATCATTATCGCTCCATTTTCATCGCAGAGTCGCCGTATTGCCTGCAAAAACTCGGCTGTGGCAATATTTATACCACCCTCACCCTGAATCGGCTCGACCATCACCGCTGCAACCTCATCAGTGAAAGCTGATTCAAGTGCACCGACATCGTTAAACGGCGCATAGATAAAGCCCGGCAGTAATGGCAATAGTCCTTCGTGATGCTTCGGCTGGGCTGTTGCTGTCATCGTAGCGAACGTCCGGCCGTGGAAGCTGCCCTCGAAAGTGATAAACTTATATTTTTTTTCTTTAGCGGTATGCAGGCGTGCTAATTTCAGCGCCGCCTCATTGGCCTCTGCCCCGCTATTGCAGAAAAAGCACTTACCGCCAAACGCCCGTTCACTTAGCAGTTTTGCCAATTCGCCCTGCGGCTCGGAGCAGAAAGTATTATCGATATGCAAAAGCTCCCCCGCCTGCTTGCGTATCGCTTCAACAACCTTCGGATGACAATGGCCTATTGCGCTGACTGCCCAGCCGGGAAACATATCCAGTATCTTATTGCCATCGGCGTCATATAAGTAGCAGCCCTGGCCCTTGACGATAACCTGCGGCAGCCGACGATAATTGCCAATAACGTATTTATTAAACAAATCAATTGTCTCTTCTGTGGTCATAATGCTTATCTCGCAATCTCAATCCTTAATTCCTTATTATTTCCGTTCCTATACCTTTGTCGGTATAGATTTCCAATAGCAGTGAATGTTCGATTCGGCCATCGATAATATGCGCCTTCTTGACGCCGCCATCCAGCGCCGTCAGACAGGCCTCGACCTTTGGGAACATCGCATCGGTGATAATACCGGCGTCAATCATCTCTTTAATCTGCGCCTCGCCCAGACTTGAGATTGTGCTGCCGCCGTCATCAAGGTCAGCCAATATCCCGTGGGTATCGCTTACAACGACAAGCTTTTCAGCGTTTGTCTCTGCAGCGACCTTGCCGGCAGCGCTGTCGGCGTTGACGTTCAACTTGTTGCCTGCCTTATCTATAGCTATTGATGCAATAACCGGTATTGTATGGTCGGTGCAAAGAGTTTTCAGCAAATCAGAATTTACATTAGTTATATTGCCGACCAACCCAAGGTCAATTTTTCTGCCGTTTTCGCCGGCCAGTCTTAGGGTTTCTGCAAACAACACGCAACTACTGAGCGAATGCAATCCCATTGGCTTACAGCCCAGTTTGGTGAGAGTCTCGCAAATGGGAGTATTGATTTTGTTCACAAGCGTGTGCTCTGCTATGGTGAGCGTTCTCTCATCAGTATATCGGCGACCCTGTATCCAGACCGGCTCAAGACCTGCCTCGTTCATTGCCTTTGTGATGGCCTTTCCGCCGCCATGAACGATGATAGGCAGCATTCCCACAGTGGACATAAAGGCAATGTCGGTGAGGAGCTTTTTTTGCAGACAGGCATCGTCGAGGACACTGCCGCCGAGTTTTACAACCACAATTCGACCGCGGAAGCGGCGGATATACTCCATCGCCTCAATCAACGCACCGGCTTTTGCAATAGCTTCTTCCATCTGTTTTTACCTTGGAAAATGATATTAAAACTCAAAAGCATAAGTGTATGAACGCAGAGACCCTCCGTCAAGCCAAATTTACAGCGAGTATGTTTCAATTTGGCTGTGTGTTTTTTTGCGTGGAATCTCTAAAATAGACGTGAGCTGTCGAGCAGAAAAGTAACCGGGCCATCGTTTATACTGCTGACGTGCATATATTCGCCGAAAGTCCCCTTCTCAATAGTTACGCCCTGCTCGGCAATCAGTTCCACCGCTTTTTCGTAGAGCTGCTGTGCTAATTGCGGCTCTGCAGCAGCGTCGAAGCCGGGCCGGCGACCCTTTCTGCAATCTCCGTGCAAGGTAAAATTACTCACTAATAAAATACTGCCGCCGACGTCGAGGATACTTAGATTCATCTTGCCTGCTTTGTCGGCAAAGATACGCAGGTTCACGAGCTTATCAGCCATAAACTCAGCGTCCTTTTCGCTGTCACCTTTACCGACGCTGAGATAGACTAATAGTCCTTTATCGATTTTGCCTACCTGTTGTCCATTAACTTCAACTTTTGCCTGCAAAACCCGCTGAATTACAGCTCGCATAATTGTCCTTACATATAATTCTAAAACCACGGCGTTGAAGAGGCCCGTCGAATGTGCAGCTCGTCGATGACGGCATTGCCTTTATGCGTTACAAGATACAGGACCAGCTCGGCGATTTCATCCGGCTGAATAAGGTCCTGCTTTTTTATATCCGGGCGGACTTTTTGCACCAGTTCAGTATCGACACCTCCGGGGCAAAGCAAATGCACGCGGATACTCGAACCTTTTAGTTCCTCAGCCAGAGATATTGTCATTCCGCGAAGGGCGTGTTTGGAGGCGGTATAGGCACTTTGAAGCGGATAACCCTTGACCCCCACAACAGAGGCAATGTTTATAATGTATGCAGCTTCGGCTTTTTTTAATAGCGGCAGGGCTTCTCTGCAAAGGATAAACGGTGCACGTACATTGACGGCAAAGCACCTGTCCCAGTCTTTCGTTGCGGTTTCTTCCAATTTTGCCGAGTGAGTGACACCTGCGTTGTTGACTAATATATCCAGGCGGCTGAATTTCTCACCGGTTGCTTTGATGAGGTTTTTGATAGATTCTTCTTCAGTCAGGTCGGTGACAACAATCTCGGGCTTGCCTCCCGCGGCTGTCACCTGGTCAGCAGTTTCCCGGAGTTTGTCGATTGAGCGTGCAGCCAGAATGACTGTTGCGGCCTCTTTGGCTAATGCAATACTGATGGCTCTGCCAATTCCCCTGCTGGCCCCTGTTACTATTGCGACTTTTCCGGTCAATCGTTTCGGCATTTTACAGCCCTTCTCGAAATCGGTCGCAATTATAATCGAAGATTATGACAAATGAAACCCCCCCCTCCGGACTCTGTTCGCCAGCAGTAATTAAATTTAATAAGGATTCGCACCTGAACTGCCGGCTTAGCGGCAATATCACATTCTGTATAGACAAAGGGAATGACTTCGATTCTATGACAATATCGTTGTCCTTAATAATTGTTAAGGCAACGAGTCATCACTGCAGGCGCGTCTAAACCGGTGTTTATTAGTGTCGTTGACGCTTATCTTCTTGCTCTAATTAGTTTTGCCCTGTGGATTCTTCAGATTGTCGGCCTCTGGTTCGCCTTTCCTGAGGAGACCTTTGCCCGGGACGATAGCGGTCGCGTGTGGTTCGTGTTCGTCTTAACTCTCTTTTTTCTTCCTGGAATTTTTCGATGAGTTTATCGAACCGCTCCTGCCTGCTCAGCAACAGGCCATCAATCGCAGCCGTTGTCTTTTTCGCTCCTTCTTCAACGGCCAGCTTTCGTATGAACATAAGCTCTTCTTTGGACTGTTCGTGGGCGGCTTTTGCCAGATTCGTTTTGTTGTCGTCTTCTTTGTTAAACCACTGGCGTATCTCCTCTCCGCTTTTCCTTTTTAATTCCGCTAATTCCTTATCCAAACCTTCAAACGCTTTGATTGCTGCTTCAATTTTGTTCGGGTCGGCGAGCGGGTCAACTTCAGCTTCAGGTTTTGCGGCGATTATTGCGTTAGGTTCTATCCCCGCAACGTCAGTTGGCTGGTTTGGTGTTGACAAGAGTCGAGAAGGGTCGGCTGTTGTCCCGGCAAAGGCAGCCATTATACACAAAGACCCTGTTAACAAAATCAACACTGAAATCTTGACTCCGCCACACGGACGGCGGATAAATGTCGTCAGACAAGTAACGAAACGCTTCATAACATAATCTCCTTACAATATTAAACTCTGTCAGAACATATCAGCTTGTTAAGTTACTATTTAACAAACATATATACTTAAGATTTCTGCTTCTTGATATTTTATGTCCGAACATTGAAAATTGTTCAAATCTATTTATGCATCTTTATTATACCTCCTCTACGCAGGCAAGGCCAAGCATTTCTGTGATTCTATCGAATTCGTCGAGAGAGTGAAACTCGATGATAATTCTTCCTCTTTGGCCATTTTTGCGTGTTTCAATGGTTACCCTCGTGCCAAGCTGAGCGGAAAGTTTGCTTTCAAGGTCCAGAATATGAGGTGGCTTGGAACGGGCGGTTGTTTTTACCTGGCCTGTGCTGGTGAGATATTTCCTGACCAGTCTTTCTACCTCGCGGACGCTGAGACGTCCGGCCATTGCCCGATTGGCCAGTTTTCGGCGAAGCTCATCAGTGGGCAGGGCGAGTATTGCTCGGGCATGGCCCATAGTTAGTTGGCCATCGAGCAGCATCTGCTTAATTTCTTCTGGTAAGTCAAGCAGCCGCAAATAGTTAGCAATAACAGAGCGGTCTTCACCGAGTCGCTGGGCAGCTTCAGCCTGGGTTAAAGTAAAGGTGCTTATATAGTTTTGATAGGCCTTTGCGCGTTCGATGGGGTTAAGATTGGCTCTGTGAATGTTTTCAATCAATGCCAGCTCGAGCATTTGTTGGTCAGTTGCCTGCCGAATTAGGGCGGGAATCGTAGTTAGAGAAGCTAATCGAGCAGCTCGGAACCGCCTTTCACCGGCGATTATCTGGAATTTTGGTCCGATAGGTCTTACTACAATAGGTTGTATGACGCCGTTGACTTTAATCGACTCGGCCAAATCGGCCAGCTCCTGTTCATTAAAGACCGTTCGTGACTGGTAAGGATTTGTTGATATATCGTCGATTTTGATTTCCCGAAGTGATTCGCGCAACTTCTTATCCGGCGGGAAGTTAACATCACCAATGTCATCAGATAATAACTGATTTACCTCTTCCGGCTCTAATGTTATCGGACTTAAAAGCGATTGAAGCCCCCTGCCGAGATGTCTTGGTTTTTCTCTTTTTTTATCCATATAAGCACTCCTTCACAATATGGTTAATATCCTTTTTCCTATGTAAGGCCGAGCATAGATAAATGCTTTTTCTCTTCGGGTTACGAATAAGCCTCATTTTACGTTGAAGATACTTTTTATCTTTTGCTCGTGTCTAAACGCCGGGTTAAATATTACTTCGGAATTTCTGTCAGAAATTCTG
>CAZKYA010000155.1:0-5622 GCA_964556725.1 uncultured Pirellulales bacterium
ATCGCCCAGAGAGTCGATATAGTTAATCGCGCAGTTTTTACTGAAAATCGTTATGCCTCGCTCCCGCTCTATAGGATTCGAATCCATAATCAAGTCGTGCTCGCTGCCGGCCAGCTTGTCAAGATCCTCGGTCCGAAACATTCCGGACTGGTACAAAAGCTGATTTACCAGCGTTGTCTTGCCGTGGTCAACATGAGCGATTATCGCCACATTACGAATATAATCTGAATACATAAAAAACCTCAAAAGGGATTGGTCAATAATCAGGATTTGTTTTAATCCGCCAAATATATGGCGGATTAATCCCGATTATGAAAACAAATTATTTTACATTGTTTTCTATAAATGTCAATGTAAAATATATGGTTTATTTGAGGAAAAATGATGATTTGACGCTTTTAGCTTGCAGTTAAAAACTGATGGATTTAAACCCCGTTAGAAAGTTTGGGCGGGGCTTTAAACTTCCCCACGTTTGAAAAATTATTTCTAACGGGGTAAGTTGCAGGGAGGCAGATAAATGGTCAACAAATATTTTCAACTTGGGGAAAAACAGACCAGTGTCAGAATCGAACTTGTGGCGGGGCTGACAACATTTCTAACGATGGCATACATCATCTTTGTCAACCCAGCTATTCTAAGTGCGGCAGGGATGGATAAGCAAGCATTGGTAATTGTTACCTGTATAGTAAGTGCCATTATGACGATTATCACGGGATTATTTGCGAATGCCCCGATTGCAATGGCACCAGGGATGGGGTTGAATGCCTTTCTTTCGTATAGCTTGGTAAAGGCCGGCGAGATAACGTGGCAGACGGCTCTTGGAGTTGTGTTCCTTTCGGGGCTATTGTGTTTCTTATTGACCCTATTGGGTTTGAGAAAGCGGCTGGTCGAGGCGATTCCCGTTAGTTTGGTTTCAGCCATATCGGTCGGCATAGGGTTGTTTATCACGTTTATCGGCCTGCGTAATATGGGGATAGTTGTAAAGAACGAAGAGACACTGGTCTCGGCGGGGCCGCTTACCTGGACGGTTGTGATAGGATTGGTTGGCTTGCTGGTTATGGCTTTTATGGAGATAAAAAAGGTGAAGGGTGGGCTGTTGATAGGAATAATGGTAGCGGCAGCTCTGGCAATTGTCTCCGGGCGTGTGCAAAAGCCAACCGAATTAGTCTCTTTTAACTTTGACATCAGGCCGGTAGCGTTCCAATTGGATATTTTGGGGGCGTTTAAGTGGAGTTTATTTGGAAGCATTTTTACTTTGATGTTTATGGATATGTTCGACAGCATCGGAACGCTGGTGGCTTGCTGTCACGAGGCGAAGATGGTGGACAAGCAGGGCAAAATAAAAGGGTTGGACCTCCTGCTGGTGATTGACGGTGCTGCGAGTATGTTGGGTGCTGCGCTGGGGACATCAACTATCACTTCATACATTGAATCGGCAGCCGGAATCGAAGAGGGAGGGCGAACAGGGCTGACATCGCTGGTTACAGGTATCTGCTTTCTATTGGCACTATTATTTGTCCCGATTGTCGCAGTAGTGCCGGATTATGCGACGGGGCCGGCGCTTGTAATGGTGGGATTATTTATGATGAAGGAGATTAAACGCATAGATTTTGCGAACATGGAAGAGGCATTTCCTGCATTTATTATAATGATGATGACTGCGTTGAGCTATAGTATTAGTACGGGTTTGGCGTTCGGCTTTATATCGTTTGTTCTGATAAAGACAATATCGGGCAAGTCGCAAGATGTTAAGCCAACGATGTGGGTAATTGCAATTCTGGCGATTATGTTTTTGGCGCTTGATTGACGGTCCGATTTTCCGGTATCCTGAGGCGAGAAATAGTGAAATCGAAGCTTATTAAGAGGTTTGGCAAGAGTAGAGATATAGTTGGAATAAAAGTTACTACGGTAAGGAACAAAAGCAGCTAATGTCCCTTGGGAGGTTGGGGGTGGTGGGGTCCGCTCATCGCTGGATGGAGATTTTTAGATGATTAGGTATGATATTGATATCTCTGCCGTTAATAAATCGGCTGATAAAGGGGACAAGACATAATGGCTCATGAGGGATTGTGGGAACAGCTTTTGAAGCTTGAGTGTCAGGAAACCGCACAGAGAGCAATGTGCCAATACCTGGATAACCCTGAACGTTATATTGTTACTTTGCTTAACACTGAATATGTTGTCAACCTTTCAGATAGAAAGATTAGTTCAATACAACCAGGAACATCGCCAGTGCCTGCGGAGTTTCTTCAACAGCTTTGCCTTCTCGCATATCTGATAAATGCTCAGGATTTACCGCTGGCTGATAAGCTTGTCAAAGCAGAAACCTTTCCAGGTGGTGAATTTTTCTTCAGAGGGCTGCATAGTCTGCCTACCACAAAGTTGGAAAGTGCTTTTGGTGATTGTCCTGAGATATTGCTTAAGATTGTAGAGCGGTTTGATGCTAAACATTGTGAGTTTGGTGATGCTTCGATTCAGTTGTATGTGTTGCCTCGGCTGCCATTGACGATAGTGATTTGGAGAAAGGATGAGGAATTCGATGCAAGAGCATCAATACTATTCGACCAAACCGCAGCTTCTCAGCTACCATTGGATGCCTTGGGAGCGGCTGCGAATTTAGCCATTGAGACATTAGTCAAGGCCGCTGCAGAGAGCAAATGAACCATTGAAACAAGCGCTTCAGAGCTTGCTGTGATGGCGAACACTTCTTAATAACTTGCGTATAAGTAAGCGAATTCTATGGTTTTGCGATGATTCAAAGAAATATCACTGTATATGTAGTGTAGTGCTTGACATCCTGAGGAAGAAGTATTAGAATTTGGGATTCAAGGTTTGTTTTGATTCTACACTGTTGTTTAGATGTAGGAGTGTACAAGGCCAAGACAGGAGGCCTTTATTATATTTAATGTTGGGCGTGAAAATAGCAATTGGTGGCAAGGGGGGGGTAGGTAAGACCACAGTTTGCGCCATTTGGGCGCAATTGTTTGCTGAAGACGGATTTGACGTTCTTGCTATAGACGCTGACCCAAACACCAATCTTACCTCGGCTTTTGGCATACCTTGTGAGCAAAGTCCTGAGCCGCTTATCAAAATGAAGGAATTAATTGCCGAACGTACCGGCACCGGAAAAGATGCGGTAGGGGCGTACTTTAAGCTGAACCCTAAGGTCAGCGATTTGCCGGAGAGGTACTGGCTTGAGATAGGAAAATTAAAATTGCTGGTTTTAGGGGCTATTACTCAAGGAGGAGCCGGTTGTGCATGTCCGGAAGGGGCATTTTTGAAGGCACTGCTTACACATACGATATTGCAAAGGCAGGAGATGGTTTTGGTTGATTTGGCGGCCGGCGTAGAATTTATGGGTAGAGCGAGCGTTCAAGGTATTGATGCCCTTGTCGTAGTTGTTGAACCGGGGGGCAGGAGTATTGAAACAGCTAACAATATGGCGAAGATGGCCAGAGAGTTAGGGATAAGGAACGTAGGGGCGGTTGCCAATAAAATTACGAAAGCTTATGAGACGGATGTTATAAAGTCTCAATTGAAAGATGTGGTTCTGCTGGGAAGTGTCCTATACAGCCGGTCTGTGAGAGAAGCTGACCTCAGACGAACTGCGGTGATTGGCGCTGATGCAGAATTTGTAAAAAAACTGCGAGAAGCAAAAGACCGGTTGATGGACCTTATTTCTTCAAATGTTAAAGACCAACAATTGACAGCATAAGAGATTTTTCTTAAGTAAGTGTCAGATTTTAGAGTGAGGAACTTTTATGGAAGCAGAGAAACGCAGTGCTGACAAGGCGGCACAGCAAATGATAAATCATATGGCTGATGCTGGTATGGAAAATGCCTGGGACCGGCTTGCAGCTCAATCACCCCAGTGTGGCTTTGGTAAACAGGGATTGTGTTGCCGCATTTGTAATATGGGGCCGTGTCGAATCTCCAAGAAAGCACCAGTGGGTGTTTGTGGTGCTGATGCTGATACTATTGTGGCACGTAATTTTCTGCGGGCAATTGCTGGAGGTACAAGTGCCCATAGTGACCACGGTCGGGGTGTGGCGGAAGTATTTCTCGCAACGGCCAAAGGCGAGGCACCAGACTATCAAATCAAGGACACCGTCAAGCTGTATAAGTTAGCTCAGGAGTTGGGAATAAAAACCAAAGAACGTTCTGTGAATGAGATTGCTACGGATATTGGGCAAATTGCATTAGCTGAGTTCGGTAAACCCCATGGCACGCAGTTGATGGCCAAGCGTGCGCCAAAGCCGAGGCAGGAAATCTGGAATAAACTTGGGATTACCCCTCGGGCAGTAGATAGAGAGGTAGTCGAGGCGCTGCACAGGACCACAATGGGGGTGGACCAGGATTATAAAAATATCATTATGCATGCCAGCAGGACGGCGCTCGCTGATGGATGGGGCGGCTCAATGTTAGCTACCGAACTACAGGATATTCTTTTTGGGACGCCTTACGCAGGTCGTGGCGAGGTGAATCTGGGTGTCCTGAAAGATGATGAGGTAAATATCATTGTTCATGGCCATGAGCCGATTTTATCAGAGATGATAGTTGCTGCATCTGCGGATAAAGACCTGCTGGCTGATGCGAAAAAAGTCGGGGCAAAGGGCATCAATGTAGCGGGGATTTGCTGTACAGCAAATGAGCTATTAATGCGGCATGGGGTCCCGATTGCAGGCAATTTCCTTAGTCAGGAACTGGCTGTGGCGACGGGGGCGGTGGAATTGATGGCTGTAGATGTGCAGTGTGTGATGCAGGGGTTGGCTGAAGTTGCCAAGTGTTTCCACACCAAGCTGATTACCACCGCAGATAAGGCCAGGATGCTCGGTGTTGAGCATGTGTCAATGGAAGAGAAAACAGCACTGAAAACGGCCAAAGAACTGGTGAAGATGGCTATTGATAACTACAAGAATCGCGGCCAGGTTACTATCCCCAGAGAAAAAGAAAAAGCAGTGATTGGCTTTAGCCATGAATACATAAACTATATGCTGGGCGGCAAGTATCGAGCGAGCTATCGGCCTTTGAATGATAATATCATCAATGGAAGAATTCGAGGCGTTGCAGCGATTGTTGGCTGCACAAATCCGAAGGTGACCCAGGATTATACTCATACAACTCTTGCAAAGGAACTAATCAAGCGTGATGTTCTGGTAGTAACGACCGGCTGTGCCACAATTGCATGTAGTAAAATTGGTCTGACAAATCCGAAGGAGGCACTGGAATTAGCTGGGCCCGGTCTTAGAGAGGTCTGTGAAGCGGTGGGTATGCCGCCGGTTCTGACTTGCGGCAGTTGTGTGGACAATTCTCGCTTACTGGTGGCATGCACCGAAATTGTGCGAGAGGGTGGTCTCGGCGAGGACATATCCGAAATACCGGTTGCAGGTGCATGTCTGGAATCGATAACCGAAAAGGCAATCTCTATCGGGCAGTACTTCGTGGCCAGCGGTGTGCTGGTTGTTTTTGCCGAAGAATTGCTGCCGGTTTCAGGAAGTGAAAACGTTAGTAACTACCTATTTGAAGGTATTGAGAAGGATACGGGCGGCAAATGGGCAGTGGAGTCCGACCCGGTCAAGGCCGCCGAGATGATGCTGGAACATATTGAGAGCAAACGCGATG
>CAZKYA010000156.1:0-5617 GCA_964556725.1 uncultured Pirellulales bacterium
TCTGTGGCTAATTTTTATTTTTCACGGTAGGGCTGGCCGGATTTATATAGTTGTAGCCGCTGCTGGATTTCCTTGGCCATGTCTTCTTTATTGGCTGCCTCAGCTAATACGATAGCTTCTTCGGCAGTTTTCACCGCTTCGGGGAAATTACCAGCGGCGGCATAGGCTACAGCCAGTGTATCCAGAATTTCAGGTTGGTTATAGTTGGTCAATTCACAAGCTCTCTTAGCGTATTCAACTGCGTCAGATGGATTTCTAATCTTTATATCTTCAGCAGTAGCCAAAATCCAGGCCAAATTGTTTAGTACGTCACTAAAGTCGGGTCTTAGTTGAACTGCTTTGGTCCAGCAGTCGATGGCCTGCTCATATCTTGCGGCCTCGAAATGAAGACTGCCCAGGATTTTCATAACATCGGGTTGCTCCGGCTTAAGTTGAATCGAATACTCGTAATGCTTGATGGCATCATCAGGCTTTCCTTTTTGTAATAGCGCATTTGCAAGGTTATTGTGCATCAATGGGTCTTCGTTATAAAGTTTAAGGGCTTGCTGATAATGTATGATGGCCTCGTCAACTCGACCGAGTTTATGAAGTGCTAAAGCCAAACAACTATGCCATTTTAGCGTGTCACCATCAAGTGCCAGCGCTCTGCGGAACTGAATAACCGCCTCTTCAAGTTTGCCTTGTTTCAACAGTATTAACCCCACGTCACCGTGTGTTTTCGCATGGTTTGGTAGGAACTTCAAGACTTCTTTATAATGGAAGAGTGCCTCTTCGAGTCTGTTCTGCTCAAAAAGTGATTTAGCCAAACCACTATGTGCTGCAGGATTTCCATTTGTTACCGAAAGGGCATGTGAAAATAGCTTGAAACTATTTTGCCAAAAACTTACTTGTCGTCGAGTGCACAAAATCAGGGACAATAACACTACAACAGAAACGGCCACAAGGGCAATTTTTTTATACTTAAATTGTGGAATAATGCTTGGCAACCCCCAGCCAATAATTATCAGTAAACCAATACTTGGAACATAAGTATATCGGTCAGCCATAGCCTGGGGACCTACCTGGACTATCCCGATGACCGGGACCAGGGTTCCAAGATACCACAGCCAGCCAACCGTGAGATAGCGTCTGCGGCTGATAAATACAAGCACCGATATGGCAACCAGTATCATAACGAAGGGCTGCCATGATGGTATTTTATTGAGCGGGTAAAGGACCGCCAGACGGCTTGGATAAATCATCTTGCCTATATAGCTAACATAGGAGAGCAGGGCGTTTGATATACGAGAGCTTAGAGGGAGTTTCTCCATCAGTTCCATTGCACCGGCGCTTTGCTGAATAATAAAGGTAATTATACTTGAAACTGCCGCCAGAATGAATAAAGGAAACTTTTCACTAATCAAACGCCACGCAGTTGCGGATTGATAAGGGGCTTCTGTTGGTTTAGATTTTGAAGGTGTTTTTTCCTCTTTTATCTGACTCAGATGAAACCGACCCAAAGGCCAATAGTCTAAAAGGAGCAGCACAAATGGCAAAGTAACAAGCATAGGTTTGGCCATCAGACCCAGAGCCAGTGCCAGGATAACCAGCGCATATCTTTTTATGCCCGGCTTTTTTGCATATTGTACATAAGCTATCATCGTGAGGAACCAGAAAAGCGTGCTTAAGACATCCTTGCGTTCGGATACCCAGGCAACGGACTCAACATGCAGTGGATGCAGGGCAAAGGCCGCAGATACAAAGGCACTTGGCCAAAAATCACCGGTCATCTCTTTCAAAACCCAAAAAAGCAGTAAGGTATTTGCTATGTGGAAAAGCAAATTTGTCAGGTGATGTCCCAGAGGATTCAACCCGAAAAGCTGGCAATCCAGGATATGACTCAACCAGGTTAATGGGTGCCAGTTGCCAACATGTGAAGTGGTAAATGCCCAGACAACAGATTCATAGGTTATTCCCCCCTTGACAGATGGATTATCGGTTACGTATGCAGCGTCGTCAACGCCTACAAAATCATTGTGCCGCACGGACTCGTAAGCAACAAGAGTGCTGACGGCCAAAACCAAATACGTCAGAAAGATATGCAATCTGCTATATGCTTGCTCTGTCATAGACTCTTTTTGTGCGTCCGGTAATCCGGTCTGCGTCCAAGCTCTTACCATTATCATATTGCTGGTCTGGAATTGGTCAGGCAAAGTTCGACAAGCTCATCGATTATTGCTGTGCCAGCACACATTACCTTATCAGCTCCGCCCCAGTAAAGTTTCAAGGTGCCATCATCTTCCGCCACGGCGCCACAGCTAAAAACTACATTGTGCACATAGCCGACAACTTCCCACGGGTCCTCCGGCTGTAAAATCCATCGGTCTGATACGCCGAGAACCACCGCTGGGTCATCGAGCTTGTGCAGAGCAACACCCAGCCGATATACGTGACCATCCATCGTCGGGAAAACTCCGTGGTATATATTTAACCACCCTCTGTCAGTTCGAATTGGTGGAGCACCAGGGCCAATTTTGCTCTCGTCCCAATGATATTTCACCGGCTTAATTATTATTTTTGAATCACCCCAGTGATGCAAATCTGGCGAGTAACTTATCCAGATTGACCAGGGACAAATTTCGCAGTGAGGTCTGTCTAAGCGAACGTATCTGCCGTTGATTTTTTCCGGGAAAAGAACGGTATTTCGGTAATCGGCTTCGGTAATAAATGCAATTCTTTTGACCGATTCAAAATCGACTGTTTTAGCTAAACCGACACGGACGCCGTGTGCCGAATATGCACTGTATGTTATATAGTATGCACCTTCCAGAGGTGTAATGCGCGGGTCTTCGATGCCGTATTCTTCGTATTCGCAAAATGTCGGCTTTTTGCTTGGTACCATAAAGGGTTCGGGACGTGCTTTGAAGTTAAATCCATCTTCGCTTTCAGCAATGCCGATTATCGACCTGCCGGTATCAAGGTGCGAGCGAAACAGCATTATATATCGGCCGTTGAATTTCGTAACGCCGGCATTGTGAACCGTCTGAACCGGATAAGGAATATCATCCTTGGTTAAAATAGGATTACCTTTGTATCGTGTGACAAATGTTTTTTTCATTTATTGTATCTCTACAGAATTCATTTTTTATTTTTATGGGCCTCTCTGCGAAAGATTTCCTCATAAACTTTTTCGTAGCCGCGGACCATACAATCGATGGTAAAGTTTTCCTGGACTCGTTGCCGACATTTCTTACGGTCTATTTTATCAATTTTATTCACGGCTTCTACTGCTTCTTTTACATTATTGACCAAAAAGCCCGTCTGTCCGTCTGCAATGACTTCACGGCACGAGCCCAAATCCATTGCAATTACCGGCACACCCGCAGCCATTGCTTCTACCATTACCAGACCAAATCGTTCCGGGATTGTATTTAGATGAATAACTGTGTAGGCCTCTTTGAAAAGCTCATCGCGTGCTGTCGGATTTACAGGCCCGATATACCGGATTGATGAATTATTAAGATGCGGCTTAACAAGATTATCGAAGTATTCCTGGTCCTGGATTATGCCGGCTATGAGCAGGTCCATATCACATCTTTTCGCAACCTCAATCGCCAGATGGGTTCCCTTATCAAGGTGTATCCTTCCGAGCCAGACGAGTTTGTCACTCGGCTTTTGCCTGAAGGTAAGGTTGGAGAGGTCAATCCCGTTGTAAATAGTTGCAAGATAGGGCAAATCTTTGTCTCTGTCGGAGTCACTGATGGAGACATAGTAAGTGTCTTTGTGGTCGTGATAGACCCGCAGAATATCCGGCTCGGAAAACCCGTGGATTGTGGTCAGCATCGGTGTTTTGATAAGCGGAAGGTAGGTCAACGGCAGATAATCGAAGTTATTATGAATCAGGTCAAATTCATCCGCAAGCTGCATAACCTTGGAAATATGAAGGCATGTAGAGACCGGCGGGATTTGCGATTTGTCCTCTTCATAACCCCTCTCAATCCAGCCGACAAGTTTTGCTTTTGTAACAGAATCTTTTGTTGCAAACAGTGTTACGTTTTTCCACCCGCGGGCTACCAGACCTTCTGTAATATTGCTGGCCACGGTCTCCCACGCCCCATACGCCTGCGGAGGCGTCCGCCAAGCCACCGGTGACAAAATTGCTATCCGTTTGTTCTTGATATCCATATCATCTGTTTTTTCTCACTTCTTCTTTTATTCTCTGGATATGTCCTCTGCCCAGAGCTTTTACTTCACAGCCGAGCTCGAAGTATCGGCGGATTTTCTCGTCGTCCAGTATTCCAAAGCAATCCACTACCGCCAGAGGAGCTCCTGCCCATTTGACTATTTTGTCGGGTTCAAGTTTCAGATACGGCTCGTGCGGAACAGCCAGTATTATTGCCTGTGCGCCTGACAGTGCTGTAGCAATACTGTGCTGGACGTGAATATTAACAAGGTCGTTCTGATTACGGAAAAATCTTGCCAGCGAATGTCCGGGTGCCGGATAGGTCTCTTGTTTTTCCAGCTCGTACCAGTGTTCGACATACGGGTCATGCACCTGCATTTCAGCTCCCATCTCGGTCAGCTTTCGAACGACTATCTCCGAGCCGCTGTAGCGGGTATCGCCCACATCCTGCCGGTAGCTGGCGCCGCACAATAGTATCTTTGCGCCGGCTGTTTGACGACCCATATTGCGAAGGGCATCTCTTGTTAATTCCGCTACATGAAGCCCGCGTGTGTCGTTGATGTCGATTGCTGTTGTTGTAATCTTGAATATATCGTCATCGAAGCCGAGGATGTGCTTGTATGCCCAGTATCCCAGCCCCCCGTCTTTGGGCAGGCAGTATCCGCCAATACCAGGCCCTGGAAATATAATATTGTTGTGTGTGGGCCGAACCTTGATTGCCTTGATGACCTTAGTCAGGTCAACACCATTACGCTCTGCAAACAAGCTCCACTCGTCAAGGAATGCCAGTATTGTAGCACGATAAGAATTCTCGACGATTTTGGTAGTCTCCGATTCGATTGGACGGTCCATAACGGTCAGAGGATATTCTTCGGTGTTAAGCACTTCTCGCAGGAATTTTTCGACACGTTCTCTTGCTTCTTTGTTACAGCCCGAGCACACACGCCAGAAATCTCGTATTGATGAAACATATTGTCTGCCGGGCATAACACGCTCAAAACTGTGTGCTAAAAGTGGTTCTGTCTTGATACCGCGTGCCGCAAAGGCCTTTTTCATAATCGGCCAGGCCACAAACTCCGTTGTCCCCGGTGCCACGGTTGTCTCTATCAACGCCAGGCATTTAGGCGGTATCCTCTCGCCTATCGTTTTCATTGTTGCTTCCAGCGCGCTCATTTCCGCTCTGCCGGTTCGCATATCGCCGAGGTCATTCTTTGTATAATCACACTGGACGTCAACGACCACACAGTCGGCTAACTTAAGGCAATCGCTGTTGTAAGTGGCAGCGAGTGTTTTTTTCTCGAGAACACAGCAGGCAATCATCGGCTCAACCTCGGGGTCTTCAGCCTTTACTGGTGACAGGCCCCGGCTTAGAAGCGGAATCTTCCAGTAGCTTCGGGCGCTGGGCCGCTGGCAGCCGATGACGAATTTGCTGGGTTTGCCGCTTTTCTTATCGAC
>CAZKYA010000157.1:0-5601 GCA_964556725.1 uncultured Pirellulales bacterium
GAATATCTTCTAAAGTCGAGACCCTGGAATGTAGAGTACATCAAAAAGTTTATGATTTTTATTGGTCCCATTAGTTCCATATTTGATTTCGTAACCTTTGGAGTGTTGTTATTTGTTTTTCATGCTTCCCAGCCTCTTTTTAATACAGGTTGGTTTTTAGAGTCTCTTTGTACCCAGACGCTGGTTATACATATAATTCGCACCGGCAAAATCCCTTTTATTGAAAGTAAACCGAGCCAGTTTTTGATGTTTACCTCCATTTACATTGTAACAATAGGGTTAGTAATACCGTTTACTCCGCTGGGCAAATTTTTTGGATTTGTTATTCCGCCGCCGACGTATTTTATAGCCCTTTTCTTTATTGTTGTTAGTTATCTTTTTTTAGTCCAGATAGGAAAGAAATGGTTTATTAAAAGGTATGGTTATGAGTAATAGCGCCTTATCCACCTCAGCGGAGTGTATCTATTCCGGCTCCTTCGTTTGTGGGGGCAGCCGTTTGCGATGAGATATTTGCCTGACCTTTCTTTTCAATTTCTCAAAGCTATTCTTGTACTTATTCTTTAGGGCGCGGCCGAGTCTATTTTCCAGCAAAAAACCAAGGCCAACCAGTTGAAGTCCTATCAGTGCAAGCCACGAGCCCGGAGTGAAGGGGGTAACCAGAAATGCAAAGCCCAGAACAATCAGTATGACTCCGATAATTTTCTTCAGGGTCGGCTTCATCTGGAATTTCTCATACGTTTTGCCTTTTTGGATTTTTTTGCTGCTTTGCCTTTCGTTGTTTCTGCGGTGGGTGTAACCAGTGGTTTGACGGGAGCCAGATTCAACTGCCGAGCAGGGACATTGACCGAGACTATTCGCACTTTCATTGATTGTCCCAGGCGGATATTACGTCCCTTTTGACCGACTATGCTTTGAGACTTTTTGTTGAAATTCCATTGGCCGGGGCCTAAATCGCTCATCTGAATAAGGCCCTCAATACCGTATTTCTTGGACTGCACGAATACACCGAAGTTTGTTATGCCGGTAACAACGCAGTCGAGTTCATCGCCGATTCTTTTGCTCAGCATTTGCAATATCAAAACTGCCGTCAGTTCTTTTTCTGCCTCCTCTGCTCGTTGTTCTGTGAAGCTGATATGTTTTCCAATCTCTGCTAAATCCAATCCAGCCGTTTTTTGTTTTGCCGAATCTATACGGTTTTGCAGGTAGTATTCTAGGATATGATGGACAAGCAAATCTGCATAGCGTCGTATCGGACTGGTAAAGTGACAATAATTAATCGAAGCCAGAGCGTAATGGCCTATATGCAGCGGTGCATACTCGGCCTTTTCAAAACTTCGCAATACTGCCATATTCACTGCGAATGAGCTATCTCTGCCTTTAACAGCAGCTAATAAATCCTGTATATCGGTTCGGCCGGGTGTTTTCGGCAGACTATAACCAAACGCACGAACAAGCTGTGATAGATTTTTCATACTCAAAACATCCGGCTCGGGATGTATCCGTCGCATAAAGGAGATGTTTTGTCTGTCCAGAAGCGATGCAACCGCCTCATTGGCCTCGACCATAAACATCTCGATTATCGTATGCGGATAGCTGTCATCAGCCGGGTGTGCATCTACAACCCACCCTGATTCATCCATCACCAATTCAGTCTCCGGCAAATCAAGATGTATCATTCCATTTTTTGTTCGCCGCTTTTCAATTATTCGGCTGAGCGCCTCCATATTTTTAAGCAGTTTAATTACTTCTGGTTTGACATCTTTCGTATGGCCTTTCAAAGCCTTGTCGGCCTGTTGATAAGTTAATCGCTGTGTCGATTTTATAATGCTGTTCGCAAATCGACGGGATAGAACCTTACCCTGCTGGTCGTAGGTTAAATATACGCTTTTACAAAACCTCCTCTGGCCGGGCTGAAGACTGCATATACCATTACTTAATATCTCCGGCAGCATCGGTAGTGTCTTGCCGGGTAGATATACGCTGTTTCCGCGAACTTTTGCTTCTTTATCCAGCGCTGAATCTGCCCCCACAAAGAAGCTCACATCGGCAATATGAACACCTAATACCCACTTGCCCTCCGAATCCTTCTCTAAGCTTATCGCATCGTCAAAATCTTTTGCATCCGGCGGGTCAATGGTAATGATTATTTTGCTGGTTATGTCTTCTCTGCCGTTACTTTGTTCGCCCTCAAAATCCCCGGCGGCCTGCCGGGCCTGCCCGATACATTCATCGTCGAATTCTTCAGGCAAGTGATACTGCCGGATTATCGATTTTATTTCACTTTCATATTGGCCTGCTTTTCCAAGCACCTCGACAATCACACCGCGGGCAAGATATTTTTCTGTTGGCCAGCTGAGTATTTCGACCACGACTTTGTCTTTTTCTCTGGTGCCTTTTGCGCCTACGTCGTCAACGGAAATCGGCTCAAAAAATGCTGTTCCATCCGGTTGAACAATCCATCCATCCGGGTGTTTTAATAATGTTCCGACAAATTTATTTTGTGCACGTTCGAGAACCTCGATTATTTCACCGGTGTATCGCATTTGCCCGGCTCGTTTTCCCTTCTTCTTGACCCGGGCTAAAACAATATCGCCGGTCATCGCTTCTGCTGTTGCATCGGGTGGTATAAACAAATCGCCGTGTGAATTCGGCTCGAGGGGCGTTATAAATCCGAAACCCTTGGGATTTGCCCTGAACGTCCCTGCGATTTGACCGGATAAAGAGGGCAGCGTAACCAGATTCCCGGCACCTATCACCAGATGTCCCGCCTCTCGTAGCTGGTCGAAAGCAACCTTGAATTCTGGGTAATCTTCGGAACTTACGCCTAACGCCTTCGCTAATTGCGTAACTTTTACAGGCGTGTAATCGGAACGCTTTAATAATTTAACTATTCTTTTTTTGAAAATCTCTGGCATTTTCCGTGAAGCGCATCTCGCGAAGTGTATATCTTATCTTGTTTGGCACCTCACGCTCCACGAGATACGAAAAAGCTTCTCACTTTGCCTTAAGAGCGTTAAGTTTTTTGGCAAGGCGTGATTTCTTCCGAGCAGCCGTTTTTTTGTGCATCGTGCTGGTAGCCGCCGTTTTGTCTAATTTCTTGACGACAAGGCGGTATTGCTCGCTTGCTGCTTCGACGTCACCACTATCTAATGCCGCCTCAAAACGTTTGATTTGTGTCTTTACCCGGCTTTTACGTGCTCGGTTTATTAGTCTTCTCTTGGCGTTTTGTCTGATTCTTTTTTTAGCTGATAACGAACGTACCACTGTCATCTCCTAAAAGTCAACATCATCTTGTTTACAAATAATCACTTGTATTTTTTATTTCTGAGCTTTCAAACACACTATTCTGTCTTTTTTGTTCCTCTTAACTTATCTACCCGCTGGCTGACATCCCTGAATGCAAAATCAAGTTGAGCAATTTTACGATATATCTCCAGCGACTCTTGTATATTGCCGTTCTCTTCGTAGGCACGAGCCAGATTATACCGCAATTCATTGGCGACACTATCATCTTTTATTTCGTAGGAATCTATCGCCTGCTTGAAGACATCGATTGCATCCGTAAACCAGCCCTTCATAAAGAAGCAATACCCAATCTTATCCAGCGCTGCCATCTTTCGTCTCGGGTCTTTTTGGGCCTCTTGAAACAAAGGTATTGCCTCATTAAACTTTTTATTGCGAAGCAAGCGAACACCGTATTCATACTTAAGTTGAAGGTCGGTCGGATAGTTCTGAACACAGAGTTGATAATGTTGCAATTCATAATTGCTCAGTTGTGCCGTTAATTCTTCCCGTGCCGCTTTGGCCTGTGCGTCATCTGGCTTGGTACTAAGCGCAGCTTTTGCATCCTTTATCTTGCGCCTGAGCTGCTTTATCCTTAAAAGACCTGCACGCTGCTTAAAGCTGAAATCATTTCTGTTTTTATAGGCATTTTCAAGCAGCTCTACTGCCTCATTCTCAGCTTCGTCGGTTTGCAAATCTGATAGTGCCTCGGCCAGACTGAATATGTTCTTTGGCAGGTTCGGGTTACGTGTCATTTCTTTTCTGGCATCTCGAACAGCCGAAATGCGATAGCTCTCGGTCTTGACTACTCTGTCTTGGGCATAAAGTTTGGCCTGCGCTTCGCTGTCCTTGATGGATTGTCTAAAGTCACCCTCCATATCGTATTTGCCGCTGGCCATAGTCAGTTCGGCTGAAAGATTTTTGTAGTCTTCTTCTAACTGTCCGTCCTTTGGTTTAAGTTTCATAGCTTGTTGGCAAGCGGCGACGGCCTTGTCGAATTCACCGAGAGTGGCGTAGCAATCTTTTAACATGATATATGTTTGTAAAGATGGTTTCTCTGCAGCGTTATTTGTCTGGAAAATCAGATTGGCGAGCCATTTCGCCGTTTGCGTATAACCTCCCTCAACTGCGGCTTTAAGCATTGCCTCGGCATACGGCAAATGTTCGGGGTCCTTTGCGAAAAGATATTCGGCGTTGAGCAGATGCTCAAGAGGTGTTTTACCTCGCAGACGCTTTACTCTTTCTACCATCGAAGGTTTCTTGCCGCCTTTTCCCTGCCGTTGCAGGGCCAGTTCACAAAGCGGTAGATGTCCTTCTTCCAGCGCTTCCGGTGCGTAGCGCAGACCTTCAAGGTACATATCAATAGCGTAATCAAAATTGTTCGTCTCGGATACCTTTCGGGCTCTCTCAAAAAAAGCCTTCGCCTTGTCAAAATCTGAACCGTCTTCTTCTAACATATATTTTGTCCAAATCTTACCCGCCGCAGGCGGGTCAATATTTGCGATGCATCAACATCTGCTTATCGTATTCTTCAGCCAAAATTTGTCAATAAATAAATAAAATGTTTACGTTTTTTATATTTTTAGCAACTCATTGATAAAGACTTATAAAACAAGAATTTTTATAAAAATGGTAGATAACATGTCGTTTGGTCGTAGTTCAGTTGTAGGTGCTAAAACAATTTCAATCCTTTACAATTTGTTTGGAAAGTCCTGTGCCCCAAAGGTGTCGAGAGTTAAGCTCCATCCTGCTCTGCTAAGGCTTCTAATTTCTGGTTCTTACTGGTAGAATAAAAGTATTCATCATCCATCAGTTAATTTTTAAGATCGCCCTCATAAACCGCAGGCGACATTGCGTCAACCATTCACGCACATAAATGTGGTAACCTACCTATCTAAATCCTTGAACAAAATGAAACACGACGAATATTATCAAATACAACCAACAAATATGAATGAACGATGTGGTTATATACAGATCTGAAATCGTTAATTTCAAGCAGTCTCCTACCCATAGGAAACTGCTTGATGGTCTCCTCTAACCAAAATCCTTAACCTGTGCCATTATTGCTGACGGGAGACAGTAAGGTTTTCGCCCAGAATCCGGCCTCGGAAAGGAGGTTGGGCCCCCGACCGGTACTGAGTCAGGGACAGGCGAACACTGGCTGAACGCACATCCCGAAGCGTCAGTCCTTCCAGACGTCGAATACGTCGGCTGCAGGTGGTGTCGTATCGAACAAGACGACCCTGTAGATGCAGTAGTTTTCCTTCCACGCCGGCCGGTAACTGGCAGGCCCGACCCAGCCGATGAGGTGTCCCT
>CAZKYA010000158.1:0-5595 GCA_964556725.1 uncultured Pirellulales bacterium
AGTGTTTTAGTCCAGCTGAGGATTTTTTCGTGCGGTTCATCTGGTTCAATATCAATCCAGCGGATGTTTTGAAAGGTCTTGAACCAGGTGCGCTGGCTCTTTGCGAATCGGCGGGTGTTCTTCTTTATAAGCTCGACCACCTCTTCCAGTGTGTACTTGCCGTTTAGATAATCAATTATCTCCGCGTAGCCGATTGCACATCTGGCCTGTGGGCTTAGCGGCTTTTCTTCTGCCAGTAAAGACCTGACCTCATCGACAAATCCCTGCTCAATCATCCTTTTTACCCTTGCGTTAATTCTCTTATTCTCTTCTGTTTTTTCTCTTCGCAAACCTATAATTGACCAGTTATTTATTGTATTGCGTATTTCGTATTGCGTATTGCGTGCGTCCCATTGTTTCTGGAAACTTGATATAGGTTGGCCAGTGATTCTATAGACCTCCAGGGCACGGATTATACGTTTGGCATCGTTAGGGCTGATGCGCTGTGCTGCTGTGGGGTCAATCTCTGTCAGCTGGTCATATAGATGTTTTAACCCTTCGGCCTGGGCCTGATATTTCAATTCGGCACGGATTTGCTCATCGGTTCCGGGGCCTTTGAAAAGACCGTATAGCAGGACCTTTATATACAGTGCAGTTCCGCCGACTGCGATTACCGGTTTATTTCGGCTTTTAATCTGCTCTATTGCCTTATTGGCCAATTCGAGAAAGGCCGCTACGCTGAACGATTCGCTCGGTTCAACTACGTCGATTAAGTGATATTTGATGCTCTTGCGGGCTTCTTTGGGCGGCTTGGCGGTACCGATATCCATCCGTCTATAGACTTTCATCGAATCAATGCTGATTATTTCAGCACCCAGACACTCAGCCAAATCGAAGGCCAATCGGCCTTTGCCAGATGCAGTAACGCCAAGAATTAGAATCATTTTTCAATTTACTATTTGCTATTTACTATTTAATATTTTCAAAGAATTTTACTTAATTTTCAATTGATAGCAATAGCGATGCAGGATAGTAGCTTTGAAACTCGATTACGCCAGAAGGCACAGTCGGTCAATTTCGTGCTACAGCAGCTCTTGGCCTCCAGGCAGATAAACAGCGAACTGAAAGAAGTGCTTCATTATACGCTTGAATCGCCGGGCAAGCGGATTCGGTCGGTGCTGGTGCTGTGGAGCTGCGAGCTTGTCAGCGGGCAGATAAATCGCAACGCTGAAATTGCAGCGGCGGCGATTGAAATGGCGCATACGTACTCACTCGTCCACGATGATTTACCAGCGATGGATAATGATGACCTTCGCCGCGGCAGACCTACGTGCCACAAGGCCTTTGATGAGGCGACAGCCATTCTGGCAGGCGACGCCCTTCTAACCCTTGCGTTCGAGATTCTGGCTGAAGAAATTGATGAGCCGGCTATAGCGGTGAGATTGATTGGCGAACTGGCCAATGCCGCTGGGCCCAGCGGTATGATTGCAGGCCAAATGGCAGATTTGAAAGCGGAAAAGACCACAGCAAGCGAAGAGCTTTTAAATTATATCCACATCAATAAAACAGCCAAGATGTTCCGTTGCGCCTCTGCGATGGGAGCCATCTGCGGTCAGGCAAACCAAAAACAACTGAAGTGCCTTTGCGAATATGGCCTAAAGATTGGGCTAGGTTTTCAGATAGCTGACGATATTCTCGATGTATCGGCTTCGAGTGAGCAGTTGGGCAAAACCGCCGGCAAAGACGCCAAGGCCGGAAAGATTACATACCCCGCTCTGGTTGGTCTGGAGAAATCAAGGCAGTTGGCAAAGAATCTCGCTGACGAAGCGGTAGCGGCCCTTAAGCCGTTCGGGCCAAAAGCCAATACGCTGCGACAACTGGCTGTAACGCTACTTGAAAGAACAAAGTAACCCCGCACCAATTGCCCATTATCCAGAGACGGCGCATCTCGCAAATTAAGCCACTACAGGATAGTATCAATTGGTGCGGGGTATTTCTCTCCAAAAAAGCTGCATATCAGTATCAAAAACCCTGATTCAGGCAGGATTCAGTAGACTATCCCAGGGATAAATACACCACTTTGCACTGCTAATCGCCCTTTGGAAGGTACATCCGGCTGGATGATGGCTCGAGATTTAATTAAGAAAAAAAATGAGTTTAAGTCGATAAGAATAATAGATAGTTAGGGGGTTTTGTTATGGAAGAAAGAATTTTAGCCCCTATCGGCTTGGTAGTGGGTATCATCACTACCTTTGCCAAAAGGATTAAGGCCAGGGGGGAATTCGGCTTTAATCATCAACTCGTAAGACAAAAGGGTTTTTATAAGAAACTTCACTTGCCGATTCAGGGCCGGTCCCCTCCGCTATTCACCTGAAGCTGCCTTGAACCAATAGCGATTCAGGGTGGAAAAATCTATTGTTTATAAATACATTCTATTACGAACTAACAGGCCATAAGCAAATATGCTTACGGCCTTTTTTATTCTCCCCGAAAAAACAAATTTCTATCAGCCCGTATGGCTCTGGCAGGATTATTTTAACAATTGAGTTTGGTCGCACGACTGATTAGAATGCCGGCGATTAAGAGAAAGTTCGCAGAAAATGAAACTTTCAAAGAAAGATTTGACCAGCATACCGATAATTTCTCTTGTGGCGGCAAATCTGCTGCCACTATGGGGCGTTTGCTTTCTCAAATGGGATGCCTTTTACATAATTTTGTTATACTGGTCTGAAAACCTTGCCATCGGATTCTACAACATCCTGAAAATCGCAATTGCCAAAGTAAAGCACCCCGCAGAGCACATATTCAAATTATTTCTCATACCTTTTTTCGTGGTTCATTATGGCGGATTTATGGCAGTTCATGGCTTCTTTGTGCTGGCCTTTGCAAAAATGGCTGAAGGCCCGTCTGTCGCAAGCCCGTCTATCGGCGGAAAATCCTGGCCTTGTTTTCTGGTTTTTGTTCAACTGTTAATCAACGTTATAAGGCAGATGTTTTTAATGATTCCGCCACAGATGAAGCTCGCAATTCTCGCCTTATTTATAAGTCACGGCGTTTCCTTTGTATATAATTACCTGCTCAAGGGCGAATACGCAACTGCCAAACCAAAGGAACTTATGAATAAACCCTATTCGCGAGTGGTTGTGCTGCATATTGCGATTATAGCAGGCGGCTTTTTCGCAATGACCATCGGCTCGCCGGTGCCCTTGCTAATCGTGATTGTAATCGGCAAGATAATACTGGATATCAAAATGCACCTCCGCGAGCACAAAAAAGCAAAAGCCATTACCTGACAATGGTTGTTTACTCGCCCTTCATATAATGATTAACGCTGCTAAATGCTGTGCACCGCAAAAAGACCTTTACAAATGGCATTCTTTTCGATAACCTATTAAGACAAAAGAAAAAAAATTTTAAAATTGAATTTTTTTCTCCTGACTATCTGCACATTTGGTTGAAAATACAGGTATATGGTAGCTGAAAGAATTTCTGATGGGTGGAGTATTAGAACAGGTAAATAGTCCAGCGGATTTGAAGAAGCTGTCGGTTAAACAGCTCAGAGAGCTGGCGGAGGAAATACGCCAGTTTATCCTCGATACGGTCAGCAAGACCGGCGGGCATTTAGCCAGCAATCTCGGCGCCGTCGAATTGACTTTGGCGCTGCACTATGTCTTCGACTTCAAGCACGACAAGCTGCTGTGGGACGTCGGCCATCAATGCTACACGCATAAAATCATCACCGGCAGAAAAGATAAGTTCGCCCAACTACGACAGGCAGGCGGAATAAGCGGCTTTCCCAACCCTGCCGAAAGTGAGTATGACCAGTTCACTGTCGGGCACGCCGGAACCTCAATAGCAACAGCGATAGGGATGGCGATAGGAGACCTGAAGCAAAAAAAGAAGGATAAAATCGTGGCCGTGGTTGGTGATGCCAGCATTGTTAATGGGACGAACTTCGAGGCCATGAATAATCTCGGCCTGGCAAAAAGGCAACTACTGATAATACTCAATGACAACTCAATGGCGATAGATGCAACAGTTGGGGCAGTGGCAAAATACTTCTCTCGTGTTCGGCTGAGCCAGACATACGAGGATTTGCGCAAAACCACCAGTAATATTTTAGAGCATATGCCTGTTATCGGCAAAAGTGTTGAAGAGGCGATTGAGAGGATTAAAAAGAGTATCCGAATGGTGTTGCCTGCCAGTCAGATGTTTGAGAGCTTGAATATCCCGTATTTTGGTCCGGTTGATGGCCATAATGTAGAATCTCTTATTCAGTTATTCAAGGCGCTGGGGCAATTAGAGCACCCTGCGATTCTGCACGTTTATACGAGCAAGGGCAGGGGCTTCAGCCCGGCTGATTCACGCCCCAGCAAATTTCATTCTACAGGTCCATTTAAGATAAATGGTGACGAGGTGGAAAGCCGGGTCGATACGGCCAAGCCAAGTTTTACCAGCGTGTTCGGCGAGCACCTGGCAAAGTTAGCTGAAAAGGACGACAGGATTGTTGCGATAACTTCTGCGATGTGCGATGGCACCGGGCTGGTGGATTTTCGCGAAAGATTCAGTGACAGGTTTTATGATGTAGGCATCGCTGAAAGCGCGGCAGTGGATATTGCAGCGGGATTAGCACGCAGCGGCTTAAAGCCGGTTGTCTGTATCTATTCAACCTTCCTGCAGCGAAGCTTCGACCAGATATTTCAGGAAGTCGCTCTGCAGAATCTTCCGGTTGTTTTCTGTCTCGACCGGGCCGGAGTCGTCGGCTCGGACGGCCCAACACACCACGGATTGCTGGATATTGGCTTTCTGCGGATGCTGCCAAATATGGTACTGACGGCTCCCGCGAATGAAGTTGAGATGAAACTTGCTCTGGAATTTGCATTGGGCGCCGATTCGCCAGTGGTTATAAGGTATCCAAAAGACCTTGTTCCACCGAAGAAGTTTATTAAAGCCGCTTGTTCCGAACCATTTAAGCTCGGCAAAAGCGTAACTATTAAAAAGACAGAAGATTCGTCCATTGCAATTGTCAGTTACGGAAGCGTTCTGGCCGAAGCACTGAAGGCAGAGGCGCTGTTGGCTAAAGAGGGGATTGCAGTTGATGTAATAAACGCCCGCTTTGCCGCTCCGATCGATAAAAAGATACCGGCCTTGCTGGATATGGGCAAAGGTATAATCACAATAGAAGACCACAATCTTGCCTGTGGTTTCGGCTCAGCGGTGCTTGAATTGGCCGCAGAAAAAACAGCCGGCAGTAGGAAACTACCTGCCATTCGTGTGCTTGGGGCGCCGAGGATGCTTATTGGACAAGATTCCCGCAAAGCCCAACTTATGCAGGCCGGCATAAGCGCCGATAAAATAGCAGAGGCGGCACGGGAAATGATTCCTTCGACTTCGCTCAGGACAAGTATTGATAAATGATTATTGGCAATTTGCAAGATGCGAAATACAAAAGTGATAAGATTGGTGATTTTTGGCGACCCAAAAAAACAACGGGTCGCAGATGCCATAGATGAGTTCAAGGCCTTTGCAAAAGGTAAGGCCGAGATAGTCGCAAGCTGTAGTATTAAGGACTATAAAGCCGAGATTCTAAAAAAATCGGACTACGGCAAGGGCCTT
>CAZKYA010000159.1:0-5583 GCA_964556725.1 uncultured Pirellulales bacterium
TTAATTTGCTGCGCTATATCAACTCTCATTTTGTATCTTTTTTCTTCGTCCTTTTTTCTTGTTGCCAAATAGATGGGGCAGTTATGACAAATCAAGCCACAATAAGCAATCATTTCATCCATCTTTTGTTCCAATCAGACCGTAGTTATTTTTACTCTATGAGTTTCCGATAGACGACTTCAATAGTGTCAACCATTGTGCTGGGTGCGAATTTTTCTCTTACGGATTCCCTGCCTTGCCAGCCGAGTTTTTTCCTCAATGGCTCATTTTCTATCAATTCTGCGCAGGCCTTGATTAATTGCTCAACATTCTTCTCGTCGGGGCGGAGCCTGCCGGAGCACGGCGGCTCAATCAAGCAGCCTGTGTTTTCATTGACAACTTCTCTTGCACCATCGATGTCAAAGGAAATTGCCGGCTTGCCGCACAGCATCGCCTGCGGTAGTGTCCGTGCAAGGCCTTCTCTCAGTGAACAGTGAACCAGTATATCCGATGATTGTATCGCAAGCGGAATCTGACTCGGCGGCAAAAGACCAGTAAATTTGATTCTTTCGGTCAATCCCAATTGCCGAACCTGCTCTTTGTAATGGTCAGCAAGGTTGCCATTACCTACGAACAGCCAAACTGCATTTTCAAATCGTTTTGAAAGCTCTTTCGCCGATTCAATAATATAATCGTGGCCTTTGAGCATAAATAGGCGGGCAATGGTGATAAGCACAATCGCATCTTCGCTGATTCCATACCTTTGTCGAAATTCTTTCTTTCGCTTCTGCGAAATCGGCTCTAAGAAATCATCCTCCTCAATAGCTGAATAAGCAGTAATAAATTGCTTTTGCTTGCCAATACCTGCTGCCAGTGCCTGCTCGGTCATCGCATCGGCAACGCTGATAAAGAAATCCGTTCGTTTCGAAGCAGCTTTCTCGATTGCAATATAAAATCTGTTCAGCCAACTACTCTGGTACGGATGAAAAGACCAGCCGTGTATTGTATGCACTATTTTCGTATTGCGCATATCGTATTGCGTATTGCGTATGCTGTATGCGGCGAATCTGCCAAGGATACCCGCTTTGGCTGAATGTGTGTGGACAATATCCGGCTGTATTTGTCGCAGGAGTTTTTTGATTTGCCGGTAGCTAATAAGGTCATACAAAGGACAAATAGCCCGAATCATCTTGTTGACAGTTATTGCTTGATATTTTTGCCCTTTTGTTTGCTCGAACAGTTCGCCTTCAGGCCCAATGGCCGGACCGGTAATAAGAGTAACATCGTGGCCACGCTCAGCCAGAAGCTTGCAGGTAATCAGCGTATTTTCCTGCGCCCCACCCAAAATTAACCGTGTTATAATATGAACAATTTTCAATATTCAATCTTTATTAGACATAAACCTACAGCTGGAGCCAATGGTCCTGCTACTTGTCGGTCTTTCGCTTGGAGAATTTCGTTTATCTTTTCCGGGTTCCATCTGCCGAGGCCGACTTCGACTAAAGTGCCGACGATATTTCTGACCATATTATATAAAAAGCCGTCCCCTTCGACATCCACGTATATCCACTTGTCCTCGGTTGTAACATTGCAGCTAAAAATAGTCCGTATGGTCTGTTCTCGTTTGTCTTTGGCGGTTGCGAAGGATTTGAAGTCTTTTGTTCCGACGAGCATTTGCGCCGCCCGGCTCATTGCTGCTACGTCAAGTTTTTTCGGAATGTGCCAGCACTGATTTAGTCTGAGGACAGGCCGGTGTCGGTCGGTGTAGATTGTGTAGCGGTAGAGTTTGCTTTTCGCATCGCCTAAAAGGTCGAATTTCGGCGGCGCTTCTTCGGCGGCTACAATAACAATTTCTGGAGGCAGCCGGTCATTTATTGCCTCTGGGAAGTTTTCAGTAGGGATAGGTGAATCAATCTCGAACAAAGCAGCTTGGCCCAGCGCGCTTACGCCGGCATCGGTTCTGCTAGCGCCGTGGACGAAAGTTCGAACTCCGACGAGATTTGATAGGGCCTCGACAAGCTCGCCCTGGATGGTTCTCTTACCCGGCTGTATCTGCCAGCCGCTATACCTGCTACCGTCATACTGAACGATGAGTTTTATTTTCCGAACAGCCATCGCGGCTGATTATAACAGTTTTTCCGCAATTTGCACAGCGTTCAGGGCTGCTCCTTTTCGCAGCTGGTCACCAGCAACCCAGATGTTGATGCCGCGGTTCTCAGGTATCGATTCATCCTGCCGGATTCTGCCAACAAATATATCATCTTTGCCGGTAGCGTCGATTGGCATAGGAAAGCGGTTATGTTCGCGGTCATCCAAAACCGAAACACCCGGCGCAGTGCTCAATAAATCCCTGACCTGGTCAGGCGTAATCGACCCGGTAAATTCAAGGTTAATGCTCTCACAGTGTGCCCTGAATACCGGAATTCGAATACACGTACAGGTAATTGCTATTTCAGGGCAGTTGAAAATCTTCCTGGTTTCCTTCACCATTTTGGTTTCTTCCAGATTGTAGCCATTGGCACCCAGCTCAGAATTATGGCTGAAGATATTAAATGCTATTTGATACGGAAAAGCACTGCAGGTCGGCTTTTTCCCATCGAGAATTTCCCGAGTTTGTTTTTCAAGCTCAAGCATCGCCTGCGTTCCTGCTCCACTGGCCGCCTGGTAGGTACTTACCACCATCCGCTTGACCGGATTTGCCTTGTGCAAAGGCCAGACCGGAACAATCCCGATTATGGTCGAGCAGTTCGGATTGGCAATTATCCCTTTATGCTCTGCAATCTTCTGCGGATTTATTTCCGGAATAACCAGTGGAACATCCGGGTCCATTCTAAAAGCCGAAGAGTTATCCACCACCACCGCACCGGCTTTGGCTGCGGCAGGCGCAAACTCTTTACTTCGAGCTGCGCCAGCGCTGAATAGTGCAATGCCAATTCCCTCGAAGCTGTTTTTAGTCAACTCTTCAACGATATATTCTTTGCCTTTGAATTCAATCTTCTTACCGGCCGAGCGGCTACTTGCCAGCATCTTTATCGAGTCAAATGGAAAATCCCGCTGTTGCAAAATCGCCAGAAATTCCTGCCCCACTGCGCCGGTCACTCCTGCTATTGCCAGATTACAACCCATAGCCAAGTCTCCTCAATTACCTTTCATAATCGAGATACGCTTACATAAAAGGGGCAGCCGAACAAAGACTGCCCACTATAACTCGTAAGACCAGGTGTTAAATTCGAATTATATATCTTTTATCGACAAAACGCAATAGTCCTTCGCCAATATATGTTATTTATTCCACTACTGATTCTATACAAAAACAAAAGCCCCACATTAAGCGGGGCTAAAGTTTTTATATGAGAAGCTGTTTTCTATCTATTTTCAATCACTGAGCTTCAGCAGGACAAAGAATGTATATCGCTCACGCCTCACCTTCAGTAGGACGCTGCCTTTCTTTTTGGCATTTAATATTTGCTCATTGAATTCTCTGGTATTTTTGACCTCTTTACCATTGATTTCTTTAATCAATGCCCCTTGCGCAATACCTGCCCGTGCTGCACCCGAACTTGGTTCAACCTCACTGACAATAACTCCGCTTTGACCTTCATAGCCATAACGCCCAGCCAAATCCGCAGTTAAATCCTGCACCGAGAACCCCAATTCCTCGAGTGTCTTCGGCTCGACTTTACCCTGAAGCTCGCTCAACGGTGGTCTTTTGGCCAGCTCGGCGGTAAGAGTTTCTCGCTTGCCGTCTCGGAGCACGACTATTTTTACACTTGTGCCTGGCTCTAACCTCGCCACACATTTCTGCAATTCCTGAGCCGTCTCAATCGGCTTACCATCAAACTCAACAATGATATCATTTGGTTTTAACCCTGCTTTCTCTGCCGCAGAATCCTTCTGGACCTCCGGAATAAGAACGCCTTTAATATCTTTTAACCCGAAATATTCCGCTAATTCCGGAGAAAGGTCTTGGATGTCAACGCCTAAGAATCCCCGGCTGATTTCCTTGCCTGATTTCAGTTGCGGCAGGATGGCTTTTGCCATATTTATAGGCACAGCAAATCCAATACCTATATTGCCGCTCGCTCCGACAATCGCGGTGTTAATCCCGACTACTTGGCCGTCAAGATTTATCAAAGGCCCCCCGGAATTACCAAAATTTATCGCCGCATCTGTCTGAATAAAGTCCTCATACGTCGTCAGCCCAACACCACTACGGCCTTTGGCACTTACAATGCCCGCAGTTACCGTGCGGTTCAAACCGAATGGATTGCCTATTGCAAGAACCCATTCTCCAACATCAAGCTTATCCGAATCTGCCAGCTCGAGGTAAGGCAAATTATTGGCATCAATTTTTACCAGCGCAACATCCGTTTCCGGGTCGGTTCCGACAATTTTAGCCGTAAATTTCCGTTCATCTGACAGCTCTACATCAACCTTTTCTGCCTCTTCAACTAAATGATTACTTGTGAGGATGTAACCATCGGATGAGATAATAAAGCCGGAACCCTGCACCGGCCGAGTCTGTTTATACTTACGCTGGGGCGATTGTTCACGGGGAGAACGAAAACGATAGAAAAAGCGGTCAAAGAAATCATCGCTAAATGGGTCAAGCTGCTCATCAAGAGGCCATTCCCGCATAAATGGGTATTCTCGAATAATCACCCTGTCAGCTTTCAAACCCACCACCGCTGGCGATGTCTTTTCCGCAATGTTAGCGAAAGCTTTGCCCGTCTCCTTCAGCGCTGCTATGCTGTTTTTCTCCTGCCCCAAAACAGAGACCGGCCACAGAAATACAAAAAGCAAAATGGCTATTGAAAGGACAAGATAATGCGATGTTTTGCTCTTCTGATTGAATAATGTGTGCATTTTTAGTCTCCTAATCCAGACAGTTATAAAGCTGGCAACAAAAACGATTTTCGGCAATTTTATACGATTTTATCACCAATAAGTTCACACAGTCAACCCTTTTTTCACATAAACATATAAAAAACCACAGGTTAATGATGGCGATACCACTAAAAAACTCTAAAACTCTCACAGACCTTCTTCAGGGTAAAGTGCAAAGGTATATAATTGCGTCATCTTTTGCGTGCATTGAACAGCACAAATTTTGATATTGACAATTGACACACAGAATCGCTGCAGGTAAAAATACCATGAGCAATTTTGGCACTTTTTTGGGAGATATTAAGATGCAAGTGACAGAATTTTTGGATAAGTCGAAAGTTAAGTACAAGGTTACTAAACACGAGGCCGCCTATACAGCCCAGAACCTGGCAGCAGCTGAGCATGAGCCGGGGAAATTCGTGGCTAAACCGGTCATAGTCAAGGCAGATGACAAATACGTGATGTGTGTCCTTTCAGCCCCTAACAAGGTTGATATGAAAGCCTTGAAAAAACAACTCGGTGCTAAATCGGTCAAGCTGGCTGATGAAAAGGAAATCGGCAAGTTATTCCCCGACTGTGCACTCGGAGCCGAGCCGCCGTTCGGCAACTTGTATGATTTGCCGACTGTTATGGATAAATCCCTCGAGGCCGATGACCATATTACCTTCCAGGCCGGTTCTTACGAAAAAGCAATTCGAATGAGTATGAAAGATTACC
>CAZKYA010000160.1:0-5564 GCA_964556725.1 uncultured Pirellulales bacterium
TAATATTCTGGATAGGATATATCCTCGCCAAACTGTGGAAATTTAATTACGCAGACGCGGCGCCGTCTGCTATGATTGGTGCATCTAATCATTTTGAGGTTGCGATAGCTACTTCTACAATGTTATTCGGTTTATCATCGGGAGCCGCCTTGGCAACGGTTGTGGGTGTTCTGATTGAAGTGCCAGTGATGTTAATGCTCGTGAAAATATGTTTAAGGACACAAAAATGGTTTTTTGCGGAGGCAATCGCATGACTATAGCAAACGATATGTCAATAAAAGTTAGTCCTATCGGAGTGGTTCATTCATCGCTTACCGAGGCGGATGGAGCCCCGATTCAGCCGGCTTTCGCCAAAGGAAGTGAAGGTGTTGTGGAAGTTTTTGAACCATATAAACAGGCATTGAAAGACCTGGAAGGTTTTGAAAGGATATGGTTGCTATACTGGTTTCACAAGGCCTCAAAAGCCCAACTGAAAGTTAAGCCCTATTTGGATAGTGTCGAACGTGGCCTATTTGCAACGCGTGCACCCTGCAGACCCAACCCAATCGGAATCTCGGCAGTTCGGCTTCTCCGAATCGATGGTTGTAAGCTCTACGTTGCAGAGCTTGACATCCTCGATGGCACACCGCTTCTGGATATTAAACCCTACGTCCCTAAATTCGACCACTTTCAGGTAAAACGCATTGGCTGGATTGAGAAGGCACAATCAGAGACGAAACTGGCTGATAACAGGTTTTTTGAAAAGCAGTAAATTAGGAAATAAACAATGAAAAAGATTCAAATCCTCGGCACGGGATGTCCCAAGTGTAAAAAACTGGCAGAAAATGCCGAATCAGCGGCAAAGCAAGCTGGCATCGAGTATGAAATAGAGAAGGTGACTAAGATTAACGACATAATGAAGTTCGGCGTGATGGTAACGCCGGCTCTGGCTATTGACGGCCAGATTAAGGCTGTCGGCAAGGTGCCGTCGCCGGATGAAATTAAGAAAATGCTGATGTAAGGAGAAAATTATGTGTGCTGAAAAATCAGATGTCTGCTGCAGTGGACCAAAATTGATATTTGCCTGCTCGGGAGCTGCTGACGTAGGCGAAATAGCCGACCGTGCGGCAAGAAAGATAACCAAAGACGGCGCCGGCAGAATGTTCTGCTTGGCCGGCATCGGCGGCAGAATCGAACCTATTATGAAAACGACAAAACAGGCATCAAAAATACTGGCTATCGATGGCTGTGAGTTGGACTGTACCAAAAATTGCCTCCGACAGACAGGTTTTACTGAATTCGAGCATCTGCGTATAACGGATTTAGGCATGAAAAAAGGTAAAACCCAAGTTACAAATGAAAATATCACCAAGGTTGCGGAAAAAGGCGCAGGCCTGCTTTCTTAATTGAAGGTAATGGAGGTGTATCGGTTATGAATAAAATAGCCAAAATTTTAATAATTATTGCTTTGATTACAGCAGTCTGCGGCGTAATTATCTACAAGCATACCAGGAATGTCGATTCAACTTTGAACAATACCCAAATCACGAAAAATATTAATCCGCAACAAGCAAATGCAGACGAGCCGCAAGGTTCAAAAGCCCTTCCGCGTCTTGTCGACCTTGGAGCCGACAAATGTATCCCCTGTAAAATGATGGCCCCTATTCTCGATGAGTTAAAGAAAGAATATGCGGGTCGGCTGGAAGTAGAATTCATTGATGTATGGAAAAACCCTGATATGGCAAAAAAATACGGTATCAGTCTAATCCCAACTCAAATATTTTATGATTCCTACGGCAAAGAGCTTTTCAGGCACGAAGGTTTTATAAGTAAGGAAGATATCCTTGCCAAGTGGAAAGGGCTTGGCATAGAAATCGAGAAAGGAACAAATAATGAAACTAAATAAATTTCTTCTGACCGCTATTATTGTCATTTTAGCTATTGCGGCTATTCCCTCTTCAGCACAGGAAGCTGATTCAAACAGCGTCAAACCATTGGAGCAGCTTTATCCAAACCTGGCATCCGGAGTCCTGACTTATGCCAAGGTTTCTCCTCTGCCGGAAAATATTCTACTCAGAGCAGAAGGTATCGAGATAAACTCCAGGGATATTGACGAGGCAATTTCCAAACAGCCGGTACAGGTTCAGCAGGAACTTAAAGACAACGCTTTTTTTGTCCTTGAGCAGGAAGCAACCGGAAAACTGCTGAAAGTTCTTGCCCGCAAACATCTATCCGAACAGGGTAAAGATACTTCGTCTATGACAGATCAGCAAACGTTTCTGGCTTACTTCGAGGATTTAACCAAAGAAATCACTGCCACTGACAATGATGTGGAAACATTTTATAAGGAAAACGAAAGTATTTTCTGTAATACACCTCTGGACAGTGTCCGAAAGCATATCCAGTCTTATGTTCTGCAGGACAAGAAGCAGCGTTTCGTTGATGAATATATCAAGACTGTCGGACAGAGAATTGATATTCAGGTATCCGATAGCTGGACAAAAAATCAGAATCAGCTTGCAAAAGACAATCCGCTGGATAAGGCAAGGTCAAACGGAAAGCCCACACTTGCTGTCTTTAGTGCCAAAAGCTGTTGCGGGCCTGATAAAATGCTTCCTGTAATAGATAGTATTCGAGGCAAGTACAACGATAAAATTAATATCGTTTATATTGAACCACGACAGGAACAGATACTTTCGGCTCGTTATGGAATACGTTCCATTCCCACACAGATTTTCTACGATGCAAAAGGAAAGGAAACATTCCGCCATAGCGGATTTTTCTCGGATACTGATATTATTACGAAATTGAGTGAAATGGGGATTAAATGATATGCAGCAACTTTTCACGGTGTTGACACGTGCTGTTGAAGGCACTGCTTTTATAGCTGCCGGTGCCGCTTTTATATGGGGAATCTTGAGCATTTTATTAAGCCCCTGTCACTTAGCAAGCATTCCACTTATCGTCGGCTTCATCGACCAGCAGGGAAGGACATCGACCAAGCGTGCTTTTATCATATCAACGCTTTTTGCAGTGGGTATTTTAATTACAATTGCTGCAATCGGCGCTGTTACCGCTGCTGCCGGCAGGATGTTAGGCGATGTCGGTAAATTTGGAAATTACTTTGTCGCCGTCATATTCTTTGTGGTTGGCTTGATACTTTTAGATGTCATCCCTATGCCCTTTAGTGGCCCAGGCCGGGTCGGCTTGAAACGAAAAGGTATGCCGGCTGCCTTTATTCTCGGTCTTGTATTCGGCATCGCTATCGGCCCCTGCACCTTTGCATACATGGCCCCTATGCTCGGCATTACCTTCAAACTGGCTTCAACAAACGTATTTTATGGGGCATTTTTGCTTGTAGTTTACGGCCTGGGGCACTGTTCGGTTATCGTCTTTGCAGGGACCTGCACCGGACTGGTTCAGCGCTATATGAACTGGAACGAAAAATCAAAAGGAGCGGTAATTCTTAAGAGAATTTGCGGCGTGCTGGTGCTTTTAGGCGGCCTTTACCTGATTTCCATCGCCAATTAACTCATCTGTAAAAAAAAATTTTTCTACATACTTGACGGATTACTTGCAATTTTATATTTCTCCGTAATATTACTACTCTGCGAAGCACACTACGTAGCACGAGTACTACGAAGGATGAATCGGCTACCTGATATAATAATTTGGAAGATAATAGTTAACCGTCAAAAAGAAGGAGTCTATTATGAAGGTGAGAATTGATGATACCTGCACCGCCTGCGGGCTTTGTGTGGATACCTGTCCTGAGGTTTTCGAGATGGGCGACGATATGGCACAGGTCCTCGTTGACGAAGTCCCTGAAGAGCACGAGGAAGCTGTTCAGCAGGCCGCTGACGAATGCCCTGTCGAGGCAATCGTTATAGATTAAATCATCCTGATAGTTCCTTGCTTCTTTTACAAGCTGCCGTCAGGGCATTTGTTATCAGCTGGCTGAAACCGGTTTCTTTGAAAACCTTCAGAGCAGCTTCTGTGGTTCCCCCAGGTGATGTAACCTTTCTGCGAAGTTCAGCGGGGCTTTCTCCGGTCTTGTCTGCCTCAACTGCAAGCAGACCTGCACCTTTGGCGGTCTGCAGCACCAAATCTTTTGCCACCGTTTCCGGCAGGCCTAACTCAACGGCTGCCTTTATCATTTCCTCCATCAATAAAAAATAGTAAGCAGGGCCGCTGCCGCTAACTGCGGTAACGGAGTCAATTAAATCCTCATCTTCAACGATAACGGCCTTGCCGACCGATGAGAAAATCGACACTGCTTCATTCAGCATCGGCTTTGCCTTATTGTTAGCGAATAATGCGCTGGCCCCTTCGCCAATCAAGGCGGGCGTATTGGGCATAACGCGAACTATTGCAATATCGCCTAAGGCATCAGCTATCTTGGCGACCTTTATGCCCGCTGCGATGGATATAACGAGCGTATCTGGTTTGATATCATCCTTTATACTTTGAAGGGCCTCGGTCATATTTTGCGGCTTGACGCTTAAGACGAGGATATTCACTTTTGCCGCCAGCCCGGCGTTGCTATCAAGGGGAACGACTTTATATTTTTGTGCGACAAAGTTAAGCCGTTCGGCCTTAATATCACTTATGAAGATACTTCTGGGTTTATAGACCTTTGCACTTATTATGCCCTTTATCAGGGCCTCTGCCATATTTCCGCTGCCGATAAAACCTATCGTGTTCACTTGTTTCTCCTTGTTAAAATTAAACCTGAATCTATAATCTTATCAGTAATTTCCATAACCTGAATATAAAGCTAATTGAGGAGAAGAGCAATGCAAAAACGTGTTAAATATGAGCAGGCGATTAAAACCAAATATCCGGAGCAGGTGGTAATAGCGATAGCAAAAGATAAAAAGGGCAAGGCCAACCCCATTACGCTGGGCTGGACAATGATTGTATCGGGCGAGCCGCCAATGATGGCCATAGCCGTTGCAAAGGGGCACTATTCAATCAGGACCATTCGGCACTCAAAATGCTTTACGATTTGCTACCCATCAGCGGAAATGGCCGATGCGGCTCTCTTTTTCGGCTCAAAGTCTGGCCGTGACGTTGACAAATTCGCCGAGTTCGATGCGCAGCATGGCCGAGTCCATTGCAAAACAGAACCTGCCAAAAAAATTGATTCGCTGCTGCTCACCAATGCCGTAGCAAATTTTGAATGCAGACTCGTTTCTGAAACAAAAGCAGGCGACCATATAATTTTTGTCGGCCGGATAGTTGTTTCTCATATTAACACTGAGCCGAAAAAGCGGTTATATACCGTTGCTCCAGGACACAAATTGGGGTCGGTTTCATAAAAAGATGGAACTTTTTCCGCAACCTGTCCGACTTTTATTATAGGATTATGCAGAAAAGCCGGGCCCAAATATATGACGAATTGCTTGTCCTGAAGTGCCAGCAAGGAAACAGGGACGCATTTGACGAGCTTGTCGCAAGATGGCAAAAACGCCTCTGGCACTATGCCTTTCAGGTAATCAGGTCCGAATCAGCCGCCTGGGACATTGTTCAGGAAACCTGGCTTGCAATTATAAAAGGCCTTAATAAGCTCAGCGACGTAGCAG
>CAZKYA010000161.1:0-5547 GCA_964556725.1 uncultured Pirellulales bacterium
CAGCCGAACATATGGCCAACGGCCTTAAAATCTTCGGTATAACGCTGGTGCACACAGGGATGAATCCTGATACCAAGTTAGCTGAAATCACAACCACTATGATTACCTTTGGTATGGGAGCTTCGACACAGGCGCTCTTTGCCCGTGTCGGTGGCGGCATCTTTACCAAATCAGCGGATGTCGGAGCGGACCTGGTAGGCAAAGTGGAAGCCGGTATCCCGGAAGATGACCCAAGAAACCCCGCTACAATCGCTGATAACGTCGGCGATAATGTCGGTGATGTGGCCGGTATGGGAGCGGACCTTTATGAAAGCTATTGCGGGTCAATCCTGGCGACAGCGGCTCTCGGGGCGGCACTACCGATGAGCATTTTGTCACAATATGGTATGGACCCGCTCAAGGCAGTGCTTGCACCGATGATTGTTGCGGGCATAGGAACGCTGCTTTCGATTCTTGGTATATTCTTCGTTCGATGCAAGGAAGATGCTTCTCAGAAAAACCTTCTGCGCGCACTGCGTATGGGAACGCTGAGCAGTCCCGCACTGATCCTTGTTGCAGTCGTTGGACTGGTTATGGCAGGATGGATTAGTTGGGGAGTATTCGGGTCGGTGGTTTCCGGTCTTATTGGGGGTGTAATAATTGGTCTGTTTACAGAATATTACACATCCGACACGTATTCACCAACCAGAGGCATTGCCGACCAGGCGCCAATGGGTGCTGCAACGACGGTCATTGATGGCTTCGCAACAGGAATGCTCTCTTCGGGTTTGCCCGTCATTACGATTTCTGCTGCTATTCTGTTTGCTTATGGACTGGCCGGTGGTTTCACTAATATGGCGATGGGGCTTTACGGTATCGGCTTTGCCGCGGTCGGAATGCTTTCTACATTGGGTATTACATTGGCGACGGACGCCTATGGCCCTATAGCTGATAACGCGGGCGGCAATGCAGAGATGAGCGGACTTGGCGCAGAAGTCAGAAAGAGAACTGATGCCCTCGATGCACTCGGCAATACTACGGCAGCAACGGGAAAGGGTTTTGCAATTGGCTCGGCAGCATTGACTGCTTTGGCGCTGTTAGCGGCATACATCGAAGAAGTCCGAATCTGGATTGCCAGGCTCGCCAATCAATCTGCCGATGGCATCTATCGGGTCGGGAGCACGGTGTTTTACGGCGGAGAACTTACAGATAAGATACAGGTGGGTTTCGAGGCATTGAAGGTCAAGGCTGCGGCTGCTTCGGAGACGATACCCGCATTGGTAAATGTAAAGGCCGCGGCTTTTACTGATTTTGTCAATGCATACGCCCTGAACATTATGAATCCAAAGCTCATCGTAGGATTGTTCATTGGGTGCATGATGGCGTTCGTGTTTGCAGCGATGGCAATGAAGGCGGTTGGCCGGGCGGCAGGCAGAATGGTAAATGAGGTTCGCCGACAGTTCAAAGAAAAGCCAGGCATTATGGCCGGTACAGACAAACCCGACTATGCCAGGTGCGTGGCGATTTCCACTGCCGGCGCTCAGCGGGAAATGATGGTGCCCGCCATGATGGCAATCGCCGTACCTGTGGCTACAGGATTGCTTGTAGGAGTAGAAGGTGTAATGGGCTTGCTGGCAGGCAGTACAGCGGGAGGGTTTGTATTAGCCGTATCTCTGAATAACGCCGGCGGAGCATGGGACAATGCCAAAAAATATATCGAGAAGGGTGCTCACGGCGGCAAAGGTTCGCCTGCTCACAAAGCCGCTGTCATTGGCGATACCGTAGGCGACCCGTTTAAGGATACATCCGGCCCGGGCTTAAACATTCTCATCAAGTTGATGTGCATGGTTAGTGTGGTTTTTTCAGGTGTCGTGGTAAAATTCGCTCCGGTTATCGGTAGCTGGCTTGGTATCGTTCAATAATTCGCATCGGATTGTGTAGTTGACGCCGTCGGATAATAAAAGTAATCTATTGGGGTGGTCTCCCGCACCAATTAGGATAGGCCGTTTCTGCAACTTATTGCATAATGGGAATCCTATCGTGAGCCTTAAGTGAAATTGGTGCGGGACGGCCACCTCTTTTTTATTGAATCCGAGGACAGAATTTGGCTAAAAGGCGAGTTGCGATAGCAAAAGAGCTTGCGCTGGCTGCAGCTAACATAGCGGCTGGTCGGCATTGTAGTGATATTGTGGTTATGGATTTGCGGGGCATATCACCTGCCACAGATTACTTTGTTATCGTAACAGGCACCAGCGACAGACAGATGCGCACCGTGGCCGACGAAATCTCTGAAGCGGCAAAGAAACAGGGCATGAAGCGTTTCGGCCGAGCCGGCTACGAGCAGGCACGATGGATTTTGCTCGACTTTATTGATGTTGTAATACATATCTTCGACAGCGAATATCGAGACTACTACGATTTAGAGCTGCTCTGGGGCGATGCAAAAAGAATTGATTATTGATTATTTACTATTGATTATTTGATGAAGACGGTCTGGGATATACTTGACGAGAGATTTTCTGCAGCGATGCGGCAATATTCTCCGGGGGCCAATATTTCATGGGCCATTGTGAGACCTTGCACGGATCCTACTTTTGGAGACTACCAAGTCAATGGCGTGATGCCGTTAGCGAAGCAGATAAAGGCCGATCCAGTAATAAGCGCCCAGCGAGTCTTGGACCTTGTTAATATAAGTGACATCTGTGAGAATTGGGAAGTAGCCGGGCCGGGCTTTATAAATCTGCGATTAAAGCCCGATTTTGTTGCAAAGAAATTACTTGAAGTTACCACTGATACTCAGAATCGGCTGGGAATAGATAAAGCCATACATCCGAAAACAATTGTCGTTGATTTTTCAGGGCCAAATATTGCAAAGCAAATGCACGTCGGCCATTTGCGAAGCACAATCATTGGCGATTGTATCTGCCGAACCCTCGAATTCCTCGGCCACAAAGTCATCCGCCAGAACCATATCGGCGACTGGGGACTGCAAATAGGGATAGTTGTTTATGCTGCTATGAAGAGAAATTCATCCCAGCAAGCTCAAGATATAGACATGTCAGAGAAAGACTATCAGCAAATTTCTGCACTTATACCGACTGATTCCGCAGTTGATGAGGAGGTGCATGAGACTACCAGAAGACTGCAAGAAGGGCGGGAGCAGGAGATATCTTTGTGGAAACATGAAAGAGAAAAAACTTTGAGGGTGTGTTTCGGGATATATGATTTGCTGGGAGGGATATTCAAAGAAAAAGACATCCGCGGGGAGAGTTTCTATAAGGATATGCTGGCAGGTGTTGTTGAGGAGTTGTTGAATCGCAAGATCGCTAAAAAATCGCAGGATGCGATATGCGTGTTTCCAGAAGGATTTAGGAATAAGGAAGGTGAGCCGTTGCCGTTTATTATCCAGAAGTCCGATGGTGCGTATTTGTATGCTACGACGGATTTGGCAGCGTTGCGGTATCGAGTTAAAGAGTTAAAAGCGGATAGAATTATTTACGTTACCGATGCCCGGCAGAAGCTGCATTTTGAGATGCTCTTTGCAGTGGCAAGGATGGCTGGCTGGGATGTAAAACGGAAGACAGAAGACGGAAGACAGAAAGCGGAATTAATTCATGTAACCTTTGGAAGTGTCCTTGGTGAAAACGGCAAGCCATTGAAAACGCGCGAAGGTGAGAATGTAAAATTAAAAGAGCTGCTTGATGAAGCTATAGAACGAGCAAAGGCAATCGTCGAAGAAAAAAATCCTGACCTTCCGGCAGACGAAAAAGCTCAAATCGCAAAGGCCGTCGGAATCGGTGCGGTCAAATACGCAGATTTCTCCAATAACCGAACAAGCGATTATGTCTTTAGCTTTGCCAAGATGCTGGCGATGGACGGCAACACCGCTCCATATATGCAATATGCCTACGCCAGAGTGCAGTCAATTAAACAAAAGGGACAGGATAGAAAGATTGATGTAGATAAAGAAATCGCCGATTTGAAGGCGATTTCACTAACCGAGCCAGCTGAGCTGGACCTGGCAAAGCAGCTCATCCGTTACGCAGAAGCAATACAGGACACTATTACCGATTACAGGCCCAATTACTTAACTTCATATCTGTATGATTTGGCCCAGAAGTTCAGCGTTTTTTATACAAATTGTCCGGTTCTCGATGCCGGGCCGGGTAAAAGACCCACCAGATTATTGCTCTGTGATTTAACCGCAAAGACCATCAGGCACGGCCTGAGTGAGCTTTTAGGCATAGAAGTCGTCGAGCAAATGTAATAGGTAAAACTAATGAAAATCATCCAAAAGGATTTTAGTGTAAGCACTAAAAAGCGTAACCAGTTGATAGACATTACAAGCCAGGTTGGCTCGGCTGTCAGCCAGTCGGGTATAACTGACGGCGATGTAATTGTCTATTGTCCTCATACAACCGCAGCAATTACCATAAATGAAAACGCCGACCCATCTGTCATCCACGATTTACTTTTGACTCTGGAGGAATTAGTGCCTCATCATCGGCCTGGCTATCAACACTACGAGGGCAATTCCGATGCGCATTGTAAAAGTTCCCTTATTGGCTGTAGCAAACAAATCCTGATAAGGGACAAGACGCTTTTGCTCGGCACCTGGCAGGGAATTTTTTTCTGCGAATTTGATGGGCCACGCAGCAGGACCGTAATCGTGCAGATTCGCGGTGAGTAACATCACATTATCGGATGATTAATGCTTGATTTAGCAATGGAAGGCAAACCTGAGAAAACACTTACAGGCAATGTTATCCTGTTGAGTGTCGTTAGTTTTCTCAACGACCTCAGCAGCGAGATGATAATGCCGATTTTGCCGATGTTTCTGCAATCGCTGGGAGGTACCGGCCCGATTGTTGGGCTGGTAGGAGGATTGAGGGAAAGTATTTCGAGCATTTTGAAGGTCGTGTGCGGCTACTGGTCTGACAAGACCGGCAAGCGAAAGGCGTTTGTCTATGCTGGATATGCGACCTCAACGGTTTTTAAGCTATTACTTGGATTTTCGCGGGTTTGGCCGAGTGCTGTGGTGTTTTCGGCGATGGAAAGGGTGGGAAAGGGGCTGAGAACAGCCGCCAGGGACGCAATAATAGCAGACTCAATGGCTACCCAGCGGGGCAAGGGTTTTGGCATTCACAGGGGCCTTGACACTGTTGGTGCAATTTTGGGTGCTGTGGTGGCGTTTTTGCTTTTCTGGTTTTTCCACCTTGATTTCAAGGCCATCATTTTAATAGCAGCGGTGCTCGGTTTTGCGTCGCTGGTTCCGTTGCGTTTTGTGAAAGAAGGGAGTTCCAAGCCGCAGGACTTAACGCTGCAAATGGGCATAAGGACATTGTCTCGGCCGTTAAAGTCCTTCGTTCTGATTTCCAGCGTGTTTGCCCTGGGTAACTTCGGCTATATGTTTTTTGTCCTGCGGGCGCAGCAGTTTTTTACAGGTAAATTGTCCGTGGCTGCTCCGATTCTTTTGTATGTATTATTCAATATTTTTTACAGTGCTCTTGCAGTGCCTTTCGGAATTGTTTCAGATAAAATAGGCAGAGAAAAAGTTATTATTTTCGG
>CAZKYA010000162.1:0-5509 GCA_964556725.1 uncultured Pirellulales bacterium
CCTTCGTGCCGACTTCGACCTGCCTGCAAACTCAGTATCAATAGACATCATCGGTGATGATACAGGCGATTATGGAGAGCTTTTCGCATATAACTCATCTGGTATTCTTGTCGGTTACATCCTGTCGCCGCAGTTGACAACCGGACAGGTCTTCAGAGCAACTATCGACCGCGATTGGGCCTTCGATATCGCTTATATTATCGCAGGCGGAGCAGTCTCATCAGAAGATACGGTTCATCTTGACAATCTGACCGCAAATGTGATTCCCGAGCCGGCTACATTTTGCCTACTAGGGCTTGGCAGTTTATTCTTGACAAAGCGAAGGAAATTGCTAAAATAATAAACATAGCGATACTGCGTGATTGCCTCAGGTAAGCCGAAAATTTTAGCGAGATACTTTGAGGGAGAAAGGAAATGAAACGCATAATTTTATTGGCGTTTTCATTATTGTTGATTTTCAGCACTTCTGTAAACGCAAGAACCATATACGTTGATGATGTCCAGCCGCGGCTGATAGGGCAACGCGTGGATATGGGGGCTAATGAATTTCCCATGAACACAATAATTGTAACTAAACCACAGGGAGGGGAAATTTGGACCACCTCCAGCATACACCAAATTATGTGGGATAGCTACGCCTACGAAGGCCTTGTGGATGTTTTATTCAGCAAAGATGGAGGCAATAATTGGCGGATAATTGAAAGTGGTATCCCTAATACCAGCGTTTATAACTGGCATCTGCCGGATATAGTCGATTCCAATAAATGCCTGGTTAAGGTTATCCCCGGCATCCCTGATCCCAATTTTGTCTGCATTGAAAGTGGTATGTTTACAATTCAGCCGGGTAACCCCGACCCTGTAGTAACATCGAAGTGGAAAACGTTGGCCGGTGATTTCAAACGAACCGGTCTAAGTTCAATATATGGCCTGAACCACGGCTGTGTTAAGTGGAAATTCGAGACCGATGGTCCGGTGTTAACAAGCGCAACAATCGGTTACGATGGCAGGGTCCATATCGCTTGTAAAGACGGCAAGCTCTATACACTCGACGCCAACGGTATTCTTTTATGGAGCTACGATGCGAACTCGCCGCTTCTTAGCTCACCGACCATAGGGCCTGACGGCACGGTATATGTCGGAAGCAAAAGTGGCAAGCTTTATGCTATCGATATCTTTGGTAATCTACGGTGGACGCATACTACCGGCGGAGGTATCTATTCATCACCCGCTGTATCGGCTGATGGCAAAATATATGTCTGCTCGCAGGATGCCAAAGTTTATGCACTTGCGCAGGATGGCAGCGAATTATGGAGCTTTCAAGTTAAAGGACCCGGTGTCGGACCAACCGGCTCGATATTTGCCTCGCCTGCAATTGCCGCCGACGGCACGGTTTATATCGCCGGCTTATATGACCCCAACCTCTATGCTCTTGACCCGAACGATGGCAGTGTAAAATGGGTCTGTAACTTTGAGTTTCCAATCGACCCTTATAGCACAAAAGCCGGCTGGCCCTTTGCCTCGCCTGTTGTCGCCGATGACGGCACAATATACATGACCTTATTACATGACTCTAACCTATATGCTATCGAACCCAATACGGGCACTATAATCTGGTCAACAGACCTAAGACCTCATTGTGAATGGCTCGACGAATGTCTCAGAAATCATTGGTTTGATCAATGTTTTATGTGGGAAGCGAGTAATCACTACTGCGGCGACTGGTTTGGTATCGTCCCCAGCGAATGGGTTAACTATAGATATTCAAATCCGTGGTCTGAGCCAGCACTGGGACCGGACGGGACTATTTATGTTAGTTTCGACGACCCTTATCTGCGAGTTGTCGAACCTAATGGAAGTATCATATGGATACCAATATCAAATACTGTTGGTGGCTTCACATTGACTGTTGATAGCAATGGTCTTGTCTATGCTGCCAGTGAAGATGGCAATCTTTTTGTGATTGACACAAATGGCCTTGGAATTTCTCGATTTCAAAGCGACGCCTGGCTGAGCTACCCGGTTATAGCTGCAGATGATAAATTAATAATCAGCGTCAGCTATGCTGTAGATAATCCATCACTGATAACAGAGATGAAGCACGGCATGTGGATGATTTCAAGATATGGCTGTGAAGACCTGAACACTGACAGCAATGTAAATTTCATTGACCTTGCTATACTCGCAGCCGACTGGCTCGAATGCACAGACATAAACTGGCCCTGTAATTACACAGGTGACCAAACATACCTTACCGGCGATATAGATAGGAACCGGTATGTCTTGTTCTCCGACCTTGCTGAATTGGCGAATCGCTGGTTGGATAACGTTGACTGGCTTCTGCAAGTACCCTGTCAGGCGAGCAATCCAAATCCACGCGATGGCGTACTAATATTCCACACCTGGGATGTTGTTTTGAGCTGGTTCGCCTGTCCTGATGCTATATCGCACGATGTATATTTCGGAACCACCAACCCACCGCAGTTCAGACAAAATCAGACGGAAACAACATTCTACATCGGTAATTTGTACGGCGGCACCTACTACTGGCGTATCGATGAGGTCAAGCCCACCGGGACAACTATCGGTAAAGTCTGGACATTTGACGCTTGGCTGGACAGATGACGCTTGGTGGTAAAAAGTAAAAAAATTTGTGAAATCAATAACTGCTTTTACAAAAAAAGATATTCTCGTTTTTTTGTTGTATAGTTTTTCTAATTGTCTGTTCTTTTGTGCTTTTGCAGCCAGTCCTGTGCCCACTGCCTGGCCTGTTTGGCGGTTTGCAATGTCCCTTCTAACTGGGCGATGTACATCTCTTCTGTTAATTGTCCAAGAGATGGCCCCGGTACAGCACCTAATCGAATCAAATCGTGGCCGTTGAGCAACGGTTTCGGCCGAAGCTCAATGTCACCGAGGGCCTTTATCCTTTTGCGCAGTTTTATCAGCGGAGCAATACTTTTCCTGCCGTCGCTGGCTTTCTGAATCGCCCTTTGCAGCTCATACAGGTCTCGGAAATACGCCTCACTTGCGATTAGCTTCAATTGGGCCAGGGACATCTGGTCATCGAGCAGTTTACCTCTGTTGGACAATAAAAATTTTATATGTTTATTTTGGCTTCTGCTTAGTTTGAGAATCTGGCACTTCTCAATTGCATATTCAGTTTCACGGCCGGCAAAAAAACAAGCTAAGACAAGCGCAAAATCCACCTTCTTTCTCAGTTGACTTAATACCTTAATTGCAAATTTCGCCTGCCTGCCTGCAAAGCCCGGGAAGATGGCTTCTGCCAATCCACTTTCTATGAGCATTGATGCACCGGCAGAGCGATTGGGATTAACGAAGATTCCTTCAAGTTCAATTGCTATGCGTTCCCCGCTTATTTTGGTTATTTTTTTCGCATTACTGCAAACCGCTGACCAGGTCTTCGGCTCAATTCTAAAGCCAAGCTGTGTGGAAAACCGCACCGCCCGCAGCGTCCGCAGGTAATCTTCGCTGAATCGCTCTTGCGGCTCACCGATAGTTCGGATTATCTGTTTTTTCAGGTCTTTTTGCCCGCCGACATAATCGATTACCTTTTCTTCTATTGGGTCATAAAACATTCCGTTAATAGTGAAGTCTCTCCGGCTGGCATCCTCAACAGCGCTGGCAAACTTGATGGTTTCTGGATGCCTGCCGTTGGCGTAATCAGCTTCGGCTCTAAATGTAGCCACTTCTATCTGTCCTGCTCCGGCTCGGCGAGCTTTTGCCGAGACGAGTTCTGCTTCGGCTTCGGCCTTTGCCGAGACGAGCTGGTCTTCGACCAGAACAATCACCACACCGAATTTCGCCCCGACCTTTAACGTGCGTCTGAACAGTTTCATAACATCACCGGGCTGTGCATCTGTAGCCACATCATAGTCACTGGCAGAACGACCCAATAGCATATCCCGCACACACCCCCCGGCCAGTAATGCCTGATAACCATTCCGATTTAATCGCCTGATTATTTTTATTGCTGCCTGTTTATTTGTCATTGTCTTGTTCACTGTGGATGTGTTAATGTGTAAATGTGTTAATGCGCCAGCTCATTTACTCATCCACTCATTTGCTCATTCACAATTTTCTTTTTCCCTAATATCGTTACTGCCATTGTCCCCCACTGCCGCCGCTCTATTATCTCCAATTGAGCATATTGATTCAACAGTTCCGTTCGTCGCTCGGTTCTTACTACGACAATTCCGTTCAGAGCCATCTGTTTTGAAACAGAGCTCAGCAATCCACCCAAAGCCGAATCTTGTCCGACTTCTTTCGTATAAGCATAAGGCGGGTCAACAAAAACAAGGTCATATCTTCGCTCATCAGATAGTGCTCCAATTTTAAAAACGTTAGCCCTTACAACCTTTGACTCTTTAACGAACCCTGCCTTTTCAATATTCTTTTCTAAAACATCAATTACCTTTAGGTCCTGCTCAACAAAAATAACAAACTCAGCTCCCCTGCTTAATGCCTCAAGACCTAAAGAGCCGACCCCGCAGAATAAATCAGCTACCACTTTTCCTTTCGGCAAATCGTATTTGTAAAGCACATTAAAAAGCGACTCCTTGACCCTGTCTGTAATTGGCCGAGACACGTCCGTCTTCGGACTGAACAGCTTCATCCCTCGTTTTGTCCCGGCTATGATTCTCATTTACTACAATATAACTAAACAACTTGTTTTGAGCGAGGATTTTTGTTCAGTCTCATCTTGCAAATTCCAAAATAATTATTGCACATTAACCTGAAAAAAGTTAAAATTTACCCCCGAACAGAATTTTACATATGAGGGATATATTATGGCAAATTTACTGTTAGAAGAGGTCAAATACAAAATCGAAGAGACACGATTTGGCATCTGGCGGCGGTATATGTATATAAACGGAACCAGTTTCCACGAATTCAAAACCCGCAGCACAATGTTTGGAATACCGTTGATTCATTACACTTATGGCAGAAGTCCGGAGACCGGAAGACGTGTCTGTGCAAAGGGCATCATCGCCGTAGGCAGAATTGCCTGCGGGTTCATTGCCGTTGGCCAGGCATCTTTAGGCCTTTTGGCAATCGGACAATTGGCATTTGGAATCCTCTTCGGTTTGGGGCAATTATCATCAGGTATAGCGGCTTTTGGACAGGTGGCTATCGGGGCATATTTAGGTATTGGACAGTTCGTCACCGGCTATGTTGCAATTGGCCAGTTTGCCCTGGGTAGATATGTCCTTGCCCAGCTTGGTATCGGGGAGTTTGTCTGCAGCACCAGGCGAGTTGACCCACAGGCCGTTGCATTTTTTAAGACGCTTCCGATTATCCGACTTTTTATACCTTGATATTCAAAGTAAAAAGTCATTGACTTCAGCAACGCACTTTCGGAATTTATCCGCAGGCAATGTTACGGTCTGCCATCTTGGGCTTCGCTGTTTCATAAACTGCCGGTAATCATCCAATTTTATACAAAAAAATACATATCGATTTGCTTCAAAATTGAATGCTTCTTTGCCGTCAT
>CAZKYA010000163.1:0-5494 GCA_964556725.1 uncultured Pirellulales bacterium
CGAATCCTTCGACCTTGCTCAGGACAGGTATCGAAATTCGAAACAAATTCAAATGACAAAAATTCTAAACGCTATTTCCACCAGATTATACGCGCATTCGCCCAGAAGTGAAAGAGAAGATTTTGCGATTATTTAAGAGTTGGTAATAACTGAAATGCTTAATTGTAAAACCCGAATTCGTATGCTGCGTCGAATAATGCCACGATATTCTCGGCAGGGACGCCGACCTGGATATTGTGAACATTATTGAATACAAAGCCGCCTCCGGGCTTGAATATCTCGAGATTTCTCCGCACATGTTTTCGGATTTCATTCGGCTTGGCAAAAGGAAGGATATGCTGAGCATCTATTGCTCCACCCCAGAAAACCAGCTTATCGCCATATTTTTCTTTCAGCAGCTTTGGTTCCATATTCCTGGCGCTGATTTGGATGGGATTGAGGATATCAATTCCGTTATCAATCAGGTCGGGGATATATTCAATACAGCCGCCGCAGGTGTGATACCATATCTTTGCGGAGGTGAGAGACTTAATGTGCTGCACAAGTTTTTTCTGCCGGGGCTTGACAATTTTACGGTAGAACTTCGGGGAGAACAACGGCCCATCCTGGCCTGTAAGGTCGTCGCCTATCATCACGATATCAATAATGTCACCCACCTCAGCCATAAAGCCAACGAAGTAATCCGTCCAGAATTTTAGCGTCTTATCGAGAAGCGCCTCGCAAAATCCTGGATTTTGAATCATATCCATAAACCACTGCTCTAACCCTCTCATATACCAGCATATCTCATAGACCACGCCGCCGATGCCGGTCGATATGGCATACGGGGTTTCCTTACGCATTTGCAGGGCCTGCTCTCGAACACCTGTGAAACGACTTCTGTCACCACCATCAGGAAAAGGGTAATCATCCAGCTCGGCAATAGTAGCATCAGCCAAGGGATGATGAGAGATATCCATATAAAGTGGTTCGACAAGCTCACCACCCTGAGCGGAGTCGAAGGGCTGCTGGTCATCCGGCATAGACCAGACAACACCGAATTCATCTTTAAGGTCGTGCCAGAGTTTGCCATCTCGGGTATTCTGCTCAATTCCACCCTTAAAACTGTCAGGCCCGTGAGCACATACATAACGCACATCAACGTGAAAACGCCTCAGAACATCCTCGCTCGGCTTGGCAAGCTGCTGTACAGGGTCGAGGGTCTCTATCTTTTCTTTCAGGCCAAGATGAGCAATCAAATCAGCATAAGCTCTTTTGTGAATCCCGGTCTGGAATCCTCCGAGGTCTATGGGCACCCTGTCGGGAATCTTGTGATTGAGAGTTTTTAGAACACGCTCTCTCGAAGTCATCGTCTCTTTACCTGGCATTTCTGATTTCTCCTGCAATTTACTTATCCTGCTCCAGCTCGGCGCCTATGCCGAGACGAGATCACTTTCCGAGCGATGCAAGGTAGTTTCCTGCGCCGATGAACACTATTGATAAAATAACAACAGATATTCCACAAATTATAATAATGCGAAAAAGTCTATTTTTGACAGTAATCTATCAGGCGGGCAATTTCGCTGCGAAGGTCTTTGCGGGGGACAATCATATCCACAAAGCCGTGCTCTAACATAAACTCAGCCGTCTGAAATCCTTCCGGCAGCTCCACTTTTATCGTCTCAGCGATTGTTCGAGGCCCGGCAAAACCAATCAGAGCGCCCGGCTCAGCTATTATACAATCGCCAAGCATCGCAAAGCTGGCTGTCACCCCGCCGGTAGTAGGGTCGGTTAAAACCGAAATGAAAAACCCTCCTGCATCATCAAGTTTTGCAAGTGCTGCACTGGTTTTGGCCATCTGCCCTAATGACACCACACCTTCGTGCATCCTTGCTCCGCCGGAGCAGCTGACAACTACCAATGGCAGAATCTCCTCCATTGCCTTATCGACAGCTACGCAGAACTTCTCACCGACCACAAAGCCCATCGAGCCCATCAGGAAATTCGGCTCCATCACGCCCAGGATTATGCCTCTTCCTTTGATAAAGGCCTTTCCGGTCAGCATTGCCTCTTTTGCGCCTGATTTTTTCTCGTCGGCTTTTACACGCTGTTTATAAGTTGTCCCCCTAAACTTAAAGCCTAATGGGTCACTGGTGGTCAAATCGCCAAGAAACTGCTGAAAGGAATCTTCATCGACCAGATATTGAATTCGGGTAGCTGCGCCGATGCGAAAATGATGGTCACATTCCGGACAAATGTTAAGATTTTTCTCAACGCTTTCTCTATAGAGCATATGCTCACAGCCCGGGCACCGCATCCAAAGCCCGTCGGGCATCTCTTTACGCGGCTTTAGTGAAAAGCCGTTCCATTTTGATTTTACTTCTTGAGCCATACCTAAAAGGGAAATTAAATATCAAAATGCAAATATCAAAACTACATAGTAAAATGCAAAATTTTTCTCATCTTTTCGTTTTTTGCATTCTGATTTTTTATCCGTCAAAGGCGGATAAATCTTTGTTTTTGTAATCTTAACAAAAATTCGAGAGAATTGCTATAAAATTTATCTGGCGGCAGCTCGTATGGCGTTTATTGCTGCAATACGGTCGGTTTTGGCGAATATTGCGTTGCCCGCCACGAGCGTATCAGCACCGTAGGAAACTACTATTGGCGTGGTTTGTGGGTCTATCCCACCATCGACTTCTATGCGTATATCAGGGCCGACAATTTCTCGGACTTTAATAATTTTTTTGGCCGCATCCTGCATAAATTCCTGTGCGCCAAAACCAGGATGAACCGTCATTACAAGAACCATATCACAAAGCGGAGCAATTTTTTCGATTCGCTGCACAGGCGTCTCCGGATTGAGGCATATCCCGGCTGTGCAGCCGAGCTTGTGCAGCTTGTCGATGAGCTTCTTCGGCTCATCAACTACTTCGATGTGAAATGTTATATGATTAGCGCCGGCTTCGACAAAACTCTCGATGTACTTATCCGGCTCGCTTATCATCAGGTGACTGTCGAAAACCAGCTTACTGTACTTGCGAAGCTTGGCAATAACCGGTGGGCCAATCGTAATATTCGGAACAAAGTGACCATCCATAATATCCAGATGCACTATATTCACACCAGCCGACTCGACTATAGCTATCTCGTCGGCTAATCTGGCAAAATCCGCGCTCAATATCGACGGCGCAACCTCAATTGTTCCTGCCTTAGGTAAACGCATCGTAATTTATTATTTACTATTGACTATTTACTATTGATAAGAAACAAACGGATAAATACTAACAATAAAGATACGCACAGTCAAACAAAAAGGGCTGCGAGTATAATACCTGCAGCCCTAATCAACTAATTCACCGATTCACTAATTCACTGATTTGCTTATCCTCTGCGTTTTCTAAGCACTGCCAGACCGCCCAAGCTAAGCAGCAAAATTGTCCCCGGCTCAAAAATTTTAATCCTACGGCATTCGAATAGAAAATATTTCTCTGGGGTAATCTATGGTTAATATGAAACGACTTAAGAAATTCCCAACACCCAAAAGTGCACAATGTAGATTTGGCATAAAATCTATAAGTGTCTTCTCAATAGTATAAACAACTTTCTGTTTGCCTTGAAATAACAAGTTAGTATCCAGTATCTCAACTGTGCAGGTATGACCATAAGCGGTTGTTATACCATTGCCGGTATTTATTGTTTTCACAAGCCCGGCAGCAAGATTATGCCCGAGAAACTCCGCATAAGAAGCCGGCATGCAACATTCGTCAGCACCGGTATCGGCCAGTCCTATTGTTGAAAAGGAATGCTCTGTCACAGGATTTGTAACCCTGATAAATAGCCACGGTCGTTTCTTAGAATCCGTAGGGTATGCGCGAATGAACGGAAAATTATCAATAGGCATGCCAATATACCAAGCTTATGTTGTGCTCTGGAACGTAGAAGATTACCGGCTCGCTGCAGCCCTTGCGGCGAGCTTGTTTCATAACAATTTCCGGGTTATCCCCACAGGCAACTACAGTTCTATCAAGCAGCGACCGCAACGCTACGTATTTGCCCTCATAACCATCTTCTTTTACTAAAACTTGCTCGTTATCAGCCATTTTACCGTCTCTCTCAAGTCCGAAAAGCTAATCTCTATTCTAATTATATCGACAAGATAGTAACTTGTTCAAGTAAATTTTTCCAGAAAAAAGGCCGTAAGTTTTACACCCACGGCCTAATTAACTAATCCTCTAATTCGCTGATTCTCTTATCCTCTGCGTTTTCTAAGAACGGCCAAACCACCCAAACCAAGCAGCAAAAGCGTCGCTGGTTCGGGGACTGGTTCGGGGACGTACACCCCAACCCAGTCAGTCAGCATCAGACCCCAACGGTCATTCCAAATTCCTACCGGCAACGCGCCTCCGAACGCATCTGCTACTCGCGCGACCTCGTGGTAATCTATTGAATAGATGACCTCCGATGGCGTTCGCTCGACTGCGAATACATGGAACTCATTCCATGTCACAGGAATTTCGACATTCAGCAGTTCATTAAAGTCCCCGGAAGCTGGCTGGAACCAAGCTACCGCCCGAACATAGTCCTCCCGCCCCTGGTATTCTGGGGGTTGCGTTGGGTCAAGGTGGTATGTGTCAAAGAAGTATCCACTGATCGGACCGGCACGCTCATTTGGGTTCGGAGCGAAGCCAAATTTCTGAACCTCTCCGGCGAGGCGAATTCGCGCACTAGCCGTTACGCTTTGACCCATCGGTGCGAAGGTGGGGATGGAATCTATCCGCGTGTGATATCCCTGTGATTTAAGGAGCCCGTCCTCAACGTCTGGTTCATGGGAGTACCCGAGCGCATCGACAAATACAGACCATTGCGATTTGTCGAGAGCGGTGCCATCGAAGTTATCGTAGAAAACCTCGGTACAATATCCTGATGGCATACTTGGGCACAACAAAGTAAATACCACCAACAATAAGCAAATCCTAAAAACATTACCAAACTTCATCTTTTTCTCCTCCAAAATTTATTTTGTTATTTCGCAATAAAAACGATTTTATCCGCCTTCGCAGTCGCCGACGCTCCAAAGCTATGGCGACGGAGCGAAGACCACGGCTTTTAGCTGTGGATGAATGCGAAAAGGATAACCCTCCGAAGCCTTGTGCGAAGGAGGGTATGCTTCGGCGGATTCCGCCGAAGAAAGTAAGGTACCACGGACTTTGCCCCGTGGGGCTCCATTCTCCATCTTCACCTCCTTTTTTAGATAAAAATACCGCCTTAGAAAAACCTTTGGGGTTCCCTCCCTCGCTTTCAAAGTACTCCTAACGGATAACAACCGATTTTACCCATATTAACAGGGGGGGGTAAAAGTCAAGTGAAAAATGGGAAATTATAGGACTTTTTGTAAAACCAACGACATCTGCCACAAAAAGGCACAAAAAAGTGAGCTAAAGTGAAATAGAGTGCCTAAATGGACTTGGCCATCCCTTATGGGAGTGAGCTAAAGTTAAAAATAATCCGTAAC
>CAZKYA010000164.1:0-5485 GCA_964556725.1 uncultured Pirellulales bacterium
TGGACGAGGTAATCTTTGAAGAGTTTAAGGCAACCGGAAATATGGAATTGCACCTTGATAGACGGCTTGTTGATAGAAGAACCTGGCCGGCTATAGACATCAGCCGAAGTGGAACCAGAAGGGAAGAATTACTGCTCGTCCCAAAAGAGCTTGAGCTTGTATATCGGCTGCGAAGAGTCCTTAGCGAACTGAACCCCATCGAATCGGTCGAACTGCTCAAAAACCGCCTTGCTAAGTGCCGAACCAACGCAGAGTTTTTGATGACAATGAACCTCGATTAAAACCACCAGAAGCAAAGCTCCCTTTCTTGGCTGAGTGCTTGAAGCTTCCATGCAGAATTGGGACTCTTCAAAGAGACCTACTCTACAGAAAGCAGAAATGCGGTAATGCAATGCGGACAACGTGCAGCGAGCTACGAATCACAAACTAAACATTTAACTTACAAATTCCTTCTTTCGGCTGTTCATCTGGGCCTTGAGACGGGCGACAATGGATGAGTGCATCTGAGAGACACGAGATTCGGACAAATCCAGTGTTGCGCCGATTTCCTTCATCGTCATTTCTTCGTAATAATACAATACAATAATCAGCCGTTCAGCACGCGTCAGACCTTTGGTGAGCAGATTTTTCAGGTCTCGCTTTTGAGCTTCGGTCAGAGGGTCCTGGCTTTTTACATCTTTTACCACATCTATTTCGCGAACATCTTTTTCGCCGTCGTTGTCGTTATATTTGTTATCCAACGATATCAGACTGACCGCGTTGGCATCTCGCTGCAGCCGGCTAAAATCTTCCATATCCATTTCCAGCTCTTCAGCGATTTCTTTCTCCGTCGGTTTGCGGCCAAGATGAACCTCAAGTGAATGCCTGGCCTTTGCAAGCTGGTGAGCGCGGGCTCGAACTAACCGCGGCACCCAATCCATACTACGCAGCTCATCAAGAATCGAACCTTTTATGCGGGGGGAGCAATATGTCTCAAACTTGACTCCTCTGGCGGGGTCATAAGCATCGATAGCATCCATCAGCCCAAAAATACCGGCGCTGATAAGGTCGTCCAGTTCAACCTTATCAGGTAATTTGCTGTGCAATCGCTCGGCGCAGTACCTTACCAGGTCCCTGTAATGTTCCATAAGAAGATTGCGGAAATAGTCATCGTGGGTTTTATGGTACTGCTCCCATATTTCGTCGATACCGAGTCGCTGCTTGGTTTTCATAATATTCCTCCCTGAAACGAACCACGCCTTACGAAAATATGAACCCTATGATTTCAACAACATTTATGAGCCATAGGCTCATTTATCTCGCTGGCCTTTAAGTCCTATAAACACCAGCAACTATTCTTTCATCTCGGCCCTCCTCCATATCGACAACAGCAAACCCATCACAAAATCTTATCGACACCCTGCCCGATAACTTTAGAAGAACAAGTCAGCAACTTTCTTGAAAAATCCCTCCCCAGCGGGAGCTGCGGCCAAACCATTACCCAGTTTTGCCGCTAAAGCTATAAGTGACGAGCTAATCCGTGCTCTGGGATAAGCCAGGACTACTGGCTTTCGCAGACGAACCGCAGAGCTTAATCGCTCGTCTTTGAGCAATACGCCGGCATAATAAACGTGCGTGCTCAAAAATTGCTGCGCAACATTTGCTATCTGCCGATAAGTCTTTTTACCTTCCCTTATTGTCTCAGCCATATTTACAGAAACGCTGATTTGACCAGACAACCCATTTCCAACCAGCATCTTAATCATTGCATAAGCATCGGTCATTGCCGGAGCTTCCGGCGTTGTTACTACCAAAACGTGGTCAGCAGCAAGGCAAAAGCCGACAACCAACCTGGAAATGCCGGCTGCGGTATCAATTACAATCACATCGAAATCGCTCTGAAGTCTGGACAATTCTCTAAGCAGCCGATGTCGTCGAAATTCATCAAGGTTGGCTAAATCCTCAAGACCGGATGCACCGAAGATTATCTCCAGACCCTCGGGCCCGGTATAAATTATCTCCTCGATGCTTTTTCGGCCGTTGAGCAAATGAGAAACGTTGTATTTACTGTGTACCCCCATAACTATATCGAGGTTGCCCAACGAAAGGTCCGTATCAACAAGCAAAACTCTTTTTCGCGAAGCAGCCAGACATATCGCAAGATTTGCCGCTATATTGGTTTTACCGACCCCTCCTTTACCGCTGGTTATCGCCAAAACTTTTGCCGGACGCCTGCAGTTTTCCATCACTTGTTGTAAGTAAAGCATTTCGTTTGCCATTTGTTCTCTTTGTCTCAGTAATCAGCAGTCAATAACCAACTGAAACCATATCTTGCCTTTGCCTCAGCAACTCTGCTGCTATTCTTTGATTCAGCGAATTTTCCAGAAGTTTGTTTATCTGCAGCTCGACATACTCATCCCGATTCCCCTCAAGAAGCTGCTTAGCATAATTATCCACAACGGGTTTAACTTCAAATCTGCCGCTTATGCCGAATTTGACATTTTCAGTGTCCCGCAGTACAAGACAGCGGCTTCGAATATGCTCGTCAATCGCATCGTGCAATAGGTCGGAAAATTCGTCCACCAACAAATCCTCAGGTAAAAATCCCGGATTATGGACATTGTTTATGTTCCGGGTAAGAACCTTCTGGCGGGTATGCGTGAATTCGATTATCTTAACGAGCAGTTCGGCGATATTATCTGTTATTAGTAACGACAGATTCATATGCAATCCTCATTATCAAAGTTGGTTTAAGCAAAAAACTCATCAAAATCCTGCTCCCCGATATGCATTTATCAGTAAAATTTAAGTGCAAGAAAAAACAGGAATGATAACCTTCGAAAAGCAACGCTTTGTTTCTCATCCCTGACCCTTTCATTGCTTCTCTGATTCTTTAAAGTAAGTTAAAGCGACTACAGATAAAAAAATTCGTCCTTTTCGGCTTTTTATGAAGAATCTATGCCATCTTCTCGGCGTAGAATCTGTCCTATTTCCGAAAGTGTTTTTGTCTTCTTAAGTTGAATGATTTTTGATAATCGTTCAAACACCGATTCATCGTAAAGTCTATGGCCGCCATCGGTCCATTGTGCCTCACGAATAAGTCCCATTATCGTATAGTTATGAATCGTCTGTCGTGAGAAGGGGGTACAGTTAACCAATTCACCAATCCGGTAGAGCTTAACAGGTATTTGTAAAGTGCGCTTTTTAACTTCTGACTGCATCGTTAAAAACCCTTATCAATGAAACCATAAAAAGCCGATTAATCAGTGCCCCAATCGTCAAGACACAGAAGTCTCGATAAAATTGCATCGGCCAACTCATCTATCAACGTCATCGCAGTGACATTTAACAGCAATACAAATACAGTCTGTCGTTTCAGGTAGGGCAGGCGCACCGTTCTCGAACAACGATTTCTTATTCTTTCTTACAAGCCAGAACATCTGGTCCACCTCATAGCAAGCCCTCGAACAAACCAAAGGGTTGACAGCGAAAATCACAAAAAACCAGCCAACCTCTATCTATCAACTTCTCTTGAACTAACACCTGTTAAGTTCAATTAGACCCTATAAAATATATTTTACGTTTTGCAAAATGTAAAATATATTTTATGGGTTGTCAACCTTTTTTAATTTTTTTGAAAAAAATTTGTTTTTTTAGCGGTTCGACATTGCTCACCGCCCTGAGTTTATCGAAGGGTTGTAGGTAAAAACCCTCTAATTAGGGGGGTAGAAGCAGAAATCCCGCTTTTTTCTAAAGTTTTCAATATCTTTTGCCGAATGCCCTTGACCAAGTGCTTAACAAAGGGCTCGGGTTCAATTCGGCCTTTAGCCGATGCTTTTTCCCAAATGCCCCCGCTGAAATATCCGATACAAGGATAGGTGAACCTATAATATTACCTGCTATCTACGAATAGAGCAGAGTTGTATTGTTTTTACACTATGCACCGAATCGATAACCATTCTGAAAGCAATCCTGAAAACCAAAATAGCAGCATTTCCCTGCTCGAGCAGATAACTCCTTTAGCTCACCAGATAAATTGCCTCGATTTAGACCGAATAGCCGAGGTCTGCACAAAGAATATCCTGAGCTTGGTCGGCGTAAGGTTTGCCTCGCTGTATATACTTGACGAGACAAACAATATTTTGCACCTGCACAAACACAATCACCCTTTTCTTATAAACAAAATAGTCTCCCTCAATCAAAATCCACCATCCCCTATGGTTATGGCTGTAAGAAGTAAAGAGCTCATATTGGTCGGTGACATAGATACACATACCAAACCTATCATCAGAAAATCTCAACGCTCTTTTGCCGGAAACTATAAGACCAACAATTGTGCTATTGTTCCGCTTGTTTGCCAGAACAGAGTAGTCGGTGTCCTGAATCTGGCAGATAAGGTTCAGGGCAGTTTTGATAGTGAGAATATTGCTCTGATAGAGTTGTTTAGCCAGTTGGTCGGGGCATCAATTGGCAACATAAAACTATTCGAGAAAATGCAACGCCAGGCCACTACTGATGGATTGACAGGTCTTGTGAACCACAAAACGTTTTACGAAATCCTGGAAAAGGAGCTATTGAGGTCACGCCGCTATGGCGGGCAAATCTCGCTGATTATGATTGATATTGACAACCTCAAGAAGACAAATGACACACACGGCCATCGTGCCGGCGACAAGGTCATCAAGGAAATCAGCAGAAGAATTAAGGAATCCATTCGACAAATTGATACGGCTGCACGATATGGCGGCGATGAGTTTGCCGTCATTTTGCCCAATACCTCGCTCACCGATGCATATATCGTTGCCGAACGTATGGTCCAGGTTGTTGCGCAATCTCCAACAACCTGGAGAAAAGAGCAGATACAGCTATCTATCAGTGTGGGCCTTGGCCAATATGACGCCGACACTAATCCCGAGGATATTACAAGCCGCTCCGACCAGGCACTCTACACAGCCAAGCAAGCCGGCAAAAACACCGTCAGAATCTTTGACCCTCCCAAAAAATAGTTGTTTAGCCCCGCCACTTGTGGGCGGGGTTTTGTCATTCCCGCGAAGGAATTCATATTTAGCCCCCAGTTTCACTGGGGGTTTACCCCGTGGGTTGTTTAGCCCCGCCACTGTGAGCAGGTTTTGACCCCTTAGCAGATATTAGCCGGAAAAATCAGAATTTTCTTGCGTTTTTGCGTCCAATAACATATAATACGCACAATCTCAATGTCAGGATGGCATATCTTGCGGAGATAAGGAGGTTTCCCAGATGTAATTCTTTGATATACGGTATTAATCCGTGTAAATCCGTGTCTAAAAAGAGGAGAAGGTAATGAAAAGGACAATTCTTGCGGGGGTTTTGCTGGTATTATTCTTTACTGTTTCTGCTTTTGCAATGCCAATGACAAAAATCCAGTATGAGGCAACTGATATTGGTTCAGGTAGGTGGCAGTATAACTATAACGTAACCAATATCAGCTTGACGCCTGCTATCAAGGAGTTTACCATCTGGTTTGATT
>CAZKYA010000165.1:0-5482 GCA_964556725.1 uncultured Pirellulales bacterium
ACCAGCCGGCAGAGACGGCAAAAGAACTGACGTGTCCGATGCTGATTTTGCAGGGCGGAAGAGATTATCAGGTTACGGATGCTGATTTTCAACTTTGGAAGAAGGCGTTATCTTCGCGGAAAAATGTCGAATTCAAATTTTATGGAGAGCTTAATCATTTGTTTATGGAAGGTCAGGGTAAATCCACGCCTGCGGAATATGAACGAGCAGGCAACGTCTCTGAGGCAGTCATAGGCGACATTGCCATGTGGATAAAGCGAGAGGCTGCTTCGCCGCTTTGATATGGTTAATTACGAATGGAGCAGATTTTTATGAAATTATTACCAACGATGTGTCCAGCGTGCAGCAGCCAGTTGAACGTGAAAAGTCTTGTATGCGAGCGGTGCCAAACGGAAATACAGGGCGAATATGTGCTGCCGATACTTACCAGACTGTCACCGGAAGACCAGTTGTTTATACTTGACTTTATCAAATCAAGTGGTTCACTGAAGGAGATGGCCCGGCTGTTGCAACTAAGCTACCCAACGGTTCGTAACCGCCTTGATGAGATTATTGAACGGATAAAGTTCGTTGAAATATCTGTGCAAAATAACGGGAAGGAAAACCTATGAATGAAAGTGTAACCAACACCAAAACCAATAAAGGCCTTATTCAATGGCTGTTTAATCCTTTTAGATTTGTGGCCGGCTTTAATGCCCTGTTGTTGGGTTTAGGGATTATATTGATAAGCGCACTTTTAGGGTTTCTTGGTAATACTCATTTCGACGGCGTTTTGGATGTGCATACAGGACTTAAAGCCCAAATATGGTTTTTCTTTGCTGAAGGTATTATAAATTGGTTATCTTTGGCAATACCGCTTTTTTTCTTCGGTTTGATTGTGTCACATTCGGTTGTGCGGATGATAGACGTTTTTGGGACTCAGGCCTTGGCTCGCTGGCCACACTTAATCACCTCTGTTGTGATGCTCCCTGATGCCAATCGAAGATTTGGCACGTATCTTATGGCCAGATTCACTTTAACAGCTGGCTCTGGAGCATTGGATTATACAGATATGTGCATATTTATTTTGGCTGTAATTGTCGTCGTTCTTATGAGTGTATGGATGGTCGCATTAATGTATCGGGCTTATGCGGTATCCTGCAATATAAAAGGGGCAAAAGCAATAATCACTTTCATTGTGAGTATAATAGGTGCTGAAGCGCTATCCAAGTTTTTGATATTACTGCTGTTGCGGTAAAAAGCCACACAATCGGTAAAATCCGCGCAATCCTTAAAATCCACAGTCGCCAAAAATTTGTGAAGTAATTGATGAAAAAAAAGGCCTGCACAAACAGGCCTTTTATTGGTTGCGTAGCTTTCCTCCACAGGGCCGTAAGAAAGCGTTTGAAGAGAACCCATTACTTTCAGGTGGGTAATCGTTGCTTGTGTCCGAAAGTCCTATCGAGTAGGCATTTCCGATCCAGCAAGGCCTGATTTCCCTCAGTACGGGTATCGGTTCTTTCAACACCATCTTTCTTACAAGCACCGCAGGGGTTAGCCCGCAATATTACTTATATCAAAACCTGAAGTAAAAGTCAAGAAAATACCGATAAATCCATGCAATTAACTGAAATATTTTACTTTGACTCTACTACTGATTTTCGATTTTTCAGCTGTTTGTCTGAAGTCAGATTCTTAAGTTTAAGCGTTAAACGTTCTAAGTGCTGCTTGTCAGAAGCGCCGCCCACCGCCACCTCCGCCTCGTCTTCCTCCACCTCCGCCACCATAACCGCCACCATAACCGCCGCCACCGCCGCCGCTGCGACCACCACGACCACCACCACTACGGCGTTCGGTGCGAGGGCGGGCCTCATTAATGTTCATAGCTCGTCCTTTCAAATCCTTACCGTTTAGGCCTGTAATCGCAGACTGAGCTTCATCCTTAGAGGGCATTTCCACAAACCCGAATCCCCTTGATTCACCGGTGAACCTGTCCTTTATAATATTGATGGATTCGACCTGGCCGAATTTCTCAAAAGTTTGGCGCAAGTCCTCATCGGTGACATCATGTGACAAATTACCTACATAGATATTCATTTTGATTTCCTTTTCTAATCCTTAAACTCAACCCAAAAAATTTATGCCGGAATTTCGGCCACAGTATTGCGTGTTTACCCTTAAAATTTTGACATTTTAGTTATGTTACACATATTATCGACTATGTCAAAGAAATTTTTTCTATATTAATCTGTTACTATATGTTTATCAGCCATAAGTGTCCCGGCCCTCTCAAAAATGAGGAATTATGCGGTTCGTAGTCCTGCTCCGACGGATTTACTGAGACTTTCTATGATGTCGGCTTCAAAACAGTCAACGGTCTGGTGGGTCAGCGTGCCGTCCTCGTCTCTGAACCGCAGCGAAAGCGTAACGCTCTTTTTGCCGGGCGCAATGCCCTCGCCGCGGTATATGCCGATAAATTTAATGTCTTCCAGCTCGCCGGGTGCCTTTTTGTTTACGGCTTTGACAATATCAGCCCACCTGATTGTCTCATCTACAATTATCGAAAGGTCGCGTTCTATTGCCGGGAATCTCGGGATGGGTTTGACTTTTATTGCGACTGTGTGTATGGCTAAGAGCTGCTCGAAGTCCAGCTCTGCAGCGACAGGCGAGAGGTTTTTGAAATCGTATTTTTCCTTAACGGCCTGAGAGACAACTCCTGCGGTGCCGATTACCTTGCCATTTATCACAATTTGGGCACCAGTTTGTGCCCAGACAAGTTCTGCTGGTGTGAAAACTATTTGGGTGTCTCTATCAATAATTTTTATCAGCCCTTCAATTACACCCCGCACGTCCCTTAAATCACTATCACATACTAGGGCCAGCTTAGTCTTTTCAACTGGCAGATTACCAGCTTTGCCGGTCTGCACAAAAGTATCTGCAATCTCAAATATCCTGCACGGCTGGTTCTTGGTATTAAGATTTGTTTTCAGAACGCCAAGTAGAGAGCCAATAAGCATCTGCCGAAGCAAATTCACACTTTTCCTGGATTGGTCTTTTACTCCCATATGTTCTTTGTGCTGCGGGTCTGAAAAAAGCTTTGCTGTAGAATCGTCAACAAAGCCCACAGTAATCGTCTCGTAAAAGCCGCAACTGTTGAGATATGTTCCTATCGAGTTAGCTAATTTCTGGTGTTTATCGATAGGCACTACCTCGATTCTAATTTTCTGTTCTGTCAGTATTTTATTATAGCCGTGAACACGAGCGACTTCCTCGATTAAATCAACCTCGCGATAAATATCACTTCGCCACGAAGGCACTGTGCAGACTATCAAGTCGCTTTTTTTTTGTGGATTGAAACTCAAGGCAGAGAGAATTCTTGCCGCTTCTGCAGCAGGTATTTCAATACCAAGCAGATTGTTAAGACGCGAAAGCCGTAGAGTTACTTCTTTCTTCGCTGGTTTTTTCGGGTAAATATCGACCACACCTTTGGCTACTTTGCCGCCTGCTACCTGGGTTATCAATTGTGCAGTGCGTTTGGATGCCCAGTCTATCATTTCGATATCCACTGTTCGCTCAAATCGAAAGGCCGCTTCTGATGGCAGAGCAAGCTGGCGAGAAGTCGTCCGGACACTTACCGGGTCGAAATAAGCATCTTCCAGAAGAATTGTGGCGGTAGTGTTGCTGACTTCTGTATCCAGGCCGCCCATAACGCCGGCTATAGCCACAGGACCTTGGGCATCAGATATAATCAGCATATCAGCATTGAGATCGCAGGTTGTTCCATCAATACTGATAATACGTTCGCCGGAAATGGCCTTTCTCACTATTATTTTGCCCTGTTTAATTTTAGCATAATAGAAGGCATGAGGCGGCTGACCGGTCTCCATCATCGCATAATTTGTTGCATCAACAACATTATTAACACTGCGAAGGCCGACTGCTTCAAGGCGTTTTTTGAGCCAGGCGGGCGATGGTCCGACCTTGACGCCCTCAATTACTCTGGCAGTGTATCGGCCGCACAAATCCGGCTCAGAGATTTCAACACTGGCAAATTCTGTAACATCTTTGTTCAATTCGTTCAGTTTAACTACCGGCATCTTTAACTTTTTGCCCGTCCCAGCAGCCAGTTCACGGGCGATGCCGATATAGCTGAGGCAATCACCACGATTGCTGGTTATTTCAACATCGATTATAGTGTCATTAGCAAGCTGCTCTATCCCTTCACAGGGAAGCCCTAAATCGCTTAAAATATCAGCGATTTGCTCCGCTGAGTGCCCTATTTCAACATAATCACTTAGCCAGCTTAGCGAAATTTTCATAATAGTCGTGTTATAAGAAAACAAAAGTTCAATTCTGTCAATAACTTAACTGTCAAAAAGAGGGTTGTCAACCCTGTTAGAAAAATACCTTTTGGATATTGCCTCGTGCTACGTAGCACTACGCAGAGTAGTATTTGCTCATTATATCATTTCTAACGGGGTCAATGATTTTGGATATACAATTTATGCCCTTTGTGTTGGTGATTATTTTTGCTATAAAAGACTTTTGTCTTTTTGTCTTTTCTTTATAATAGGGTAAATTGACGGCATTGGATAATTCAAGGAGAGCTGTTATGGGAAAATGGAGTATATCGGCCATGGTGGTCGTCGGCTTAATCGCGACTCTATTGCTGACTGGCTGTGTGGAGCGTGAACTGACGATTAATACCGAACCACAGGGAGCGTTTGTGTTTTTGAACGATGAGGAGATTGGCACTTCGCCGGTTACGGTCTCGTTTGAATGGTACGGCGATTATAATGTCAGGATAAGCAAGGAGGGCTGCGAGACCTTAAATACACATCGCAAATTGAAAGCTCCTTGGTATGATAAGTTTCCATACGATTTCTTTGCTATGCTTAGACCCAAAAGAACCGTTGATTCCTACCAATGGTCATTTGAGCTTACACCTAAAAAAGAGGTAAGCCGAGAAGAACTAATTCAAAACGCCCAAGAACTAAAAAAGCAGTTGGAGTAAGATTTAATATTCTAGTCCAGTTTTCAAGCTATAAGAAGTAACTTAACGAGAGATAGATTGTCCAGAGGGATTGAAAATAACCAAGAGCTTAACGAAATAGAATTTCGACTATCGTCAGAGGACATCAAATTTGTAGGTTGGGAGGGAGATTATAAGAATAACCCGACGCCTAAGGCGAACTTTGCTTGGCGCTGCGAGTCATGTGGTGAGAAAAACAGGGACTCCGTAACAATAAAGCCAAACGAGAGATTCTGGGTTAGTTGGTACTGCAAAAAATGTGAAAAATTAATGACTGTGTGGTTTCCTCCCGAGCGCAGAAGTTATTGGGTAAAGTTACATCCCACATAAGATGTGGAACTAAAGCAGGTTTTCACGGTACCAGTTTATTGCTTTTTGCAGGCCTTGTTTGAATTGGATTTTTGGTTTGAAGCCAATTAGCTTTCTGGCAAGTGAGATGTCGGCGAGGGAATGTTTTACATCGCCGGGACG
>CAZKYA010000166.1:0-5457 GCA_964556725.1 uncultured Pirellulales bacterium
CACGCCCAATGGAAACGCAAACACGATACTGCCGGCCACCAACAAAAAAGTCCCTGCAATAGCCGGCAATATCCCGCCCTCCGCACCGCTTCGCCGCGGCATACCGAACAAAAACTCCCAGTTTATCGCCCCGGCTCCGCGCCAGATAATCTCGAAAACGATAAAGCCGGCCACCAATATCACAAAGTAGGCGGTCAGCCGCATTAACCAGCATGCAGATTTCTGTGAAAAGTTGCCCGTCATTATCCCATCCTGTACTTGCTGAGAAACTTTTGCGCAGTCACATTCAGCCCGAACGTAGCCAAAAGCAAAACTACGCCTATGCAAAATAATGCCCGATAGTGGTCGCTTCCAAAAGCCACTTCACCCATCTCTGCCGCGATGGTTGCCGTCATCGTCCTAACCGAGTCGAAAGGCCAGAAGGTTATAATCGCCGAATTGCCGGTAACCATCATAACCGCCATTGTCTCGCCGATGACTCTGCCGGTTCCGAGCATCACCGCCGCTATTATCCCCGGCAAGGCGGCGGGGACGGTTACTCTCCAGATTGTCCGCATCTGGCTTGCACCGAGAGCCAGTGATGCCTCCTTGTAGGACCTCGGCACACTTCTCAGCGCATCTTCCGAGATAGAAGTAACCGTGGGTATCGCCATAAGCGCGAGCAGCACCGCGCCGGAAAATGCCGTCAGTCCTGTCGCCAGCCCGAAGCAGCTCTTCACAAACGGCACCAGTACCATCAGGCCAAAGAAACCGATTACGACTGAAGGGATACCGGCCAGCACTTCTATAAACGGCTTGAGTATCTCCCGCTCCGCAGACGCCGCTAACTCTGAGATATAAACCGCCGCACCCACACCAAAGGGAATTGTCAACAACATTGCCAGAACGGTTACCACGAGGGAGCCGGTAACCAAAGGCACAAGGCCGAATGACTCCCTTTGTGGGGAGACCGGGACCCACCTGGTACCAAAAAGCTCCTCAAGGCCGGGTCGCTTGGCGAACGGGACAGCTTCCTTGAAAATGAATACGAATATGCATATCACAATTAGTATGCTTAAGGAAGCAGTCCATTGCAGTGACGTTTCAATTATTTTTTCCTTCCAGAAACGTTTCATTACTTAATCGCCACATAACCTGCTTTTTTGACTATTGCCTGGCCGGCCTCACTCAGACAGAAATTGACGAAGGCCGTCACATTCGCCGGCGCCTGAGTGTTGACATACAGATACAGCGGTCGGGCAATGGGATACTGACCACTGATGACGGTCTCATCAGACGGCATGACAGCTGGCGAGTTGGCGTCCGCCTTGACCCCCACAATCTTGACTTGGTTCTTTGCTGCCAGTGCATAGCCAAGTCCGACGTAGCCAATCGAGTCTTTATCTGCCGAAACTGACTCGATGATAGCCGATGTCGCCGCCATCATCTTTGCCTTTGGTGTATAGTCCTTGTTTTTAAGAACGTGCTCCTGAAAGAACACATAGGTTCCGGAGCTTGATTCTCTCGAAAACACAAGGATTTCCTCATTGCCGCCCCCAACTTGATTCCAGCGGGTGTATGCCCCGGTAAAAATTTGTTCAAGCTGATGCATATCAAGTTCGTTCACGGGATTTTTGGGATTGACTACGACGGCAATTCCGTCTCTAGCCACAACGACTTCCTTCTGTACGTGACCTTTTTCCTTGGCTTGTTCTTTTTCCTTCTCTTTCATTTCTCTCGAAGCTGCGCAAATATCAGTTGTGCCGTTTATGAGGGCTGCTATTCCTGTCCCTGAACCGCCGCCTGTCACCGCGACCTCAACGTTTGGGTCCAGCTTCATAAATTCCTCTGCCCAGGTGCTCACTAAATGCACCATCGTGTCCGAACCTTTTATAATGATTGACTTTTTTTCGCCAGCCCGGACTACTATGCCCGACATCGCGATAAGCAGACACACTGTCGCAACAATCGCAAAGTCTTTGTCCATCAATCTTTCATTTTTGTTTCTTCTCATTTTGCATTTCTCCTAAATTAAGTTGATTTGCCTATTACAGTTTTTGTTTTCCGAACAAACGATTTTCAAAATTTGAAAATTAGGTCTGCCATAAACCGGCGATAATCATCATCCGCATCGCCTTTCCGGCTGAGAAAATAGGTAAGACCAGCCTGAATATTTTTGGTCAATTGGTATTTTGCGGAAAACATATGCCCTTTGCCGTTGGTTCCGCCGCCGATAAAATCCGAATCGGTTAAAACGCCTACGACAGCATCTTTTTGAACATCACGATAATTGTATCCTAACTCCCACGATTTCGCGTCTTTGGCTTTGTTAAATGTGGTCCCGATTATCCAGCCGCTATCCTCTGACGTAGAGGCGGAAGTATTTTTTACATAACTTCCGTATACAGAGGATGGCAAACCTGCAACCTTGAAGCCATATTCGGCAAAGCCCTCCAGAGCGTCATAATCCATTACATAATTATAGGGGCTTGCGGTAGTGCCGAGGCCGCTCACCGTGTTTCCAAACGTACTACTGCCCGAACCGGACGGTTTATATAATCCCTCCTTGCCTCTGAGGTTGTTGAAAGCATAAAAACTCAGGCCTCCCAGGAGATAATTCTTATTCTCAAAATCGTGTTTTAAATAACTCTGGATGCCCCATAAAGATGCACCGTCAGAAGTGCTGGAGTCCGATTTGAGCCAGAAACCGCCGCCGTTTATATACAAATTGTCAGATTCTCTTAAGGGTATGACATATTTGGCAGCAATACCTTCTGGGTTTACGTCATCATCCCAAATCAACTGATTATTGCCTGCACGGTAAAACGGCAGAGGCATCTTGCCGCCGTACGCATTTAAGCGTTCATACTTCGTCGGATGCCAGTTGAAATAGGCAAGGTCGAGCCAGACATCTTTCTTGGCGAAACCATCTTCGAGGGTCTGGTTTGTTGAAGCGGGGTCAGAAGCACCGGTGGCCAATCTAAATCCCAAATCCCATTCCTCATTAACTTTTACATCCAGCCCCAGCCTTGCGCGTATGCGGTTACGATTGGTTCCGTCCTGGTTTTTACCGCCGCTTTCCGAATCGATCGACTCGTGTCGATACCGAAAATCACCACTTAATTTGACTTTCTCGGCCCATTTAAGACTGTCCGGTAATGCGACTTGTTTGTTTTCTACCGCCTTTGTAATTTTTTCATCTACTTTTTGCTCCTGAACTTTCTGATTTGCTTCCAGTTGCTCAAGCCGCTGCTGCATTTGCAGCAGTAATTTTTGCTGTTCGGCCAGTTGACTTTTCAGCTCGTTGATATCATCGGCCCGGGCAGTTCCTCCGGAAACAATAGCCAATATCCATATTGCCAGCACAATTCCTTTTTTCATAATTTTTCTCCTTAAAAAATAATAAAACTTATACTGAACACCACTTAAACTATACGATGTCTGTATGAAGCGAATATGAAGGTTGTGTGAAAACTTGATGAAAAAAGAAATACGCTTTTTAATCTTTAGGAAGTGTCACAAGGACCTTTGTTCCCTTGTTGACTTCGCTTTCGATGCGGATTTTCCCGTTGTGGGCCGATACTATGTGCTTGGCAATACTCAATCCCAGTCCCGTTCCTCCAAGCTCACGGGAGTGGGCCTTATCGACGCGGTAAAATCTCTCGAACACCCGCTCGACGTCCTCTTTGGGTATGCCGATGCCGTTGTCCTCCACGGTAACAATCACAGAACCGTCAGTCTGGGCAAGCTGAATTTTGATTCTGCCGCCCTCCTTCGTGTATTTTATTGCGTTGTCAACTAAATTCACGAAGACCTGTTCAAGCTTGTCCTTGTCACCCCTGACGGTAAAATCACCGCCAGATGTCTCTACCGACAGCATCTGTTGCTTGACTGCCAGAGCGTGCCCGAACCCCGATACTGCCTCATCAATCAAACCTTTCAGGTCTAATTCAGCCATTTCTATCCTGCTGCCGGATTCGAGCTCGCTCAAACGCAGCAGGTCGTCTATTATATTGCCAAGCCGCTGTGCGTGTTTTTTGATAATTGCAAGAAACCTTCTCGCATTGTTGCTGTCGTTAATCGCTCCGTCTTCAAGGGTCTCGACGAATCCTCTAATCGAGGTCAGAGGCGTCTTGAGTTCGTGCGATACATTGGCGACAAAGTCGGTTCGTACATTGTCAAGATACTTCAGACGCTCAATTTTCAGCTTCAGTTCATCCGACATCGCATTGAGTGACTGGGCCAGCTCAGCAAGCTCATCTTTGCCCCTTATGGAAGATTTCTTGTCGAATTGCCCTTTTGCGATTGCGTCAGCAACCTCTTTCATTTGCCGAATCGGCAGGCTTATTCCACGTGCCATTACGTAGGCGATTATTCCTGCAATACAAATTGCTGCGATGGCTCCTATTATTGCGACCTTGTAGAGCTGACGCAACTCAAGCTGAACTTCGGATAGAGGCACAGCTATACGAACGACTCCGACGACCTCTTCGCCGTCAGTAACGCGCACGGCCACGTATTTCATAGGATAATTAAGTGTATGGCTGAACCGGGTGCTTTCCCCTAACCCCTTTTCGATTGCCTCAATAAACTCGGCTCTGTCCCCGTGGTTTTCCATAGACCGGGCATCTCTCTCAGAATCGGCCAGCACCTTTCCGTGTTTATCTATTACCGTAATTCTAAGATTAAGATTTATGGCAAGATTCTTCGCTTCGCGCTGAATGTAAGCGATATCTCCTTCAAGCATTGCTTTTCTGAAGATTTCGCTGGCCAGAATAACGTTACTCTGCAGCCTCTGTGAAATTTTGGATTCAACGTTATCGCCAAGCCGGATTACAAGGAAAGAACTCAAAATAACAACAGTAACAGTTGTCAACAGGACGAATGCGGCGAAGAATTTCCAGATTATCTTGACTCTCATTTATCTGTCCCTGAATCTGTACCCGACACCTCTGACCGTCTCAATACAGTCTTTCGCGATTCCGAGTTTCCGCCGCAGTGACTTAATGTGAGCATCAACCGTCCTGTCGTAAACCATCGAGCCATCGGTACCGGCAGCATCAAGTAGTTGATTTCTCGAAAACACCACCCCGGGACGTCGAGCCAGGCATTCCAACAGTCGAAATTCAGTTGCGGTAAGCTCTACTTCCCGCCCTTTTACCACCACCTTGTGTCCGGCACTGTCTATAACAATCTGGCCTGTTTTTATCTCCTTGTCAGGTCGTTCTTTATGCCTTCTGAGGACAGCTTTTATTCTCGCAATCAGTTCTCTCGGACTGAACGGCTTCGTCACGTAATCATCAGCCCCGAGTTCCAGACCAACCACCTTGTCGGTCTCACGGGATTTTGCGCTGAGAATAATGATGGGGATACAGGAAGTTGACTGTTGTTGCTTCAGGGCTTTGCAAACCTCGAAGCCGTCGATGGCAGGAAGCATCAAATCAAGTATTATAAGGTCGGGTTTTTCCTTCTCGGCCA
>CAZKYA010000167.1:0-5449 GCA_964556725.1 uncultured Pirellulales bacterium
CCCTTTGGGCCAGGGGTTTGTCGGCACTGCGTGCATCGCCAAACCCTTCGAATCCGACACCTGAAAGGCAAACAAAAGCTCTCCTTCGTCCCGATACACTACATCGGGACTACGGAGGGCGTTCTGCATAGCTCGGCTTTTGCCGAGCGACGCAGAACGGAGAGGGCGGGATTCGAACCCGCGGTACCCTAAAAGGGCACACCGGTTTTCGAAACCGGCTCCTTAAGCCGCTCGGACACCTCTCCAAAACATTTAATATTGACTATTTTCTATTTACTATTGTTTGTTACTTCTGATGTCCCTATCCAGTATAGCAGCATAAAGAACAGGTTGCAATTGAAATCCCTCACATCGGTGGATATTGGCCAACCAAAGCGAATAGTTAAAATTCCCTGAAGGTTTTGTCGATAAGATAGTATTGTGCCGAAATCTATTAAGGTAGTAATGCGAATTGCTTGAGAATCCGGCGAATTGTTATCAAGGATTTCAGGGGACAAGAGATGTATGTCATACCGGCAATAGATTTAAGAGATGGTAAATGTGTTCGGCTTATCCAGGGTGAATATCATCGGCAGATAACCTATCAGGACGACCCCGTCAAACAGGCAAAAGACTTTAGCTCGGCTGGAGCAGAGTGGCTGCATATCGTCGATTTGGACGGTGCCAAGGTCGGCAGGCCCGTCAATACCGACACAATATCAGCCATAGCAAAACTCGGACAATTCAAAATCGAGGTTGGTGGTGGATTGCGCGACGAAGCTTCCATAAAAAAACTGCTCGATATGGGCATCGAAAGGGTAATAATCGGCACGAAAGCCGTCAGCGACTTCGAGTGGTTCAGCCAGATGGTGAAAAAGTTCCGCGGCAAGATTGCACTGGGACTTGATGCAAAAGGTTCGAAGGTGGCAACTCACGGCTGGACGCAGGATAGCCCCCAGAATCTACTGGAGTTTGCAATAAAAGCTGCAAAGTTGCCGCTGGCAGCAATAATATATACCGACATAACCAAAGACGGTATGATGACAGGTCCAAACTTCGAAAGAACAAAGGCACTTGTGCAGGCAGTGAAAGTGCCGGTTATTGCATCCGGAGGGGTAACAAAAATAAGCGATATTAAAAAGCTGGCTGAGTTGGGCGTTGAGGCGGCAATCATCGGCCGAGCTTTATACGAAGGCGCGCTCGAACTTTCCGACGCAATAAACGCTGCTGCGAATTCATCCCGTTAGTCATAGATTCGCCCATCCCGGATAATTCGTCATTCATCCAAGTAACACTCAGGAGGACCAATAAATGATTTCTCTAAACCCTTATGAAATAAGAACTTCCGAACGCTGGTGCAGAGATGGCATTTATTTGCATAGCCCTTTACTTTTTTATAACCCCCCTGCTTTCTTGCCCGCTGCCCCGTCTTGCGACGGGAGACGCAGGGGCATGCGAAAGCAAGAAGGGGGGCTTTCTCCAGCAGCCCTGATGGTCCCTGCTCGAACAGTATGTTTATAAATTCACTTTGTGCCGGATGAAACTGTTTCCATATATCCTCAAGCGGTCTAATGTTTACATTCCCGATAATGATACCGCTGCACGTGCCGCTAAAGACGTTGCCGAACGGGTCAATATGTACGCCTTTGGCGCCCAGAAAATCTGATTTGCAAGTCATCGATTCAAGGATTTCTATTGGAACTGACGCCACCAGTTCGGCCAACTCTCCAGCGGCACGACCGGTAAATCGACAGGGATAGTCATTTATAGCCCTGATATATTGCTGTTTCAGTTCAGCGTTTGAAAGCCCTTTCATTTCGATAGGGTTTTCTAAATACTTTCTCCAGCGGACCAACACGCGGTCAGGCCCCAAGACATCTGATGCTATGTCTGCTAACAGCCGAACCGGCTCTATATCAATATATTCCTGATGAAAGGGGTCGGTGCTGATTTTGAGCCGGTGCAAACCGAGCTTATCGAGGGTTTTTATCCGCTGTCTTACAATTTTTTCGCTGATGGCCCAGAATCCGTTTGTCTCTATCATATCAACTTCGCCGAGTTTGTGTTTTTTTGCCTGCTCCAAGAGCTGCTGGAGGTGGTCCCAATACAGAAATGGTTCACCACCTGTGATATGGATTTTAGCAGTATCACCGGCAAGGGTTTTCAGGGATTGCCAGGCGCTTATGGCGGTATCTACGGGCAATAGTCCGTCTTTCTGAGGCGAACAACTATAATAACAGAATTCACAACTGCCATTGCATTTATAAGTCAGCAGCAATCCTGCATAGCGCCAGAGCTTAAATTTTGGCTGGTGTCGCGCAAGGTCGCTATTGTAAATGTTTTCGGAGAGTTTATACATTAACCTCAACCTTCAAACCGACGACCGTGTTTCCAGCTTGCTTGATGAATAATGCTTTTTTAAATGGATTTGAATTACCGCGATGTCAGCCGGGGTTATACCGCTTATACGGCTGGCCTGGCCGAGCGTAGCGGGCCTAAAGGCCGATAATCTCTCTTTTGCCTCTGCCCGAAGATGGGTAATTCCATTATAATCTAAATCTGAAGGAATCTTTTTGCTTTCCAGCATACGAAAGGAGGCCAGCAGACGTTCCTGTTTGCCGAGGTAGCCGTCATATTTTGCATCAATGATTACTGCCTGCAATATATCCTCATCTAAGCCCATATTTTTAACATTGGGGTCGTCAGCCAATGTCTCTGCAATGGTATTTTCTGGCTGTCGAAGCTGCTGCCACAAACTCAAACCGTCAAGGCGGCTGTTTTGCAGATAACTTTTGAGGTTATTGATACCATTTAGCTTATTTTGGAATTTTGTCCATCGCTTTTGGTCCACAAGGCCAATCGATTTGCCGATTTGTGTTAATCTTCTATCCGCATTATCAGCTCTTAGTGACAGGCGATACTCAGCTCGCGATGTGAACATTCGATACGGCTCGTCAATGCCCCTGGTTAGCAAATCATCTATCATCACGCCGATATATGCCTGGTCTCTGCCGAGAACGACCGGGTCTTTACTCTGCAGCTTCCTGGCGGCATTTATCCCTGCTATAATGCCCTGCCCTGCGGCTTCTTCGTAGCCGCTGGTTCCATTTATCTGTCCAGCCAGAAACAGCCCTGATATCTTTTTGGTTTCCAAACTGGGCATTAGCTGAATCGGCGGACAATAGTCATATTCAATAGCGTAACCGTAATGAACAATGCGTGCATTTTCTGTGCCGGGTAATAACCTCAGCATCTGCTGCTGCACATCTTTGGGTAAGGAAGTGCTTATACCGTTGCAGTAGATAGTGGTTTGCTCTTCGTTTTCCGGCTCCAGGAAGACCTGATGGCGGTTCTTGTCAGCAAACCGCACTATCTTTGTTTCAATGCTCGGACAATACCGCGGCCCGATGGAAGTAATCTGGCCAGTATAAAGCGGCGCGCGGTTCAGATTGTGCTGGATAAGCTGATGGATACTTTCGTTGGTGTAGGTTATCCAGCAGGGGATTTGTGGGCGGTTTATTTTCTCGGTAATAAAGGAAAAAGGGATGGGTTTTTCATCGCCATATTGAATTTCGAGATTATGCAGGTCAACGGTTTTGGCATCTAATCTTGGCGGTGTGCCGGTTTTGAGTCTCTTCAGTTCTAATCCGATGTGTTCAAGACTCTGGGAAAGCTCACAGGCAGCAGGTTCGTCAAGCCGACCACCAAGAAACTGCTCTGCTCCAATGTGCATCAAGCCACGAAGAAATGTCCCTGTGGTCAAAACTATTACCGGGGCATTATATACTGCTCCGTTCTGGCAACGCACTGCTCGAACTTTATTTTTCTCGACGATAATCTCTATGGCTATTGCTTCAACGATAGTCAAATTCTCAGTTTGCTCAAGTTGCGTGCGGATGAAATCTTTATACTTGTATTTATCTGCTTGCGCCCTCGGTGACTGCACAGCCGGGCCCTTTGAGCGATTCAGCATACGAAATTGAATGCCTGTAGCATCGATTGCCAGAGCCATCAGCCCGCCGAGGGCATCAACCTCGCGCACAATCTGTCCCTTGGCAAGCCCGCCGATAGCAGGATTACAGCTCATCTTGGCTATCGTGTCTTTGCTAATTGTGATAAGGCAGGTTTTGGTGCCGATTTTAGCGGCAGCAAAGGCGGCCTCAGCACCGGCGTGCCCTCCACCTATAACAACGCAATCAAACTGGTTTGCTTTCATCTGACCGTGCCAAGGCAACGGCTGAGGCAATGGCGAAATTTGCAGTGTGGGTGATGCTAACGCTTATATGCCCAATCCCAAGCTTGTCGGCAATTTTTTTCACCTCTCCACCAAGAGTAACCTCGGGCTGACCTGCAGGATTATTTATTATCTCAATATCCGTCCAGGCGATTTTGCCCTGCCAGCCGGTCCCCATCAGTTTAAGAACAGCTTCCTTTGCAGCAAAACGGCCAGCTAATTTCTCTATTGAGTTTTTATTCGCCTCGGCATATGCCCGTTCAGCAGCAGTAAAGACCCTGTCGGTGAAGCGCTGGCCGTGCTGCTTGAGCATCTTTTCTATTCTCGGACAATCGACAAGGTCTATACCATGTGCAACAATTTCCATCTTTTAATCCAAATTGCTAATGCGATTAACCAAATCTCAAATTTTTTTGACCTGATTCAACGGATGTTTTGGCAATGTAAAACTTATTTTAGTCCATTTGCCTTCCTGGCTTTCTGCCCATATATTACCACCATGTTTTTGGATAGTTTGCTTTGCTATGGAAAGCCCCAAGCCGGTACCATCTCTTTCCACAAGCTTTGCGTTGCTTGCCCTAAAAAACTCATCGAAAACTTTATCTATTTCGCTTGCGGGTATGCCGATCCCTGTGTCGGAAATCTCTACAAGAACTGTTTCACCATTGCCCTTAGCCCGAACCTGAACAGTTCCATTTGTGGGCGTGTATTTAATGGAGTTAAGCAGCAGATTCGTTATTGTTTCTTCGATGGAAAACTGATTACCAAACACCTTATCTGCCGAAGGCTCCATACCGGAACTTAAAGTTATATTTTTGTCCTCTGCTTTGTTCCTAACCGATTCGATGGCACTGGAAAGCGTATTCTTTAAGGAAAAGAAATCCGTTTCAAATATATCGCTCAGCCGCATCTCCGTCAGCCGTAATAAGGCCTTTACAAATTTAGTAAGTTTTTTTGTGCGGTCATGTGTTCGGCTAACAAAGTCGGCTTGTTGCTCGCTAAGCGGGCCAGCTATTCCGTTAGCAAGAACACTCAGGCAACTTTGTATAGCCGCCAGATGCCCCTTGATGTCGTGAGTCAGTTGTAAAACATACTCATCCTTTATACGGTCCTTCTGTTGAAGCTGGATATTCGCCTGCCTGTAGGCTTCTTCCTGTTTTCTTAATTGTATGGAGATGGAACTGGTCATATAGACCACCAGATACAATGTAGTAGCAAGGATAAAAACGTGACCCA
>CAZKYA010000168.1:0-5442 GCA_964556725.1 uncultured Pirellulales bacterium
CCGCTGCGACGCGCATCGCGGCGAGTGCGCTGGCACGGCGGGTGGGAAATGTCAGATTAGATTTGCTATAGATTTACCACCTGCCGAAGCGCAGAATTTTTTCTCGTTGTGGCTGTTTTTCTTCTGGCAGTATGACCAATGCCTGCACTTGCGGATGGCGTCCGCAGTATTGCTCGATTTCGTTCGGACTCATAACCATAAACGCCGTAGAAAGTGCATCAGCAGTTGCAGCCCTGTCCCAAGCACAGTCGAGGGAATCGCCGGCACAAGCCCAGGCAGCGAGTTTACCCTGAACCGGACGGACTGTGCGGGGGTCGATGATATGCCGGCCTTTCTGCAAACCTGATGCGCCCACAGCATGCCTCTGCAAATAAAGACGAGCTAAGGTCTGTTTACGATTATTGGGATTACTTAACGTCACTGGCCAGCCTGCCGTAGGGCATCCCTTACGGGATTTTGTCTGGGGCGGGGCATCGAGGGCCAAAACCGAACTATAGCCGCCGGAAATCAAAGCAGAATCAATACTCCATTCTCGTAATAGCTCAGCCATCCTGTCAACTGCATAGCCCTTGCCGATACCGCCAAGGTCAATTTGCACAGGGCTGGTCAATAACAGAACCGTATGCTCGGTTTCATCCAATTTAATAAGATTTATGCCAGTATGTTGACGAGCAAGTTTCAACTGGTTTTCAGAAAGCACCCCCGGAGTTTTATCCTCGGTCAGCCAATAGTTTAGCAAAGGCCCTATTGTTACATCGAAAGCTCCGTTAGTTTCGTTGTAAATATTGGCGCTGAGCTGCAAACATTCGAAGGCAGCCAGACCAATTATTAGTGGCTGATTAGCAGCGAGGTTGTTAATACGGCAGATGTCACTGTTTTCGATGAATCGGCTCAGTTCTGCTTCGATGCGGTCGAGTTCATCAAAAGCAGCTCTTGCTGCCTGTTGTGCGTAGCGGCCGTCCTCGTGCACAATAATGACCTCAAAAGTAGTCGCCATGGCCTCGTGGGAAAAACGCCTCATATTCGGGATTGAAAGCTGGCCGCTCTTGAGGTAACAGGTTTCATCCCGTGGCTGAGTCATTTTTCACCTGCCGTTTGCGATTGAATCGGCCGGGCCTGACTTTGCTGGAAACGGTCCCACAGCTCTTTCCTGACATAACCACGCAGCTCTATCTGGGGACGCAATTCCATATATGTATCAAACAGAGGAACATACAGATTCTTTTTTCCAGGCGGTGGTAATTCGTATAACTTTCTAATAAGTTCCTGCTCCACACTCGCAGATGCGATAACGACAGATGCGGACGGTACATTCTCATTAACCTTGTCCCACCAGCCGACTTTTGCAAAAGAACGCAGATACCACGGAAGAGGCCAATAATCACTCCCGGGACAAATGACTTGGATGTGCATGTTATGACCATCTTCGTGAACATGAGCTATTTCTTCCACCCTTTGCACCATAGTAAAAACGTCTGTAGTTGGGTGCGCATACACGTAGGGATTGCGACTATCAGCATAATACTTGTAATTGCCCAGATATGCCTGCCACGTCAGGTGAATAGTGCCTGCAATTAACAGGCAAACAACCATCGGACGAGGCACAACGTTTGCTGTTATCTTTATAAGTGTCACCGCCCCAATACCAGCTAATAAAATCATACCATGCAGAAATCCTAATAAACACCAGGGAGTTTTATATGGAATCGCAGAATATACAACAGTCATAATGACTGTGTAGAACGCGATAAATCTGAGCAGATGCAAATTAGCAGCCGGTAAGTTTTTTCCTCTTATTGCAACTATGAAACCAACTACAGCCAACAAGATAATAAGGGCTTCGCTCCAGAGTGGACCGTCTCCGTATTTAGACCAGATAAGCATTTTCAGATAATAATACCAGGGGTGAATATGCAGGATGTTATTGCCAGTCCGGCTGAAATAAGTTGTATAAGTCAGCACTGAATCCAGAATTCCTTTGGGATTAGCGAGAAATGATGAGTAAAAAAGGGCTGAAACCACCACAGCAGCAGCCAAACCCGCAATAAGGTGCGCTGCCTTTACTGTCTTAACGGTGTTCGAAGATATATCTTTCTTACGTTGCAACAAAAGAACAATCAGCAAAGCCAGAACCATCGAGCCAAAAGATATGATACACGTTTCTTTTGTCGCGTGCATAAGCCCGAGGAACATCCCTGTCAATAAAGCCCATTTAATGTTTTTGCTCTGAGTGTATCGGTAGCCGCAGGTAATCGCCCCAAAGGTAAAACAGACCAGTAGCATCTCCTGAATGTAATAACGGCTGTAGAAGACCATAGCCGGCGAGACAGCCGTCAATATAGCGGCACAAGCCACAGCACCCGGCCCCAGGCCATCAACCATTAGCAAAAGCAGCAGCACCAACAGCACACCAAAAAAAACGGGCACAATACGCAGAGTGCGCTCGCTAATCTCTGTCAGTTTCTTGGCAGATTCGAGCCGGGCAGGGATTAACGTAAGATAATTAAGCGTCGGGCCGTGGTATTCATTGGGGTCGTATGTATAGACGCCTTCCTCCAACAACTGCCCGAACTTAAAACCGTGTATGGCCTCATCGCCGTGCATCGGCCTCTGTTCTAACCGTGGCAGGCGCAGCACAAGCGCAAGGACTGTGCCGGTTAAAATGAGAACGCAACATTTTTTGAATGGTTTCGCAGACAAGCCGGAATCTACCGCTCGTCTCGGCGAAGGCCAAGCCGTAGCCGGAGGTTTCATCCTATGGGCTTACCGTAAACAGCTACCTCAATATAGTGGTTCACGTCATTGCCGTTATTGCCATTACTATAGAGGCGGACATAGCGGGCACGGACACCCTTGGCATCGATAAGTTTGCCTTCGTAGGTCTCTGTATAGTGCATATCCTTGCCGGCACCTAAACCCGCAGAATTGTCGGTATCATTGTTGAAAAGTGTCCTGACATTCGTGATAAAATCAGGGTCATCGGCAACCTGTACCACAACGTCAAAGTAAACACAGGCCTGCTTATGGTAGTGCCAGATGACAATAGCGTATATCTCATATACAGCTTCGAGGTCAATCGTAACGTGCTGCACGAAAGGCCCTAACTCGACGTAGCTGCCGTCAGCAGCTTCTTTATCTCCATCGGTTATCATTTCGATCTCGCCGATGATGGGTTCTTTATCGCTGCTTGAGACCGGCTTTCCAAGTGCGATATTCTTAGTTCCAATTGGAGCTAAAAATGGCGGACGCGGCCCAACACGGGGCTTCTCAAGATTAGGCACTCGTGAATCCAGCGGAGTTCCAACAAACATCGGCTTGGGTAGCTCGATTTCAATCGGCACTAATTCGGGATTGTTTACATCTATGGGAACGTTAACATCTATTGGAACGTTTACATCTTCGGCAGGGACATTCGGCGTCTCTGGGGGCATCGATGTTGGAGTATTAGGCACTTCAACCTCTATATCATTGACTTCACCTAAAGTAACATCAGGCATCTGCTGGGGTTCCTCAACTGGGGGTGTCGGAGATGTTTTTTTACAGGATGCACCAACGCACAAAAACATTACTAACAACATACAGACGGAAACTTTCAAAATTGAGCTAAAACCTTTTTTCATCATTTTTTTACCTCAAAACTTTAAAATTCTATGTAACTAATGTGACTCTTAACCTCCCTGTAAAAATGAGCACTATCGCTCGATATTTATCCTTATCCTATTCTATTCCTACGACGTTGTCAAGCCATTACCTGTGATTTTTCCTGCACCGGCTCAATTAAATCAGGGATTCAGCTTTACCGAATCCCTTCTCTGATAACCGACTTATTGAAATGCCCAACAAATCTGGTGCTCTCACCTGCTTTGTTCTGCGCCTGCGGCCTCTTGTGGTGCACCCTCGGCTAAGGTTGTGGCCATCTCAACGACTTTAACAGCAGAAGACGGCATCCTCGTCTCAGGCTTCTTTTTAGCTTCGACTTTACCCAGAATAATCGCCAGAACAATAAGAGCTACGCAGGCAGGAATCAACAGCTTCAAACTCTTCTGGACCGACGAACCCTTTGCAAGATTACCAATAGCTTTAGGGATAATCACAGCACCCAATAGGCCCACCGCAAAGATAATCCCAAAAACACTTCCGAAATTCTCCGGGTGTTTTGAATACGTCACGCCGACAATAGTAGGAAAGCACGGAGCAAAAGATAGACCCGCACAAACAGCCAGTGCACTGGTCCAGATTGCGCCGCTTCTGCCCATCGCCAGGATTAGCAGGCACGCGATAAGTGCGGCTCCTGCGATGAACCAGCTGCCGTATTCCGTAATGCTGCTGACCTGACTTGTTATTAACCGGCCGGCCATCATCGCCACCGCAAACGCTGAAAGCATCTGCTGAGATGAAGCATCGATAATTGAGCCGTCCAGGCTCGAAAAGTCCCTGCTTATAATTTCCTTGCCGTATGGTGGCAGCCAGTTGCAAAAAGATGACTCCAGACTGATGTAGCAAAATAGAGCCAGAGCAGCTACTAAAACAGCCGGCTCCCTAAGCAGCGCCACCGCATCAGAGATTGCAAAACCAGCCGGCACCTGCGGGTATTTCGCCATAACTGCCAAAACCGCAGGTGCAAGCACAATTAACGCCAGGACGGATATCGCCTTTTCATAAGTTGTTTTTCTAAAAAGGAAGCTTACAACCAGCGGTGTAACAAAAAGGCCGAGCCCGAAGAACACATTACCCAGGTTACTCGCAGCCGCCGGGTTTTTCCCTCCGAACAATACGACTGGAATAAGCGTATTGCCCGCCGTATTAAGAGCCATAGCTCCAAAACCAAGCAATAAGCAGGGCAAAACAACTACCCCGTATGTCTGTCCACGAGCAAGAATCAAGATACAAACTGCTGTTGCTATGAATCCGAAAATAGCCACCGGTTTATAGCCAATCTTGTCCACCACAACACCAGCAATCAATGAAGCAATTAAGCATGCGAGCATAAATGCTGAAATAAGCGAGCCGAACTTGCCCTGGTCTATCTTAAGTCGCGGCATCAGCTTGACGCTAATCGACCCCAGTAGTGAAAAGCACATGCCTAAACCAAACACACATAATAAAGCTACAATCTTCTCCATATCTTTATTCTCCTTTCAACAAATTCCTTTTTGCAGAGGGCTAAAATATCCTTACCGAACTCCGCCCGGCACCTTGCTGGGGATATCTCTTAACTCCACTGCCGCTCCATAGTGTATTCAGAAAAACTTTTCTGAACTAACTAATTCTATTGATTTTTTATTTGTGAACTTTGTTCCGGCTTGGTCCCGATAGGACCTGCTTCAGTGCCATCAACATTACATTTGCCATCTCCTTTTTTACCTGCTGTGCTCTTGCTAATGTGTTCCCACCATATCGGGTGATGGTGCTTAGCCCACCGAGAACTTACATAACCCGATA
>CAZKYA010000169.1:0-5342 GCA_964556725.1 uncultured Pirellulales bacterium
CTTTCATGCCCCGCATTACAGCCGCTCGCTCTACCAATTGAGCTATCGGGGAATAACTGGTTGCAAATCAACACTATCGAACCAAAAGCTCTTTTCGTCCAATTCTATTAAAACATTATCTAAATTTCAATAATTTTGTCAAGATGCACTTTTTTCAATAATTGCCCCAAAGATTATGGTCTTTTTAATTATCAAGCTGTCAGGGTTTTGGGGCGTGGGAAACCACAGGCCTTTATGCCGAAAATAAACAATCACAGAATATGGAATAGTTACATCTTGTAGCTCTTACAAAAAAATTTCTTGCTTTGCAAACGCTGATTTTTTCTATAACATTTATAAGTCCCGCAGCAAAAATGTGGTAAATAAAGTGAAAGACTGCTTTATAAATAAGGATGTGAATTATGGCGATGATTATTAAATTTATTACGCTGGTGGCTGTTCTGCTTTGTTGTCATTGTACCCTGGCGACGGCTGAGGAGGTCAATGTTGGGACCGTGGAAATCGAGCCGCAAAAAAAACCGGTCGAAGAACCACAGCTTTGCCAGGGGCATTATCATAGTGAAGAAGCAGCCAGAGAGCAGCTCGCTAAGTTTGCCAGGAGTTACTCCAATCTGTCTGAATGGGAGAAGCGGGCTAAATGCATTCGTGAAGGTATCCTCCGCGGAGCTGAACTTCTGCCGTTGCCTAATAAATGTCCCCTGAATCCAATCATTCACAGCAAACGTAAATATAAAGATTACACGGTCGAAAACGTGGCGTTTGAAAGCCTGCCCGGGATTTTCGTGACGGGAAGTTTATACCGTCCTCGAACAGGCAAGGGACCTTTTGCAGCGGTTCTTTGTCCCCATGGACATTTTCGCAGGCCTGATGACTATGGGCGGTTTCGACCCGACCAGCAGAAACGATGTGCAATCCTCGCACGAATGGGAGCTGTCGTTTTCTCCTATGATATGGTCGGGTGGGGAGATTGGGCAAACGCAGGTTGGCAGCATGAGCGGTCGAAGGTTCTCAAATTGCAGCTCTTCAACAGCATCCGTGCTATAGACTTTCTCACCTCGCTTAAAGACGTTGACCCAAAACGCATCGGTGTGACCGGTGCATCCAGCGGAGGAACACAGGCATTTCTTGTTACTGCGGTGGATGACCGCATTTCGGTCTCAGTTCCGGTAGTTATGGTTTCAGCCCATTTCTTCGGCGGCTGCGATTGTGAAAGCGGTATGCCCATTCACAAAAGCGCCACACACGAAACAAACAACGCAGAAATTGCCGCCTTAGCTGCACCACGACCGCAACTGTTAATTTCCTGCGGCAAGGACTGGACCAAAAACACACCAGAGGTTGAGTTTCCTTACATTCGTAACGTTTACAAGCTTTTTAATGCTGAGAATCTGGTAGAGAATATTCATCTGCCCGATGAAGGGCACGATTATGGCCCTTCCAAGCGAATGGGCGCCTATAAGTTTCTTGCCAAACATCTTGGGCTTTCTTTAGATAAGGTAACCAGGCCGGACGGCTCGATTGATGAGGAATCGGTCGTTATCGAAAAACAGCAAGATATGCTCGTTTTCGATGCGAACCATCCCAGACCCGCACACGCCGTCAGTCCCGATACAAAGGAACTACCGTGGAATTAGGAGTTGTATTATCCTTAAAGATTCATTACGCTTGAGCACGTTCAAGTGATATGCTAACGAACTAACATTTGGTTCACATCTGATTCGCAGAAAGGTTTTTGTCAATCCGGTTTTCTGAGTTCTTCGACCTTGGGCAGGTCCTTTAGGGAGTTCAGGCCGAAGACCTCAAGAAACTTCTTTGTCGTGCCGTAGAGCGTCGGTCTGCCTAATACTTCGGCACGGCCAACGATTTTGACCAGGCCTTTGTCCATAAGTGAGCGAACTAACTCGCCGACAGCAACACCTCTTATCGCCTCGATGTCGGCTCGAATAACCGGCTGTTTATACGCAATTATCGCCAGCGTCTCCAACGCCGCAGGGCTTAATTTACTATCGCTGCGGACGCGAAGCAGCTTTTTCAGCCAATGATTATAAGGACTTAAGGTAAGCATCTGATAACCGCCAGCAATCTGCTCTATCCTAAAGGCATTATTATTAGCTTGATACTTGTCGTTAAGGTTTTGGATATGCTGGCGGACCTGCTTTACAGATGTCTCAACAATATTAGCTATACGCTCTGCCGAGAGTGACTCATTGCTGGCAAATAAAACCGCCTCTATAGCAGACTCAACTGTCGGCTGTTTTATGCCGTTTTCGCTACCCTCTTTGTCATTCTGAGCGCAGCGAAGAATCTCTGCTTGACATTCTCCATTCGATATTTGACATTCGATATTCGAAATTTCTTTGCGCTCTTCTGTCATATTTCTTTCCATCTAAAAGGGTCCGCATCTTTTTTGCTGACTTCTATTGTTACCTCTTTCAACTTTTTTTGCAATTGTTTGGCGAACTTTTTCAATATAAAGCGTTCCGAGACACTATGACCTAAGCAGATGCAGGTCAGATTTGCCTCTTGTGCTGCCAATGCCTGATGATGTTTCAACTCGCCGGTTAGATACAAATCAACCTTTGCGGCGATAACCGAATCGATGAGCTTATCGCACGAACCGGCGCAAACCGCTGCCGTTTTTACCAGACGCTTTTCATCTCCAACAACACCAACAGCTTTCGCCCCGGTATATCTTTTTATTCTCTTGACAATCTGCTCTGTTCGCATTGGTTTGGCTAATTTTCCGATTCTGCCCAGCCCGAATTTATCCCGCTTAGTATAAAGTTTGAAGATATCAAAAGCCGGTTTCTCATAAGGATGTGACTTTTTCATTGCAGCTATGCAGGCATCGAGTTTCTGCGAAGGCACAATCGTCTCGAATCTTACCTCCGGCACCTTTTCCACCCTGCCTTTTGTTCCTATAGCAGGTTTTGCACCTTTCAAAGGCAAAAAGCTGCCCTCTCCCTTTGTGCCGAAACCACAGTGGCTGTAGTTTCCAATCACACCTGCGCCAGCGGCAAAAAGAGCTTTAGAAACCTTCTCCACCGACTTGACAGGGATAAAAACAGAGAGCTTATAATTATCACCTTCGGGACTATCAACATAATCACCGATGGGCTTGGTATCTTGAATACCAATTATCTCTGCAAGGCCATCATTTACTCCGCCGACAACAGAATCCAAAGCTGTGTGTATCGAAAAAACCGCAATCTCACAGCGGACCAAATCATAGACAATGCTGTTTTGGTCATCGGCGGTAATCTTCTTCAGGCCGTCCCAGATAACAGGATGGTAACTTACAATCAGATTTGTCTTTAATCTTTTTGCTTCAGTAACAACGTCACCGGTGACATCAATAGTCAGCAGGATATTTTTTACATTTTGCTGCGGGTCGCCAATGAGCAAACCAACGTTGTCCCACTTCTGGGCTAATCTTAGTGGCACTATTTCTTCAATTGCTGCCGCTATATCTTTTACTTTCATTTGTTTTTCCTGCACTCGGTCTGGAAAAATTCTTCGAACTTCTTTTGCAGCTTTTTCGTCATCGGGCCGGGCTTACCGGTGCCCACATCGTGCTTTTCTACCCTGCTTATCGGCAGAATCTGCATAATTACATTCGTAAGAAAAATCTCGTCAGCAGCTAAAACGTCGTCTATATAGAGGTCTTTTTCGACCAGTTCGATAGAATCTCTAAAGGCAATTTGAAAAACAGTCTTTCTGGCAACCCCAGCAAGTATTGGTGTTCTTATAAATGGAGTATAAAGGATAGAATCCTTCACCAGAAACACGTTGCTTATGCACCCTTCGGCCAGGCGATTATCCACCGTGAACCATAACGCCTCTGCTGCTCGCTTCTGGTGTGCCCACTTTAGCGCCAGCATACGCGAGAAATAGCTTATTGTTTTATGCCCATAAGTTGGCTCAGCGATGTTCTGCCTGAACGGCGACAGCACAACCAGAACCCCGTTTTTATAATATTCGTCTGGATAAGGAGTTAAATTCGTGGCGGTGATAAGAAAAGTGGGCTTTTGCTGCTCGTCCTCTCGGGCCATCGGCCCGGAAGTTACTGTCAGCCGCAGACGCGCCTCGGTCAATTTGTTTGCCTTCAGTAATTTATAGATAGCATCGGTGATATATTTTCTATCGTAAGTACCTTCTAATGGTATTGATAAAGAGCTTGCGCTGAAAAATAACCTATCAAGATGATCTTTTAGTGAAAAGACAACGCCGTTGTTGGCTCGCATCGTCTCGAAAAGCCCTGCACCATACAAAAAACCACTGTCGGTCACCGACACGCAGGCCTTATCGATATCAACTAACTTATCATTCAGGAAAACTTTTTCCGACATCTTTAGTTTGTATAAAATCCAAATATCTAAATTCGAAATTCAAATGCTCAAAACTTAAGTTTTTGAATTTTGTGTTTTGGTCATTTGTATTTGTTTCGTATTTCGTGCTTCGGATTTTGTATTTATCCGTTGAATATCCTCTATTCGTATTTTGTTTTGCTGCGTAGCTTTGATTCCCGCCAGTAGTGCTCTTGCTTTTGTGATTGTTTCATCCCATTCTGCCTGTGGGTCGGAATCTGCGACTATTCCGCCACCGGTTTGTGCAAAAGCCATTTGATTTTTGATGATAATCGTTCTGATAGCGATGTTCAAGCAGACACTTCCATCAAGGCCGATATAGCCGATGCTGCCGGTATATACACCTCTTGCGGTGGGTTCGGTCTGGTCAATGATTTCCATCGAGCGGATTTTTGGAGCGCCGGTGATAGAGCCGCCGGGGAACATTGCTTTTAAGATGTCACAAAAGGTTATTTCATTGCGCAGCTGGCCAGCCACGGTTGCTACTGCGTGAAAAACTGTGGGATAGGTCTCAATAGTTCTCTGCTGAATTACTCTTCGTGTGCCTGGTATGCATATTCTTGCAATGTCATTACGCTCAAGGTCGATTATCATATTTAGCTCGGCTTTTTCTTTTTCACTGGACAGCAGTTCGTTGAAATTTTTCTTGTTGGTTTGAGCGTTGTTTCCCTCGACTTCGCTCGGGACAGGTTTAATATGTGGCCGGGTCCCTTTAATCGGCTTGGTTCGGATGAAGCCATCGGTAATTGTGATAAACATCTCCGGCGAAGCGCTTACAATGCAAAAATTACCGCCGTCGATATAAGCCGCATAAGGGCTGGGATTATAATGGTTTTGCCAGTGGAAAAGGTCTATCTCCCTGGCATCATAACCACATTCAAATCGCTGCGAAAAGTTAATCTGGTAAACATCACCATCATAGATATATCGCTTTATTTTCTCAACCATCCGAAGGTAATAATCTTTATCCATATT
>CAZKYA010000170.1:0-5269 GCA_964556725.1 uncultured Pirellulales bacterium
GGATTGTCTTTACGCCCCATGATGTGGTGGACAAGATGCTGGAGTTAGCAGAGGTCAAAAAGGATGATTTAGTTTACGACCTTGGCTGCGGGGACGGCCGGATAGTAGTGGCGGCGGCCAGGAAGTATGGCTGCAAAGCCGTAGGTTACGACACACAGCCGCGGTGCGTAAAAGAGTCACTGGAAAACGTAGAGAAAAACAAGGTGGAACAGCTGGTTAGCATCGAGCAGAAGGACATCTTCACACTTGATCTTAGCCAGGCAAGCGTAATCACTCTCTACCTAAACCCGAGGCTGAATCTGAAGCTGGTTCCGCAATTGGAAAAACTCAGGCCTGGCTCACGGATTGTCTCACATGAAGAGGGCATAGAAGGAGTTGAACCGGACAAGGTTGTAAAGGTTGTTTCCAGTGAAACTAAACGTGAGCATACGATATATCTCTGGACAACGCCGCTTAAGAAAACAAAGGAAATAAAGTTAGAGGAATTGGAAGAAGATACGCGATGTCCCTGGTGCGGAAGCCCCCGTCGTTAAGAAAACAACAAGAAATTCCGTATTTTGCCTGTTAATGCTTTTCCCTGTTGGGATTATTGAAAGTATAAAACAACAAATAGAGTTTTTCTTCGACTTTCTTATAGCTGTTTGCTTGTTATCCGAATGATTCCCAAAAAGGAACTATCGTTATTTGATTCCACATGCATCATTGTGGGCATTATTATCGGCGTCGGCATATTTCAAATGGCGCCGGATATTGCCAGAGGGGCATACTGCTGGTGGGGTGTGTTGGCGATTTGGCTGGCAGGAGGATTGATTTCGCTTTTTGGCGCGCTGGGTTATGCTGAGCTTGCCTCGGCCTATCCTCAGGAAGGTGGTGATTATGTGTATCTTAGCCGGGCGTATGGCAGATGGGCGGGTTATTTGTTCGGCTGGATTCAGCTTGCAATTGTTCGGCCCGGCGACATTGCCGTGATGGCATTTGCGTTTGCGATGTATGCACGCACAATCTACGACCCCTTTACAGGTTCTTCAATTTCTTACGGCCAACGGGTATATGCCGGTGTGGCTGTTGCCATTTTGACTGTTATCAACATCCTCGGTGTGAAAGAAGGAAAGTGGACGCAGAACATTCTTACCATTGTCAAAGCGCTGGGATTACTGGCAATTGTTGGCGTAGCAGTAGTTGGGCCGCAGAGTTCCCCGACCTCAGCGACCTTTGAACCATTTCCAGTCAGTTTGGCGCTGATATTTGTGCTGTTTACGTTCGGCGGGTGGAACGAAATGGCTTATGTGGCTGCCGAAGTGAAAAATCCGCATCGCAATATCGTCCGTGCGTTGGTGCTCGGCTCAGTTGCTGTGACCATACTGTATTTATTGGTTAACGGGGCATTTCTCCATACGCTGGGTTACGAAGGCCTGGCAACATCCAAAGCAGTGGCGACTGACTGCGTCTCAACGGCTTTTCCGAAAATTGGCGGTGGTTTAGTCAGTGCCCTTGTTTGCATTTCCGCTTTAGGGGCTCTTAATGGCCTGATTTTTACCGGTGCACGGATTTCCTATGCGCTTGGCGCGGAGCATAAGACCTTTGGTGTTTTGGGCAGATGGCATAGCGGCATGGGAACGCCGGTCTGGGCGCTGGCCGCGCAGGGGGCGATAGCAGTAGCTCTTATTTTGATTTTCGGCTCATTTGTAGATACGATTCTTTATACCGCTACGGCGGTCTATACATTTTACCTTGCAACCAGTCTTTCGGTTATCGTTTTGCGCTATAAGGAACCGAGAGCCGAACGCCCCTACCGGGTAACCGGATATCCGGTTACGACACTTATCTTTTGCGCTGTGTGTGCTTTTCTGATTTACAGCTCCATTTCTTATGCCTGGAGCCAAAAACGGGGAAGTCTGATTCTACTTTTTGTGGTTCTATCGGTCGGCGTGCTCTTATACATACTGACCAGTCAGAAGCCCCGGCAACAATGAAAAGCACTAAAGTTGACCCTCCAAACTGCAATAAATCTCCTTTTGAATTCGTCTGTATCTGTGCGTACTGGTCCGGATAGAGCAGTAAAAAACCACAGCACGCAGACAAAAAACCGGGTTTTCGCAGAAATTTATTCGTCGGGTGTAACTTTTCGGCCTATGTATCCACTATCCTGCCAAAAGGTTCCGGCGAGTGGGCATAAGAAAGAAGAATAACTTAACTTGCAATGAAAGGAACGAAAGATGAAAAAGACAAGATTCAAAACAGTCGCAGTTGTTGGTTTGGTGCTGATGGCCCTGATTGGTCTGGTTCTTGCCGGTCCAGGCCGTGGTGGTCACTGGCCGAGAGGCGGCCCTGGATTCGACCCTAATTGGCCGGGCAGATTCGGTATGGGCATGGGACGGCCCGGCGGGTTTGGTGGGCCGGGAATGCTGCACATGCTCGGCAGACTGGAGCTGACCGATGAACAGAAAGAGGCCGTTAAGAAGATTACCGAAGCAGCAAAGGAGAAAGACAAGAAAGCTGACGAGGCGGTTGGCGAGGCCAGAAAGGCGCTGTATGAAGCGGTTGACAAAGGTGACGAAACCGCCATCCGCGAGGCCGCAACGGTTCTTGGCAAGGCGCTCGGTGACCAAGCTGTTCTGAAAGCTCAGACGATGGCCTCTATCAAGGCAGTTCTGACGCCCGAGCAGCTCAAGAAACTGGATGAGTTCAAGGCGACGATGAAAGAACGGGCTGGGAAATTCCGCGAGAAAATGGATACCCGCCGCTTCCATGGGGAGTTTAAGGGCTTCGGACGTCCGGGAGATTCATGGGAGCGCTGGGGTGGACGCCAGGGATTCGGCCCCTGTGGCAGAGACCCGAACATTGGGGCACCAAACGAGCCTTGAGGTCACGGCTGGAAGCGGGACCGTTTACAAGAAGACTGAAGACCAAGATGGAATTAGTAGTGACGGCTGATGGGCTCTGCGATTATTGCCAATCTCTGGGGTAAAAGATTGAGTCAGCCCCGATGCCAAACCTTCTATGGAGCCCTTCTATCAGTTGCTCTATCCTTTTTATCTGGCAATCTGTTGGGCGGCAGGTGTGTCCGTCGGCTATAACGCATATGCGGATGGTGCGGCTGCTGCCATACCAGGTTCTGCCCGGCGTGATAGACCATTGTTTTTGCCATTTTTCGGTTGTCTGTATCTGGCCATCACCTCCGCCAAGACCATTGCAAATAACAAAATGGCAGTTGATGTCCTCAGGACCAGGCAGGCCGCTGAGCGACGCCAACTGTTCTATATTGCCAGCTTTGGTGCCGCTATAGTAAATCTCAATACGGTTCCAGCGGTCGGGGGATTGAACGACATAGGAATGAATGGTTTTTTCGATGGGGTCAAGCCGAAAATAGCTCGCGAGGGAAAATGGCCCTTTGGAGGGAGGATTATTACCCATAGCCATCAAAACTACCGCCCCAACTGTCATTGAAACCAGCAGTGCTGCTAAAACCTTTGCCACCCTTGGCTGATTTGGCATAGCTCAACCCTCGTAAACAGCTCGAAAGAACCAGAGATAATTGCCCAACGACAGGGGTATGATTATCTTGTATAAAATTACATCGGCAGGTGTCTATAGATTACTAAAAATTTTGCCAAAGTTTTTATAATTTATCTTTGAAGATTCTCATTTGTCCCGAGACTGCCTCCAAAAACAGTAGAATCATCGCGAAATTTGTTCCGCTGCAATTTTTCGCAATATGTAAAAAAAAGGAAGCACCTCACAATTATCCTGTTATAAATATGTCTTGATTTATGGGACTTGAATCATTATATTTTCGTAGCTGAGTTAGTTATTCGACACCAAGGGTCTTCCTGACGACATAGAGATGGAAATCAATAAAGGTTGGTGCAGATAATATATAAGAGGGAGTTACGAAAATGGCATCAAAAACTCGTCCACTGAAGACGGAGGAAATTGCCAAGCTGACTGGCCAAGGGTGCAGTTGTAGCGATTGGTCAAAGGTCCGGGTAGCTGACAGGTTCAACGCGGAGTCTGTAAAGATGACGCACTTTTCCGGTGATGTGAAATTAGGTGTCTTTGAAAAGCAGGTATCGTTTCACGGCGGCGTAACCAAGCCATCTGGTATCAGTAACACAACAATTCACAACTGCACTGTCGGCGATAACGTATATATAGGCCAGGTAAGGAATTACATCGCCAACTATGTAATTGAAGATGATGTGGTAATAGATAATATCGACTTGCTTGCGGTAGAGGCGGAAAGTTCGTTTGGTAACGGGACGGAAGCCACAGTTGTTAACGAGGCAGGCGGCAGAGAGATACCGCTTTACGACCATCTGTCTGCCCATACCGCTTATATAATAGCGTTTTACCGGCACAGGCCGAAAGTAATTGAAAAGCTGCAGAAATTGATAGCTGACTATACGGCTTCTGTTACATCTGCCATGGGCGTGGTTGCGAAAGACGCCAGAGTTATCAACTGCCGAATAATCAGAAACGTCAAAATTGGGCCTGCCAGCGTAATCGAGGCAGTTAACAGACTGGAGAACGGCTCAATCAATAGCTGTCCCGAAGACCCCGTTTATATTGGTTCCGGCGTATTTGCAGAGGATTTTATTGTATGTTCCGGTGCGAAGATTAGCGACGGCACAATCATATCCAAATGCTTCGTCGGCCAGGGCACGGAATTGTCCAGGCAGTATTCAGCGGAAAACTCCGTGTTCTTTGCCAACTGTGGCGGCTTCCACGGCGAGGCCTGTGCCATATTTGCAGGGCCATATACTGTTACGCATCACAAATCAACTCTGCTGATTGCAGGGTTTTTTTCATTTCTAAATGCCGGCAGTGGAACCAACCAGAGCAATCACATGTATAAACTTGGTCCGGTTCATCAAGGCGTGGTCGAGCGCGGCTCCAAGACCGCCAGTGATTCGTATATGCTATGGCCAGCAAAAGTCGGGGCTTTTACAGTGGTAATGGGCAGGCATTACAGGAACTCAGATACTTCGGATTTGCCCTTTTCATATCTGATTGAGCACGAGGACGAAAGCGTTCTTGTCCCCGGTGTGAATTTGCGCAGCGTAGGAACCGTCAGAGATGCTCGAAAATGGCCGAAAAGAGATAAACGTAAAGACCCCAAGAAGCTGGATTACATAAATTTCAAGCTTTTAAGCCCATATACGATTCAAAAGATGCTCAACGGCCGTGAGTTACTCAACAATCTGAAATTAAACTCCGGCCCAACGAGCGATTATTTTATCTACCACAGTTGTAAGATTAAGAATACGTC